>DASTHD010000002.1:0-11563 GCA_035605555.1 Gaiellaceae bacterium
GTGGGAGGCCGGTCAAGCTGCCGCCTAGCGCTCGGCTGCCGCCTAGCGCTCTGCTGTCGCAGCCGAGTGGCTGACGATCAACCCGGCCGGGTTGATGCCGGACTTCTTCACCGTCACGCGAACCCGCTCGGCCGGAAAACGGGCTCGCAGCTCCTCCGCGACGGCACCGGCGAGCAGCTCGATCAGCTTGTAGCTCCGGGCATCGGAGACCTCGTGCACGCAGGCGGCGACCGCGCGGTAATCGACGGTCGCATCGAGCTCGTCCGAGGCCGGCTCGGGAACGTCGAGCGCGACGTCGTAGACGAAGACGCGTCCGTGCTGTCGCTCGTCGTCCTCGACGCCGTGCCGGCCGAACACCTCGAGGCCGACGAGCTCGATCCGGACGCTCACCCCACGACCGCCCTCGCCGCCGTGAGTGCCTCGACGTGCTCTCGCACGTCGTGGACGCGGAGGATGGTCGCGCCGCGCTCGTAGGCCGCAACGGCGGCCGCGATGCTCGCCGAGAGCGGGCCGGTCGTCGCCTCCGGATCGCCGAGGATCCGGCCGAGCGAGCGCTTCCGCGAAAAGCCGACCACAAGCGGCCGCCCGATCGCGACGAGCTCGTCCAGCCGCCGGATCAGCTCGAAGTTGTGCTCGACGGTCTTGCCGAACCCGATCCCGGGGTCGAGCAGCACGCGCTCTTCGGCGATCCCGACGTCGACCGCGAACCGCAGGCGTTCCTCGAGAAACGCCTTCACCTCGGCGACCACGTCGTCGTAGCGAGGATCGACCTGCATCGTGCGAGGCTCGCCGAGCATGTGCACCAGGCAGACGTAGGCGCCCGACTCCGCCGCGACGCCGGCCAGCGCCGAATCGCCGCGCAGCGCGGTCACGTCGTTCACGAGCTCGGCGCCGAGCGCCAGCGCGCGGCGGGCAACCTCCGCCTTCGCCGTGTCGATCGACACCGGCACCTCCCCGGCGAGCTCCTCGAGGACGGGCACCACCCGGCGCAGCTCCTCCTCCAGCGAGACCGGATCCGACCCCGGCTTGGTGGACTCGCCGCCGATGTCCACGATCGCCGCGCCCTCGTCGACCATGCGCCGAGCGGAAGCGACCGCATCCTCGGATCGAAAGTTCACGCCGCCGTCCGAGAACGAGTCCGGCGTGACGTTGACGACGCCCATCACGGACGGCCGCGGAAACCGCTCGCTCATCCGAGCTTCCACGACTCGAGCCGCGCGAACCGCTCCGGGCCGGAGACGAACGACACCTGGGCCGCCACCTGCGGGCCGACGAGGCCCTCGAGCCGGGCGCCGGCGGCCTCCGGATCTGCCGACGCGATCTCGAGGCGCTCGATCCGGAGCGTCTCGACCTGGGCGTCGTCGTACCCGTAGCGGCGACCATCCGAGACCTCGAGGCGCAACTGCCGGTCGAGCTCGACGAAGCTGCGCACCTCGTCCGGCTTCGAGCGGAGCCCGAGCTCGTCGGCGCGACCAAGCACAGCCGCGTGCTCGCCCGGGCTCGCGCTCACCCCGAAGTGACCGAGCCGCCGCTCGGGGAACCGCGACGGCATCAGGACGACGTTGACGGCGCCCTGCTCGAGCTCGGACAACCTCAGGCGAGCGCCGGCGAGCGGCTCGTCGGGCCCGAAGCGCCGCACGTCCTGTCCCAGGTAGGCGAACCGGGCCCGGAGCGCGAACCCGTCGCGCTCGAGCTCCGCCTCGGCAGCCGGGACGTCCTGCACCTCGAAGTGCACGTGGAACAGCAGCACGCCATAGAGCCTACGGTTCTAGATCGCGCCGCTGAAGGTGTCGCAGGCGGCCGGCTTTCCCTGCTCGTAGCCGCGCGAGAACCACCGGCGCCGCTGCTCGGACGATCCGTGCGTCCACGTCTCCGGCGACACCTGGCCCTGCGTCTGCGCCTGGATCCGGTCGTCTCCGATCGCTGCCGCGGTGTCGACGGCGTCGTTGATGTCGGCCTGTGTCAGGTCCTCGATCAACCCGGTCTCGACCGCGTGCGCGGCCCAGACCCCGCCGTAGCAGTCGGCCTGGAGCTCCGAGCGCACCGCCCGGCTCTCGGGCCCCTGCGTGTCGTTGCCGATCCGGTCGAGGACGCCGAGCAGGTCCTGGACGTGGTGGCCGTACTCGTGCGCGAGCACGTACGCCTGCGCGAAGGGCGCGGCGCCGGCGCCGAACCGCGACTGGATCTCGTCGAAGAAGCCGAGGTCGATGTAGACGAGCTGGTCGCGTGGGCAGTAGAAGGGCCCCACCTGCGACGTCGCCACCCCACACCCTGTCTGGATCTGGTCGGTGAAGAAGACGGTGTCCGAGTACCGATACTGTCGGCCGCTCCGCTCGAAGACGCCGTTCCAGAACTGCTGCACCGAGTTCACGACGGCGACGATGCGGCAGTCCTGCCGCTCGTTCGCGTCCTCGCCCGTTTGGCACTCCTGCGAGACCTCGCTTGGCGTGTCCCCCTGACCGACCCGCTGCTCCTCGAGCGGCGCGAGCTGCCCGAGCCCCTCCCCACCGCCGAGGAACGCGATCAGCAGATAGATCACAAGCGCGGCGACACCGATCCCTCCGCCGCCGACGGCTAGGCCGCCGGGGGCGGACATCCGCCGGCCGCGGACGTCGGTTACCTGCCCGGGATCGAGGCGTGCGCCGCGTCGGAATCGCATTGGCGCGTTGTTCCCCGACGGCGACGCTTGCTAACGGGCTCAGCCTCGCCGCGGCGCTGGATCAGCCAGAGCCCGGCGATCACGGCCGCGCCTCCGACCACGGTGCTGGGGCGAAGCTCCTCTCCCAAGATCGCCACCGACGACAGCACGCCGAACACCGGCACGAGCAGCGCAAAGGACAACGCAGGCGAGGAACCGATCCTCCTGACGCCCTCGTAGAAGAAGACGAACGCGAGGACGGTCCCGAAGATGCCGAGGTACGCGATCGGCAGCCAGGCGTCCGGGCCTGAGTCGCCCAGCCCCCGCCAGCCCTGCTCCACCACGCTGAACGGGATCAGCATCAGCGTTCCGGCGGCGGTGGCGTAGAAGGTGGCCGTCACCGCGCCGAACCGCTCCGTCGCCGGCTTCCCGACGTGCGAGTAGATGCCCCAGCAAACTGCACCGGCGACGAAGAGCGCCGCGCCGGCGAGGCGATCGCGATCCACCGGCCCACTCGGATCGACGACCACGACGAGCCCGGCCAGCGCCAGCCCGAGGCCGAGGAGTGCCCGCCCGGAGCTCCGCTCCCCGAGCGCCACCCAGCCGATCAGGACGGCGAACACCGGTGCGAGGCCGGGAACGATGATCGCCCCGTCCGTCGCGGGAGCGAGCTCGAGCCCGTAGAGAAAGAGGACGTTGTACCCGGCCACGGCCGTCGCGCCCATCGCGAGCACGAGCGGCAGATCCGAGCGGGCCGGCAGCCGCAGCGGGCCGCGGCGGGCGGCCCAGAGCGCCAGGATCACCGAGGCGAGGAGAAACCGCGCCGCGGCCACGGTGAACGGCTCCAACTCCTCCACCGCCAGCTTCCCGGCCGGCCAGGTGCCGCCGAAACAGACCGCCATCCCCAGCAGCAGCAGGTACGCGGTCCGCCGTGAGCCCATTCAGAAAAGAACGCGGCGCGGCCGCGTCCTATGCCCGTCGCGAGCGCTAGCTCTTGGCGGGGTCGGGCGGCGGCGGCTGCATCATCGAGCCGGGCACCGGGAACGGCTTCGGCTTCGGCACCGGCCGCCGCTCCTTCGGCTGCTCCGCCTCGGTCGTGGACGGAGCCTCGTCCGGGAAGACCTCTTCCTGGGTAGCGCCCTCGAGCAGCAGCAGGAACTGATCCTTGTCGATCGTCTCGCGCTCGATCAGGATCGCCGACAGCCGGTGCAGCTCGTCCATGTGCTCCCGGAGCACGGCGAGCGCGCGCTCGTGCGCGTCCTCGATCACGCGGCGGATCTCCTCGTCGATCTCGCGGGCGACCTCTTCGGAGTAGTCGGGCTCGGCGCTCATCTCGCGGCCGAGGAACGGCATGTCGTGGTTCCGCCCGAGGACGCGCGGGCCGAGCTTCTCGCTCATGCCGAAGCGCATGATCATCTGCTTCGCCGTGTGCGTGACCTTCTCGAGGTCATTCGCTGCGCCGGTCGTGACCTCGTTGAAGACAAGCTCCTCAGCCGCCCGGCCGCCCAGCGTCGCTGCCAGCTGATCCATCAACGTCGACTTCCGTGTCAGGTACCGGTCCTCACGCGGGAGCGAGATCGTGTAGCCGAGCGCCTGGCCGCGCGAGATGACCGAGATCTTGTGGACGTCCGTGTCCTGGTCGAGGTGGTGGCCGACGAGGGCGTGACCCATCTCGTGGTACGCCGTGACCTTCCGCTCCTCCTCGGACAGGAGGCGCGTCTTCTTCTCCGGGCCGGCGATCACGCGCATGATCCCCTCCTCGAGCTCCTCCTGCTCGATCGTCTTCTTGCCGCGGCGCGCTGCGAGCAGCGCGGCCTCGTTGACGAGGTTCGAGAGGTCGGCGCCGGTGAAGCCCGGCGTCCCGGCGGCCAGCGTGTCGAGCTCGACCTCGCTCGCAATCGGCTTGCCCTTGGCGTGCACCTCGAGGATCTTCTTGCGGCCGTTCCGGTCGGGCCGGTCGACGACGATCTGCCGGTCGAAGCGGCCCGGACGGAGCAGGGCCGGGTCGAGGATGTCCGGCCGGTTCGTGGCCGCGATCAGGATGATGTTGTCCTTCAGCTCGAACCCGTCCATTTCGACGAGGAGCTGGTTCAGCGTCTGCTCGCGCTCGTCGTGCCCGCCGCCGAGGCCGGCACCGCGATGGCGCCCGACCGCGTCGATCTCGTCCATGAAGACGATGCACGGCGCGGCCTGCTTCGCCTGCTCGAACAGGTCGCGGACGCGCGAGGCGCCGACGCCGACGAACATCTCGACGAAGTCGGAACCGGAGATCGAGAAGAACGGCACGCCGGCCTCACCGGCGACCGCCCTCGCGAGGAGCGTCTTACCTGTGCCGGGAGGCCCGTAGAGCAGGACGCCCTTCGGGATGCGCGCCCCCAGGGCTTGGAACTTCTTCGGGTTCTCGAGGAACTCCTTGATCTCGTGCAGCTCCTCGACCGCTTCGTCCACGCCGGCGACATCCTTGAAGCCGATTTTCGGCGAGTCGGGCGTCATCCGCTTGGCGCGGCTCTTGCCGAAGCTCATCACCTTCGAACCGCCGCCCTGGACTTGGTTCATCAGGAAGATCCAGAAACCGAAGAGGAGCACGAACGGCAGCAGCGAGGTGAGCAGCGACCACCACGGCGACCCACCGGTGCTCTTCGAGTCGTACTCGACGTTGTGGGTGCGCATGTCGCGCTCGAAGGTCACGAGCGACTCCGGGCTCGGGTAGGCGACCTTCGTCTTCGTGCCCTTGTCGCCGCCGTCGGTCGGCTGGTACTCGACCGTCATCTCCTGGTTCTTCGGGCTGATGACGATCTCCTTGATCTCGGGCGTCCCCGAACTGCCCTGGTTCGCGACCTGGGTCTGGAGCTCCGAGTAGGTGAGCTTCTGCTTCGGCTTCTCGCCCATCAGTGCCTGGCTCGCCAGATAGACGAGCAGCACGATCACGATCAGCGGAAAGAGGGCAGAGCGAAAGAAACGGTTCATACCGGATCTATCGGTCAGGGTAGCAGTGTCCTTACCCCCAAAACCTGCCCCATACGGGGTGGTTCAGTGGCCTCCGACGATCGCGTCGTCGCCGAGCACGCCGACGTACCGCAGGTTTCGATAGCGCTCGGCGAAGTCGAGTCCGTAGCCGACGACGAAGCGATTCGGGATCTCGAAGCCGATGTAGCGGACCGGCACATCGATCTCGCGCCGGTCCGGCTTCGTGAGCAAAGCGCAGACCTCGAGCGAGGCGGGGTTCCGGGCGCGAAGGTTCCGCATCAGGTACGACAGAGTTAGACCCGAGTCGATGATGTCCTCGACTACAAGAACCTCTCTCCCTTCGATCGCGGTGTCGAGGTCCTTCAGGATCCGCACGACACCCGAGGAATCGGTCGAGGCGCCGTAGCTCGAGATCGCCATGAAGTCCACCTCGCAGTGCACGTCGATCGAGCGCATCAGGTCGGCCATGAAGAAGACGGCGCCCTTGAGCACGCCGACCAGCAAGAGGTCACGGCCCGCGTAGTCGGCCGAGATCTCGGCCCCGAGCTCGGCGACGCGCTCCCGCAGCGCGTCTTCCTCGATCAGGATCTCTGCGATCCCCTGCTCGACCTGCGTGGTTTGACTCACTCGACGAGCTCCGCGCTGACACCCTCTGCCTCGACGATGCCCGGCACCGCGACGACCTCGTCACCCCGCACGACGAGCGGCCACGCCTCACGTTCGGACCTCGGGACCTTGGCGTCCACGAAGAGATCCTGAACCTTCTTCGAGCGGTTCGCGAGCCGGTCCCCCGCCCGCCAGCCGCGGACGTGCAGGCCGGGGACGCTCGAGCTGATCCGCCAGGCGCCCCAACGCACCACGCCGCTCAGCTGCACCGGACCCCGCTCAACCCACACGCGATCATATTCGCGCACCGCCTGGATCCCGCCGCCCAGGTCGATCCGTGCGCTCCCCGCGGTGCTCGCGAGCAGCGCGTCGAGCCGGCTCGGCCGGCCCTCGGCGAGCGCGAGCAGATTCTGCTCCGCGCGCTTATCGAGCTCTCGCAGGAGCGGCAGGATCTGCTCGCGGATGAGTCCGCGCTTCGAGTCCGGATTGGACGAGTCCGTCCGGAAGGGCATGCCGACGGCGCGGCAGTAGGCCTCCGTCTCCTCGCGCCAGACGGTCAGGAGCGGCCGCACGACGCCGTCCTCCCGCTTCGGCTTGATCCCGCCCGGCTTGCCGCTCGAGACCAGCCGGTAGAGCACCGTCTCCACCTGGTCGCTGGCCGTGTGGCCCGTCGCCCTGAGGCGGTCGGTCGCCACCGCGTAGCGGAGCTCGCGCAGATCGGCCTCGGTCGATCCCGGCGCCTCGACCACCTCCGCTTCGAACACCGTCCGGCAGAACTCCGCATCGCCGTCTGATTCGGCGCCGCGCAGACCATGGTTCACGTGCAGCGCCGAGACCGAGTAACCGAGCTCCTGAAGCGCGTGCCAGAGGCAGGTGGAGTCGGCTCCACCCGAGACGAGGCAGAGCACGTCGCCCCCGGGCGGGATCAGGTCGTGTCGGCGGATCTGCTCCTCGACGCGGCTGCGAAGGTCGTTCTGGTCCACGAAGCTATTTTCGCGTGCGCCGCTCGAGCTCCGACGCCGCGAACAGGACCGCCCAGCGGACGACCCAGGCGACGACCGCGATCAGCAGCAGCCGGCGGATCACGTGTAGACGGGGTCGCGCGTCCATGCTTCGAGGTGTTCGATCGCCTCCTTGAGGTCGCTCGAGTAGAGGACGTGCGGCTCGGCGTAGGTGATCAGTGGCATCTTCGCGCGAGGAGCGCGCCCGTCGGCCCCCGCGAGCGCGAACGCGATCGACAGCGAGTGGCAGACGACGAGCACGGTCGACTCGGGTCGCGCCAGGACGATCCGGAAGCCCTCGAGGTAGCGATGCGCTATTGCGAGCCGGCTCTCGCCCGCGCCGGGCGGGACATCCTCCGGCCCGTGCGTCGCTGCCCACTTCCGGTACTCGGACAGCGGCCCGCCTTCGAACGCCCCGTAGAAGGGATCGTTCAGCTCCGGGAGGACGAGCCGTGGCACCGGCCGGTCGCCGAGCACGAGATCCGCGGTCTCCACGGTCCGCGGGAACTCCGTGACGATGCACAGGCCGATCGGCTCCCCGGTCAGCCGCTCCCCCAGCTGCCGCGCCTGCTGCCGGCCGACCTCGGTCAGCGGCCCCAGCACGCGGGGGTCGCCGTTCACGAGCGCCTTCACGCTGAACTCGCTCTCGCCATGGCGGACGAACAGGGCTCGATCCATGACGGCTTAGAACAGCAGAGACCGGTACGAGCCGACGCGGTTCATCCCGACCGCTTCGTAGAGCCGGATCGCGGCGGGATTGTCGGCGCGCACGAACAGGCACACGCGCGGGACGCGCCGGAGCAGCAGGCGGATCAGGTCGCGCAGGCCCCGCTGCCCGTAGTGCTGGTTCCGCGCGGGAGGATCGACCCAGACCTGCTGGAGCTGGACGGCGAACGGCGTCCAGGCCGACGCCTCCGCCTTGAACAGGATCGTGTCGTCCTCGATCCAGACCCAGGAGCGGCGGTCCTCGATCTGCTGGCGGGTGCGGCGGCGAAAGCCGGTAGCGTCGGTCCTGAGCGGGTCGATCCCGATCTCGCCCTCGTGAGTCGCCGCGCAGGCCGGCAGGAGCAGGTCGAGATCGTTCGGCACCGCCGCCCGAAGCCCCGAACCCCCCGGCTCGGGCGGCTCGGCGATCGTGAACACCGGCTGCCCGGGCCGATCCTCGCGGGGAGGCGGCATGCCCGGGGCTGCGGTCTCCCAAAGCTCCGTCACCGCCTCCTCGTCGCCAATGATCATGCGGGCGTTCGACCGGACCGCGGCTTCCGCGAAGGCGTCGGTCCCCTCACCGGAGGGGACGATGTTGGCGCCGAAGTGGCACAGAGCCTCCACTCGATCGCGGTTCAGCGTGGCGAGCAGTCGGCCGAATCCGCGGCGCGCCGACTCGTCGAGGAAGACGCGCTCGATCGGCGAGCGCTCGCAGAACTCGAGCACCTGCTCGAGCGTCGGTTCGTGGATCGTGACGGCCACTGACTCCAGCGTAGGGGTGACGGTGGTGTCGTTTCCCTGTACCCTCAGGACAGCATGCTTCCAGATCCAGGCGACCGGCAGCCGGCCCCCGAGCCGATGCGCCTCGTGCAGTCGTTCGTGAACACGGTCGACATCGAGAACGGCATCGAGGAGCTCACGGATTCGGCGGCGCTCTACGACGTGTTGATTCGGATCGGCGCGCTCTCACGCGGTGCCGCTCCGCTCGGTGACGGAGACCTCCACCGCGCCCTGGAGCTGCGCGAGGCCTTGCGGCGCGTGCTGCTCGTCAACGCCGGAGGCGAGGTCGACCCGGAGGCGCTGGCCGTCCTCGAGCGCGCGTCCGCCGCCGCCCGGCTCTCGATCCGCTTCGAGCGCGACGCGACGCCGACGCTACTTCCTCGGGCGGGCGGACTGGACGGCGCGATCGGCCGTATCCTCGCCGTCGTCTTCACTGCCATGGCCGACGGCAGCTGGGCGCGGTTGAAGGCATGTCCGAGGGACGTCTGCGGCTGGGTTTTCTACGACAGGTCGCGCAATCTCTCGTCGCGCTGGTGCTCGATGTCCGTCTGCGGCAACCGAACGAAGATCAAGCGCTACCGTGGGAAGACGGCCAAAGCCGCTTAACACCAACGTAAAGGTTTCAGTGGTTTCATGAGCGTGATGGGGTCGGTTCTCAGCTCACCGCGGAGGCGGAGAAGGCTCGCGTGGGCCGCCGGCGCGCTCGTCGCGGCGGTTGTCGTTGTGGTCGCGATCTCGGCGATGCCGGGCCCGCAGAAGCTGCCGCCCGACACCTTCGGGAAGCAGCAGGCGATCGACACCGGCCGCGGCGAGAAGCCGCTCAAGGTGACGAGGGCGATCCGGCGTCAGATCAGCGAGGCGCTCGACCAGTTCGTGCCGGCGGCGGTGGCACGGAACCATCCGGAGACGGCATACGCAGCGGCGACGCCGAACCTGCGCAGCCAGGCGACCGCGAAGCAGTGGCGGGCGGGCGACATCCCGGTCCAGCCCTTCCCGTTGCGCCACGGGCAGTCGTTCCACGGCTGGACGGTCAACTTCGCCTTCCAGAACCAGGTCAACCTCGACCTCCTCGTGATGCCGGACTTGAAGAAGGAGACGCATCCGCTCGCCTTGACGATCGACATGCGGAAGGTCGGCAAGCACTGGCTCGTCGACTCCGTCTTCCCGGTCGCCGTGTTCGCACCGCTGCCAAAGCAGGGAAACCGAGGCCCGATGGTCTCGACGTACGACCTCGTGCCGGGCCAGGCGGCGGCCGGCGGCCAGAGCCGGGTCAGCTACGCGTGGTTCCTGGCCCCGTTCGGGCTCGTCGGCGGCGCGATCCTCCTGATCGTCCTCCTCGCCGTGCGCGGGGTGATCCGCGACCGGCGCAGCCGAAGCGAGCGGCGTTCGTTGCCGCCGCTTCCCACGTCCCGGGCCGAATAGGCTTCCCCGTCCATGCCGATCCACGTTCGCGCCGAGCCCGGCGACTACGCCGAGGCGTGCCTGCTCCCGGGGGACCCGCTCAGGGCCAAGTACATCGCGGAGACCTTCTTCGACGACCCCGTCCAGCGGAACGCGGAGCGCGGGATGCTCGGCTACACGGGGACCTTTCAAGGGAAGCCGGTCTCCGTCCAGGCGACGGGCATGGGCTGCCCCTCGGCTGCCATCGTCACCGAGGAGCTCGTCCAGCTCGGGGTGAAGCGCCTGCTCCGCGTCGGCACCTGCGGCGGGCTCCAGCCCGACATGGCTCTCGGCGACCTGATCGTCGCGATCTCCGCCGTCGCCGCCGACCAGACGGCGGTCAAGCTCGTGAACTTCGAGCCGCACGTCCCGACGGCGGACTGGGGCCTCGTTCACGGCGCGGTGCACGCGGCCAAGGAGCTCGGAAAGCCGGTCCGGGTCGGTCCGATCGTCTCGAGCGACCTCTTCTACAACCCCGACGACGGTCAGTACGGTCGCTGGTCCGACCGCGGCATCCTGGCGGTAGAGATGGAGGCGTCGGTGATCTTCACGCTCGGCGCGCTGCGCAAGGTGCAGACGGGCTGTCTCCTGACCGTCAGCGACGTGGTGGTCGAAGGTGAGTTCGTGCGGATCTCCGACGAGGAGATGAAGGCGGCCGTCGACCAAATGACGGAGCTCGCCCTGCGCACCATCACGGCGGACGACCACTGAGCGAGACGGTCTTCCTCGTCAACCCGGCGTCGGCCAACGGGAAGACGGGGAAGCGCTGGCCCGACATCGCCAGGGCCGCTCATGCTGCGGGGCTCCGCGGCGAGGCGATCTTCTCCGAGGGCCCCGGCCAGCTCGGCGACCTGGCCCGGGAGGCGGCGGACAACGGCGCCTCGCTGCTCGTGGTCGTCGGCGGCGACGGAACGGTTCACGAGGTCGTGAACGGTGTCGCCGGCCGCGAGGGCGTCGAGCTCGCGCTGATCCCACGCGGAACGGGCTGGGACTTCGCCCGGACCCACGAGATTCCAAAGCGGCTCGGCCCGGCGCTCGAGATCGCCACCGAGGGGCAGGCGAAGCCGTTCGACCTCGGCCGCGCGACCTACCGCGCGAACGGCGGCGACCACACCGCCTGGTTCGCGAACATCGCCAGCGTGGGGATGAGCGGCGCCGTGGCCCGGCGCGCGAACGACACGACGAAGGCGCTCGGCGGCAAGGCGTCCTACGCGATTGCGCTCCTAGCGGTGTTCGCCCGCTGGCAGAACGTCCCGCTGCGCGTCGCCGTCGACGCCGAGACCCGCGAGGCGGTTATGGACGACGTGATCGTCGCCGTCGGCCGTTACCTCGCCGGCGGGATGAAGATCACGCCGGACGCCGAGCCCGACGACGGCCTCTTCGACGTGCTCTTGATCGGCGACCTGACGAAGGTCGAGCTCGTGCG
>DASTHD010000027.1:0-16316 GCA_035605555.1 Gaiellaceae bacterium
GACGTAGCTCCAGATTGCCACGGTTGGGTTTTCAAGAGAAAATGCTGGTTTCCCTGCCCGCCGATCAGGAGGCCCCATGCTCGACTTCGGTGTCACCGTCCTGCCCGACCCGCCGCAGTCCCGGTTCTTCGAGCTGGTCGAGCTGACGGAGAAGCATGGTTTCGGCTACGTCTGGACCTACGACTCCCACATCCTCTGGCAGGACTCGTACGCCACGCTTCCGGTTGCGGCGACGCGCACGGACACGGTCAAGCTCGGGCACTTCGTCACCAACCCGGGCATTCGCGACCCGACGGTCACGGCCAGCTGGTACGCGACGATGCAGGACATCTCGAACGGCCGGATGGCGATGGGGATCGGCCGCGGCGACTCGTCGCGCCGGGTCGTCGGGCTGAAGCCGGTCCGGGTGGCTGAGTTCGAGGCGCGCTGCCGGATGATCAAGGACCTGATGAACGGCCGGTCGGTCGAGTGGAACGGCAAGCAGCTTCAGCTCGAGTGGGCGAAGGACCAGCCTGAGATCCCGATGTGGATCGCCGGCTACGGCCCGAAGGCGCTCGCCGTCGCAGGCCGTGTCGCTGACGGCGTGATCATTCAGCTCGCCGATCCACAGATCCTCCAGTGGATCATGGACACGGCGAGAAAGGCGGCGGAGGAGGTGGGCCGCGACCCGGCCGAGCTCAAGTGCATCGTCGGCGCGCCGAGCCACATCTCCGACGACCTCGCCGACGCGCGCGAGCAGGTGCGGTGGGTCCCCGCGATGGTCTCGAACCACGTGATGGACCTGATCGAGCGCTACGGCTGGGAGTCCGAGATCCCGCACGCGCTGACCGACTTTGTCAAGGCGCGGAAGTTCTACGACTACAAGGACCACAGCCGGGTCGGCGCCGCCCACGGGGAGTTCGTGACCGACGAGATCTGCGACCGCTTCTGCGTGCTCGGGAACGTCGAGCAGGTGACGACGAAGCTGAAGGAGCTCGAAGGAGTCGGCGTCGACCAGTTCAACATCTACCTCATGACGCACAGCCAGGAGGAGACGCTCGCCGCCTACGGTGACCAGATCATCCCGCAGTTCGAGACGGTGGCCGCCTGATGGCCCAGGTCGTCACCATCCCCGGCACCGACTCGACCGCGAAGATCCGGCACATCCTGGCGCCGGCGCTGCTGCCCTTCATCACCCTCGGGATCTACTTCTTCTTCTGGTGGTACTACATCAACCGGGAGATGCGGGACTACGGCCGGGCGAAAGGCTCGAACGAGCTCGGCACGAGCCCAGGAACCTCACTGCTCGCGGTCACCCTCGGCGCGCTGATCATCGTTCCGGCCCTCGTCTCGATCTGGAACACGACGAAACGGGTGCAGGCCGCTCAGCGGCTGGCCGGTGTGGACCCGATCAACGGCTGGATCGCGCTGATCCTCTTCATCGTGATCTCTCCGGCCTACAACGCCTACCTGCAGAGCGGCCTCAACCAGGTCTGGCAGGCCGAGACCGCAACCGCGGAGCCCGCGGCCGCCCCGGCCTAGCCGCTTAACCGCCGCGCAACGTCGCGGCTCTTGCGCCGCTGTAGTGTCTAGTCCTATGAGGACTAGTAGACCGATTCGCCCTCGCACCGCGGCGCTGACCACGACCGAGTACGCCGTCCTGACCGTCCTCACCGTCGAGACCCGCCACCGCGCCGTCTCCGGCTACGACCTGCTCAAGCTCGTCGAGAAGAGCGTCGGCTACATCTGGACGCCGACGAAGAGCCACCTCTACGCCGTACTCCCACGGCTCGTCCAACGCGGCCTCGCGACCCAGCGCAGTGCGCCCGCCGTCCGCGGGCCGGACCGTCAGCTCTATCGCGTGACGATGAAAGGCGAGCGGCTGACGCGCATGTGGCTCGAGGAACCGGTCCCGGGCGACTCGCAGCTCTTCATGCTGAAGACGTTCTACGGCGGCCTCCAGAGCCGCGACTCGCTCGTCGCGCACTATCGGCAGTACGTCGCCGACCGTCAGGAGTACCTCGACGTGCTCCGCGCGGTCGAGCTGACGAACACGCGCACCGGCCACGATTACTTCCACTACTTCCTGCTGCAGCTCGGGATCCAGAAGACCGAGCTCGAGATCGCCTGGGCGGAGAACGCGATCGCGGAGCTCGAGCGGTGAAGCGCCGGGCGATCACCGCGATCATCGCCGTCATCGCCTGCGGCGGGTCCGGCGCGAACGCCGCCACCGGTCTGTCCGGCAGCTGGGTGGGGACGATCTCCTTCAGGAGCCCGGCGGGAGTCGAACCGGCGCCGATCTCGATCCAGATCCGCGGGCGACGGGCGGTCGTCAGCCTCGGCCGCGGCCACGCCGCTCGCACCGCGGTCGGCGCGCGGATCACCGGCCGCCGTCTGCGCCTGTCGATCCCAGCCCGCCCGGGTCGGCTCGCCTTCGACGGTCGCCTCAAGAGCGGTCGCATCACCGGGTCGGTCCGGAACCGCGCCGTCCGCGGCCGGTTCTCGCTGCGCCGGGGCAGCCCGTTGCAGGAGGCGACGCTCGGCCTGTACCGCTTCGCCGACGGCCGCCCGCTCGGCGTCTGGTCCGGGCAAGGCCCGCGGGTCGCGAGCCTCTACGACGAGGGAGAGGTCCGCGGCCTGTACCGCACGCGCGGGTCGACGTACGCCGTCGGCGCCGGGCTCCAGACCCGCAGCCCCACGGCCGGGACGGCCGCCTTCTCAGCCGGGACCGCCGCCTGGCTCGGGACGTCCGCCCGCCGCGTTCCTGTACTCGAGGAGGAGGTGTTCGTCCGGAGCGGGAGCGCGCTCCTCGGCTGCACGCTCGCGATCCCGCCCGGGAGCGGACGGCGGCCTGCGATCGCGTTCGCCCACGGCGGCGGCCCAGCGCCGCGGTCGTACAACTCGATCAACCAGCTCTACTTCAACCACCTCGGCATCGCCACGCTGAGCTGCGACAAGCGCGGCGTCGGCCAGTCCGGCGGCGCCTATCCGGGCGACTTCCCGACCGCATCCGTGGTCGACCGCTACGCCCGGGACGTCGAGGCGCAGGCGCGCTGGCTCAGGACCCAGCCGGAGATCGACGCCGCCCGCATCGGCATCGCCGGCGTCAGCCAGGCCGGCTGGATCATGCCGCTGGCGGCGTCACGCGAGCCGGCGATCCGCTTCATGGTCGGGTTCGTGCCACCGACCCTGACGCAGGGCGAGACCGATCTCTGGGCGCAGCTGAACGACCAGGGCCGATCCCCGCCTACGCGGACCGACGAGGAGCTAGAGGCGGAGGTCCGCCGTGCGGGGCCGAGCGGCGTCGACCCGATGCCCTCGATCCGCGCGATGCGGATTCCGGCGTTCTGGCTCTTCGGCGGGAAGGACCGCATCGTGCCGTCGAGGCTCTGTGCAGAGCGGCTCGATCCCCTGACGCACGAGCCCGGCCGCGACTTCTCCTACCGGGTCTTCCCGGGCGGAACGCACGGCCTGGTGCTGACGCCGAACGGCCTTCTGGACGAGCAGGCCCGCTCGAGCCACATGGTGGAAGGGCTCTACCAGGCGGTGCGCGACTGGCTGCAGGCACACGGGATCACCGGCTGATCTCACGGTTTTCTTAGCTGCGTTCGCCACAATTCGCCCGTGAAGATCCTGGTTGTCGACGACGAGCGCGCCGTGCGCGACGCGCTTCGGCGCGCGCTCGAGCTGCAGGGGTACGAGGTCGACCTGGCGGCCGACGGCGAGGAGGCGCTCGCGCGCCTCGCGGCGAACGGCCACCCCGACGCCGTCGTCCTCGACATCCTGATGCCCGGCATCGACGGGCTCGAGGTATGCCGCCGGATCCGTCGAAGCGGGGACTCGGTGCCCGTCCTGATGCTGACCGCCCGCGACGCCGTCGGCGATCGCGTCGAAGGCCTCGACGCCGGCGCGGACGACTACCTCGTCAAGCCGTTCGCGCTCGAGGAGCTGCTCGCCCGAGTGCGGGCGCTGATCCGGCGCGGGACGCCGTCGCTTGACGGCGTGCTCCGGTTCGCCGACATCGAGCTCGACCCGGGCACACGCGAGGTTCGACGCGGCGGCGACGTGATCGAGCTGACCCGGACCGAGTTCAACCTGCTCGAGCTCTTCATGACGAACCCGAAGCAGGTCCTGACGCGGTCGATCATCTTCGAGCGCGTCTGGGGCTACGACTTCGGCTTCGCCTCGAACTCGCTGGACGTCTACATCGGTTACCTGCGGCGCAAAACCGAGGCCCGCGGTAAACCGCGCTTGATCCAGACCGTCCGCGGCGTCGGGTACGCCTTGCGAGAGTCATGAGCTTTCGTGCACGGTTGACGCTCGCCGCGGCCGCCGCCGTAGCGCTCGCCGTCGTGCTCGCATCCGTGACGGTCTACGTCGTCGTCCGGCAGGAGCTCCGCAGTCAGGTGGACGACGCGCTGCAGGCCCGCGCGGAGCAGATCCAGGGCATCCCGCCGCGAAGCGGCGACTTCGACGTGCCCGAGCCGCCTTTCGGGGGGCCGGGCGGCTACGTCCAAGCGGTCCGTGGGGACGGCTTCACGCTGCTGCAGCGGGGTGCCGAGGTTCCGATCCCCGTGACCGACCGGGTGCTCCGAGTCGCCTCCGGCCAGTCGGAAGGCTTCTTCACCGACGAGACGGTCAAGGACACCCATGTCCGGGTGCTGACGTTCCCGGGGCGGCCGGGCTGGGCGTTCCAGGTGCTTCGGCCCCTCACGGAGGTCGACAACACGCTCGACCGCCTCCGAACCTTCCTGATCCTTGCGAGCCTCGTCGGGATTGCGCTTGCCGTGGCACTCGGGTTGATCGTCACCCGGGCGGCGATCGCCCCGGTGACCCGCCTGACCAGAGCGACGGAGCGGGTCGCCGAGACCGGCGATCTGTCGGAGCGAATTGAGGCCGGCGGCCAGGACGAGCTCAGCCGGCTGGCGGGCAGCTTCAACGCGATGCTGGGCGCGCTCGAGGACTCGACGAAGGCGCAGCGGCAGCTCGTCGCGGACGCCTCTCACGAGCTCCGCACGCCGCTGACGAGCCTCCGGACGAACTTCGAAGTGCTGATGAGCGACCGGGAGCTCGACCCGGTCGAGCGGCGCAAGCTGCTCGACGACGTCGTGGAGCAGATCGGCGAGATGACGGCGCTGATCTCGGAGCTGATCGAGCTGGCGCGCGGCGACGCGATGCCCAGCGAGCCGGAGGACGTGCGGCTCGACCTGGTGGCTGCCGACGCGGTCGACCGGACGAGCCGCGATCGTCCCGGGGTGCAGTTCAAGACCGACCTCACGAGCTCCGTCGTCCGCGGGGTGCCGGCGTCGCTCGAGCGCGCCATCGGCAACGTGCTCGACAACGCGGCCAAGTGGAGCCCGCCCGGCGGCGAGGTCGACGTCCGTGTCGCCGACGGCACGGTCGAGGTACGGGATCACGGCCCGGGCATCGACGATTCCGACCTCCCGTACGTCTTCGATCGCTTCTACCGCTCGCGCTCGGCGCGGACGATGCCGGGGTCCGGCCTCGGGCTCGCGATCGTCCGGCAGGTGGCCGAGGCACACGGCGGCCAGGTCGTCGCCGAGCGCGCCGATGGCGGCGGCACCCGCGTCACGATCCGTCTCAACGGCGCCCGGCCGAACTCTTAGAAAACATTGCGGCGCGGCTTAGGGGCCGCTTAGGCGCCGGCGGTTTCCTCCTTCGCATGGCACGTCATCCAACGAAGGAGGCACAGATGCGACACCTCAGGAAGATCACGGCAGGAGCGGCTGCGGTCGTCGCCGTAGCCGGCGGTGGGGCCGCGATCGCGGCCAACCAGACCTCGCCGAAGCAGGAGAGCCAGGCGGTGGTGAACGATGCAGCGAGCCAGCTCGGCGTCTCCGCCGACAAGCTGTCCGCGGCGCTGAAGCAGGCGCTGAAGAACCGGGTCGACGCCGCGGTCAAAGCAGGGCGGCTGACCCAGGCGCAAGGGACCGAGCTGAAGCAGCGGATCGACTCCGGGGAGATCCCGCTCCTCGGCGTCGGCGGGCCCGGCTTCCATCGCCACTTCGGGCCAGGGCACGGTCCGGGCGACGAGCTCGCGGTCGCCGCGTCGTACCTCGGCGTCGGCCAGGCGTCGCTTCGCACGTCGCTCCAGGGCGGCAAGACGCTCGCGCAGGTCGCGAAGAGCGAAGGCAAGTCCGTTGACGGGCTGGTGGCGGCGCTCGTCAAGGCGGAAAAGCAGGAGTGGGCGGACGCTGTCAAGGCGGGGCGCATGACCGCGGCGCAGCGCGACGCGATGCTCCCGGGGCTCGAGCAGCGGATGACCGACCTGGTGAACGGCACCGGTGGGCCGGGCGGGCACGGGTTCGGGCCGCCGCCCGTGGCCTTCGGCGCGGTGATGACGCCGCCCGACGGCGGAACGGCAGCGTGACGGAGCGACAGCCGTAGCGCAGCCGGGCAGCCGCCGCGCCACCCCGGCGCGGCGGCTGCCGCATTCTTAAGTTCCTCTTAGCGGCCTCTTAGGGAGGCGTGGTTCCGTTGGAGCATGAGCCGCAAGCTCATCCTCCTGGGAATCGCCCTTCTGGCCGTGATCGTCGTCGGCGGCGGCATCGCCGCGACGAAGGCGCTCACGCCCAAGGAGGAATCGCAGGCCGTGATCGACGATGCCGCCAAGCAGCTCGGCGTCACGCCCGCCCAGCTTTCGAGCGCGCTCAAGCAGGCGCTCAAGAACCGGGTGGACGAAGCGGTGAAGGACGGACGTCTGACGAAGGCGGAAGGCGACCGGCTCAAGCAGGTGATCGACGCCGGCGGGGCACCGTCCTTCGGCCTCGGACCGCCCCGGTTCCACCAGCACGGCCACTTCGGCTTCCGCCTCCATGGCCACGGGCCGTTCGAGCAGGGCCTCACGGCCGCTGCGGACTACCTCGGCGTGACTCGTGCCCAGCTGATGAACGAGCTGCGCGACGGCAAGTCGCTGGCCCAGGTCGCGAAGGCGCACGGCAAGTCGGCCGACGGCCTCGTCGACGCCGTGGTGAAGCAGGCCGAGCAGAAGCTCGACCAGGCGGTGAAGAACGGCCGACTCACCGAGGCGGAGAAGACGGAGATGCTGGCCGGGCTGAAGAAGCGGATCACCGACCTCGTGAACGGGCGCTTCCCGGCCCCGCCGAGGTTCCACCGGTTCGACCGCGACGGTCGCGGGCCACTGCCGGGCGTCCTCGGGCCGCGGTTCAGCTAACCGGCGGCGCGCTCGCCTGCTCGAAGTGCAGGGTGACGAGCTCGCCCGCACTCCGCACGTGCTCGACCATGCTCCGCCGCGCCTCGGCGGGATCGCGGCGTTCGATTGCGTCGAGCACCGCCTGGTGTTGCTTCACGTTCTCCTCGAGGAGCCGGGAGCTCCGTGACAGCGCCGCCCAGGTGAGGTTGCGCGGGAAACTCCGGTGGAGGTCTGCGATCGTGTCCGCGAGCCTGACGTTCGCGGACGCATCGAGGATCGCCTGGTGGAAGAGGTCGTTCGCCTGCACCCACAGGCTCTCGTCCTTCCACGGCTCGCGCCGGCGCGCCCGGCGGGCGATCAGGGTCTCGACCGCGTCCTGAAAGAGCCGCTGCGCCTCCTGGAGCCGACGCAGGTCGCGGTCGCTGATTCGCTCCGCCGCCAGCTCGGCCGCAAGCCCCTCGAGCTCGGCGCGTACCTCGTAGGCCTCGCGGATCTCCCGCGCCGATGGTCCGCGGACGACCGCGCCACGGTTCGGCAGCAGCTCGACGAGGCCCGACGCCTGGAGCTGGCGCAGCGCCTCGCGGACCGGCGTCCGGCTCACGCCGAACTCGTCGGCGAGCGCTTCCTGTCGCAGGCGCGTTCCGACGGGAGTGGCGCCGCTCAGCACTCTCGCCTGGATTTCCCCGGCCAGCCGGTCGACGAGCGGTGACGGGTCTGCCTGGACCGTCAAGCGCGCTCGGCTCTGGCGTCGCGGATCAGGCGGAGGCCGACGAGCGCCAGCAGGACGGAGAAGAGCACGCGGAGGACGCTGCCCGGGAGCGCCAGCGCGAGCAGCGCGCCCGCGGCCGCTCCCACCGCGCCGATCGCTCCGAGTCCGAGCGCGACAGGCAGGTCGCCGACCCCGCGCAGCCGAAGCGCGACGCTGGCGGCGATCGCCGTGGGCAGGATCACGAGCAGCGACGTCGCCTCCGCTTCGTGCTGCGTCATTCCCAGCGCGAGGACGAGGAAGGGGACGAGCAGGACTCCGCCGCCCACGCCGAGGAGGCCGGCCAGGACGCCCGCCGCCGCGCCGACGGCGACAAGGGCGAGCAGGAGGGCCAGCGTGGTCATCGTCCGACCGCCAGCAGCACGGCGACCACGAGCATGAACGAGCCGAAGACGAGCTTGAGGAGCTGCTCGTCGATGCGTGACAGCATGGTTGCGCCGACCTGCGCTCCGGCGATCGACCCGGCGGCGAGCGCGAGTGCCTCCCAGACCTGGATCTCGCCCGCCGCGCCGAACGTGATCACGCCTGCTGCGCTGATCGGGATGATCGCGCCGAGCGAGATCGCGTGGGCGTCGCGCTGCCCGTAGCCGGCCCAGAGCACGAGGAGCGGCACCATCACGACGCCGCCGCCGACGCCGAGGAGGCCCGAGAACAGGCCGCCCGCCAGCCCGATCGCCGCGAGCACGGCGTAGGAGCGGTCGGTCCGCACGGCCGCGGCCGGCACGGCAGAGATCTGCGCCTCACCGGTGGAAACCGTGGCGCTGTCGCGCCCGCTGGGGTGCTCCGCCGCCACGCTCGCACCTTAGCAGTCATTGGATCCAATTCAGAGCGAAATGGATACATGTTGTGGTACAGTCGCGTCGCTCGAAACGGCGCCCGTTCTGGAGGGAGCTGGCACCACAGTCAGGAGGGGATTGATGAACAGGATTCGCACCCGGCGTGCGGTCGCCGCACTTGCAGTCGTGGCGGTCGGCCTGCTCGCGACCGGCGCCGGCGGCTCGATCGCCGCGCAGGGCCGGACCGGCGGAACGCTCACGATCGGCCTCGCCGAGGATCCGGATGCGCTCGACCCGACGCTTGCCCGCACGTTCGTCGGCCGCATGGTGTTCCTCCACATGTGCGAGAAGCTCTACGACCTCAACGCGAAGCTCGCGATCGTCCCGCAGCTCGCCGCCGGAATGCCCACGCTCTCCGGTGACAAGAAGGCGATGACGATCCGGATCCGCCGCGGCGTCCGGTTCAACGACGGAACGCCGTTGAACGCGCAGGCGGTGAAGATCTCGCTCGACCGGCATCGCACGCTGGCCGGCTCGGCGCGGGCGAGTGAGGTGTCGCCCGTGACCGACGTGAGGGTCGTCAACAACTACACCGTGCGGCTGTCGCTGAACGCGCGCTACTCGCCGCTGACCGCCCAGCTGGCGGACCGCGCGGGAATGATCATGTCGCCGAAGCAGCTTGACGCGCTCGGCCGCAACTTCGCGTCGAACCCAGTGTGTGTCGGCCCGTTCAAGTTCACGAGCCGCACGGCCGGCGACCGCATCGTGCTCGACCGCTCGACGTTCTACTACGGCAAGAGCAAGGTGAAGCTGAGCCGGATCGTCTTCCGGATCATCACCGACAACAGCGCGCGGGCGGCCAACCTCCGCTCGCACGACATCAACGTCCTCGACCGGATCGCGTCGACCGATCTGCCCGCGATCAGGCGTGACAAGAGCCTTCGCGTGCTGAAGGCGACGTCGATCGGCTACCAGGGCATCTCGATCAACATCGGGAACAAGAACGGGATCGGGAAGCCGTTCCAGAACGTCGGCACCCCGATCGCCGCGAAGCGGGCGCTCCGCCAGGCATTCGAGCTCTCGCTCGACCGGAAGGTGATCAACAAGGTCGTGTTCGGCGGCACGGTGCTGCCGGGCTGCCTGCCGATTCCGCCGGTGAGCCCGTACTTCGACGCGAAGATCAAGTGCCCGGGCCGCAACATCGCGAAGGCGCGTCAGCTCGTCAAGAGCTCAGGCATGGCCACGCCCGTCCACGTGAGCCTGATGATCGGCACGGACCAGGTCGCGGCGCGGCTCGGCCAGGTGATCCAGTCGATGGCCAAGGACGCCGGCTTCCAGGTCGACCTCGCGCCGACGGAGTTCGTGACCGCGCTCCGGCGCCAGGACCAGGGCAACTACCAGACGTTCGCCGTGGGTTGGTCGGGCCGAGTTGACCCGGACGGCAACATCTACCAGTTCGTCCACTCCAAGGGCTCGCTGAACAACCTCGGCTGGGCCAGCAACCGGATGGACCTGCTGCTCGACAACGCGCGCAAGGCCGCGACGCCCAAGGCCCGCAAGACGCTGTACCACGAGGCGTACAAGATCCTGCGGACCGATCTGCCGCTGATCTACCTCTACTACCCCGTCAACCGTCACGGCGTGACGGCGAACGTGAAAGGCGTTCGACTCTACGGCGACGGCCTGATCCGGGCCTACAACGCAGAGTTCAAGTAAGTGATCTGACCCCCGAGGACGGCGATCATGGGCGTCTTCATCCTGCGTAAGGCCGGAGCCGCCCTGATCGTCGTCTTCCTGGCCAGCGTGGTCGTGTTCGTGGGCGTGCGGGCGCTCCCGGGCGACCCCGCGCTGGCCTACGCCGCCGAGGACCGCGATCCCAAGGTGCTGGCGGCGATCCGTGAGAAGTACGGGCTCAACGACCCGCTTCCCGTGCAGTACGCCAACTGGGTGGGGCTGGCGGTCCGCGGCGACCTCGGGACGGACAGCCGCGGCCTGCCTGTCGCCGAGACGATCCGCACCCGCATCCCTCTGACACTCGAGCTGGCCGGTCTTGCGCTCCTGATCGGGACAGTCGTCGGGATCAGCGCGGGGGTGATCGCGGCCGTTCGCCGCGGCAAGCCCTCCGACTACGCCGCGACGACCGGGGCGCTCCTCGGGCTGTCGGTGCCTCACTTCTGGCTCGGCCTGCTGATGATCCTCGTTTTCGCCGTCAACCTGAACTGGTTACCGGCGAGCGGCTACGTCCCATTCTCGCAAGACCCGGTCGAGAACCTGAAGCACATGATCATGCCGGCGCTCGTACTCGGTCTCGGGCTCTCCGCCGTGCTGATGCGGCAGATGCGTTCGGCGATGCTCGACTCCCTCGGTGCCGACTACGTCCGGACGGCGCGCGCGAAGGGGCTCAGTGAATGGTCGGTCGTCGGTAAACACGCGCTTCGCAACAGCCTGATCACGGTGACGACGGTGATTGGGCTCCAGCTCGGCGCCCTGATCTCCGGCGCCGTCGTCACGGAGCAGATCTTCGGCATCGCGGGCTTCGGCCGGCTGACGGTCGACTCGATCGCTCAGCGCGACTACGCGCTGCTCCAGGGCGTCGTGCTCGTCGTCGCCGTGGGTTACGTCGTCGTCAACCTGCTCGTGGACGTCGCCTACTCGCTGATCAACCCCCGAATCCGGGTGTCGGGGACGGCTCGCACGTGAGCTACGCCGAAGCAGCACCTTTGAGCGCCCGAGCACGGCGCCGGCGGATCCTCCGCCGTCGGTTCCTGCGTCGCCCAGCCGCGGTGATCTCACTCGTGGTGGTCGTCGGCGCCGTGCTCATGGCGCTCTTCGCCCGCTGGATCGCGCCGTACTCCCCTGACGCGACCGACTTCGACGCGCTCCTCGCCGGCCCGTCCCGCGAGCACCTGCTCGGGACCGACGATCTCGGGCGGGACACGCTGTCCCGGATCATCTGGGGCGCCCGCGCCTCGATCCAGGCCGGCTTCCTCGCGACGGTGCTTGCCATGGTCGTCGCGGTCCCGATCGGCCTGGTCGCCGGCTACTACCGCGGCTGGTTGGATACGGCGATCGCGCGGGTGACCGACGTCCTCCTCGCTTTCCCGTTCCTGATCCTCGCCGTCGGGCTGGCCGCGATCCTCGGCCCCTCGCTGCTGAACGCCACGCTCGCGCTCGGGATCGCCGCGATGCCGCCGCTGATCCGGATCGCCCGCGGCGAGGCGCTCGCGCTCCGCGAGGAGGACTTCGTGCGGGCAGCGGTTGCGAACGGCGCCAACGACGGGGTGATCATCGGCCGCCACATCCTCCCGAACATGACCAGCACACTCCTCGTCCAGGCGACCCTGACCATCCCTGCAGCGATCATCGGCGAGGCCGTCCTGTCGTTCCTCGGCCTCGGCGTCCAGCCGCCGACGCCGTCATGGGGCGTGATGCTGAACGCCGCGCAGCCGTACCTGAACGAGGCGCCCGGCCTGGCCGTCTACCCCGGCCTGGCGATCGTGATCGTGGCGCTCGCGTTCAATCTGCTCGGTGACGGCCTCCGCGACGTCCTCGACCCCAAGACCGAGCGTTGAGCGCGCCGCTGCTGGAGGTCGAGGACCTCTCGGTCCGCTTCGACACGGACGAGGGCACCGTCCACGCCGTCGACCGGATGTCCCTGACGCTCGAGCCGAGGCAGGTGCTCGGGATCGTCGGCGAGTCGGGCTGCGGCAAGAGCGTGACGGCCCTCTCGATCCTCGGCCTCCTCCCGAAGACGGCGACGGTGACGGGAAACGTGCGCTTCGAGGGCAACGAGCTGCTCGGCGCCTCGGGGTCACGCCTCCGGAAGATTCGCGGCCGCCAGATCTCGTTCGTCTTCCAGGAGCCGATGACGTCGCTGAACCCGGTCCTTCGGATCGGCCACCAGATCGAGGAGGTGGTGCGCGAGCACATGGACGTCTCGCGGAGCGCCGCCAAGGCGAGGGTCGTCGAGCTGCTCAACCTCGTTCACATCCCCGATCCCGCGCGGCGTGTCGAGGAGTACCCGCACCAGCTCTCCGGCGGGATGCGCCAGCGGGTGATGATTGCGATGGCGCTCGCCTGCGACCCGAAGATCCTGATCGCGGACGAGCCGACGACGGCGCTCGACGTGACGATCCAGGCGGGGATCCTCGACCTCCTGCGTGAGCTGCGCGACCGGCTCGGGACGGCGATCGTGCTGATCACCCACAACCTCGGCGTCGTCGCCGACCTCGCCGACCGTGTCGTGGTCATGTACGCAGGGCGGAAGGCGGAGGAGGCCCCGGTCGGCGAGCTCTTCGCCCATCCCCAGCACCCGTACACGATCGGCCTGCTCGGCGCCGTGCCCCGCCCCGGCGCCGCCGCCCGGAACGGCCGGCTGCAGGAGATCCCGGGTCGGGTGCCGTCGCTCGCCGAGCTCCCGACGCACTGCGCCTTCGCCGACCGCTGTCCCCGCGCCGACGAGCAGTCGTGGTCGGAGGTTCCGGCCCTGCGACAGGTTCGGCCCGATCATGCGGTCGCGTGCTTCCATCCCGGAGAGCGATGACCGGCGACGCGCAGCCTGTGCTCGAGGTCGAGGGCCTCGTGAAGCACTTCACCGTCGGAGGCAGGATCGGCGGCGGCGGCCGGATCGTCCACGCGGTCGACGGCGTCTCGTTCTCGATCGCGCCGGGCGAGGTGCTCGGCCTCGTCGGCGAGTCCGGCAGCGGCAAGACGACGGTCGGATACTGCGTCAACCGGTTGTACGAGCCCACCGCGGGGACGATCCGGCTCGACGGCGCGGACATCACGCACCTGTCGCGCCGTGGGCTCCGGCCGCACCGTCGGCGGATGCACATCGTCTTCCAAGACCCGTACTCGTCGCTCAACCCGCGGATGACCTGCGGCCAGATCGTCGGTGAACCGCTCCGCCTGCACGGGCTGGCGCGGCGCAGGGGCATCGACGCACGCGTTGTGGAGCTCTTCGACGCGGTCGGCCTCCGCTCCGAGCTGCGATTCCGCTATCCGCACGAGCTCTCGGGGGGGCAGCGCCAGCGCGTCGGCCTGGCCCGCGCGCTCAGCGTCGGCCCAGACCTGTTGATCGCCGACGAGCCGGTCTCCGCCCTCGACGTGTCCGTGCAAGCCTCCGTGCTGAACCTGATGCGGGACCTCCAGGCGGAGCTCGGGTTCTCCTGCCTCTTCATCAGCCACGACCTCGCGACGGTGGAGTTCCTCTGCGACCGCGTTGCCGTGATGTACCTCGGGAAGCTCGTCGAGTTGGCGCCCCGCGAGGAGCTCTTCGCCCGGCCGCAACATCCCTACACCCAGGCGCTGCTCTCGGCGGCCGTCGTGCCCGATCCGGAGATCCAGCGCAGCAGGCAGCGGATCGTCCTGGAGGGCGACATCCCGAGCCCGATCGAGCCGCCGTCCGGCTGCCGGTTCCGGACCCGGTGTCCGCTCGAGCACGAATCGGCACCGCGCTCGACTGAGGAGGAGCCCCCGCTCGTCGACGTGTCCGGCCACGGCCATCTCGTCGCCTGCCACCTCGTGCGGCGCGGCACACAGGCGCCGAGGCTCGCAGAGGCGCCGGCCGAGCTGGCGGGAGCGGCAGACCGCTGAGCTTCACCACCCGGCCCGAGCTCCGCGGCACCTTCGGCATGGTCGCCTCGACCCACTGGCTCGCGTCGGCGGCGGGGATGGCGATCCTCGAACGCGGCGGGAACGCCTTCGACGCCGCCGCCGCGACCGGATTCACGCTCCAGGTCGTCGAGCCGCACTTGAACGGCCCCGGCGGCGATCTGCCGGTCATTCTCTGGAGCGCGGAGCGTGGCGAGCCGCTCGTCGTCTGCGGCCAAGGGACGGCGCCCGCCGCCGCGACCGTCGAGCGGTTCCGGCAGCTCGGCCACGAGCTCGTCCCCGGAACCGGCCTGCTCGCGGCCTGCGTCCCCGGCGCCTTCGACGGCTGGATGCTCCTCCTCCGCGAGCTCGGGACGCTCGGGCCGGAGGACGTCCTCGAGCATGCGATCGGCTATGCCGAGGACGGCTACCCCGTGATTCCGGGCATGACCGCCACGATCGAGCGGACCGAGGGCCTCCTGCGCGAGTGGCCCGGTTCGGCGGAGCTCTACCTCCCGGCGCCGCAACCCGGTTCGCTGTTTCGCAACCGCGCCCTGGCGGCGACCTACCGCCGGATCCTGGACGAGGCCGGCTCCGGAACGCGCGAGGAGCGGATCGACCGGGCGCGGGACGCCTTCTACCGCGGCTTCGTGGCGCAGGAGATCGACCGCTTCAGCAGGGAGCACGACGGCCTGCTGACGGCCGACGACCTCGCGGAGTGGCGGGCGACGATCGAGCCGCCCGTCACCTTCGACTACCGCGGCTACACGGTCTGCAAGACGCGTCCGTGGGGGCAGGGCCCGGTCCTGCTGCAACAGCTTGCGCTCCTCGCGGGGTTCGACCTCGAGTCGCTCGGGCCCGCCGAGTACGTCCACACCGTGGTGGAGTGCTCGAAGCTCGCCTTTGCCGACCGCGAGGCGTTCTACGGGGACCCGGACTTCGTCGACGTCCCGCTGGAGGGCCTCCTGTCCCTGGAGTACAACGACGAGCGCCGCAGTCTCATCGACGAGACGGCCTCGGGCGAGCTTCGGCCGGGCGGCGGCCGCTTGCCGAGGCTCGTCGACGCTCCCGCCGCGGTCGGGGGCGGCGAGCCGACGCGTGGTGACACCGTGCATCTCGACGTCGCCGACCGGTGGGGGAACATGGTCTCGGCCACGCCGAGCGGCGGCTGGCTCCAGAGCTCGCCGGTGATCCCGGCGCTCGGGTGGCCGCTCGGCACGCGCGCGCAGATGTTCTGGCTCGAGCAGGGTCTGCCCTCCACGCTGGAGCCGCGCAAGCGGCCACGAACGACGCTCTCGCCGTCGCTGGCGCTCCGCGGCGGTGAGCCGTACCTCGCCTTCGGGACCCCCGGGGGCGACCAGCAGGACCAGTGGTCGCTGCACGTCTTCCTCAACCATGTCCACTTCGGCCTGAACCTCCAGGCGGCGATCGACCATCCGGAGTTCCACACCGACGACTTCCCGTCGTCGTTCTACCCGCGGCAGCGGGAGCCGCGTTCGCTCGCGATCGAGAGCCGCTTCGGGCCCGGGGTGATGGACGAGCTCCGTGGCCGGGGCCACGACGTGACCGACGTCGGCGGCTTCGCGCTGGGACGGGTGAGCGCGGTCGCGCGGGAAGACGGGATGCTGAGGGCGGGGGCGAGCCCGCGCGGCATGCAGGGCTACGTCGCGGGCCGCTAGGACCCGTCCTAGCCGACGTAGACGCGTGCCAGCTGCGCGAGGACGGAGTCCTCGGGCGAGGCGACGAACTCGGCGGCGCGGAGAATCGAGCGTGTGTCGCGCATCGCCAGGTCGTCGCTCGGGTCCGCCAGCGCGACGACCGGCAGCCCGCGCATGAAGCCGATCGGCAGCGTGCGCACCTCCCGGGCAAAGTCCGCCGGCAGCAGCCGAGCTGCGGCGGGATCGACGGCGAGCGACGCGATGTCGAGGTAGGGCAGGCCCCGCTGCGCCGCGACCAACCGCACGATCTGCTCCGGCGTGACGAACCCGTGCTCGATCACGACCTCGCCCAGCCGCCGTCCCTCGGTTCG
>DASTHD010000029.1:0-16614 GCA_035605555.1 Gaiellaceae bacterium
GCGGCGCCCGCGACGTGCGGCGTTGCCATCGACGTGCCGTCGAGCGTCGCGTACGGCGTCGGCGGGCTGGCGTCGTAGTAAGTGCTGTAGATCCCCTGGCCCGGCGCGCCGACGTCCACGGTGGTCGCGCCGAAGTTGGAAAACCAGGCGCGGGTGTCGTTGGACGCGGTCGCGGCGACGCAGAGGATGTTCTCGGCGAGGTTGCCGCACGGATAGGCCGGAATGGCGTCGTTGTTGTTCGCGTCGTTCCCCGCCGCAAAAACGAACAGGGCGCCGGGGCAGCGGTTGATCGCGTCGAGCATCGCCTGGGAGTACTCGTAACCGGTGAAGCTGCCGTTGATCACCTTCGCGCCGTGGGCGCACGCGAAGTCGAACGCCTGGGCGATGTCGAAATCCGAGAGCGACTCGTCGCCGGCGCGCACCGGCATCACCCTCACGCTCCAGTTCACGCCGGTGACGCCGACCGAGTTGTTGCCGACGGCGCCGATCGTCCCGGCGACATGCGTCCCGTGGCCGTTCGAGTCCATCGGGTCGCTCGCCGGGTGCGTGCCGCCGGCGAAGTTCCACCCGCGCACGTCGTCGACGTAGCCGTCGCTGTCGTTGTCGAGGCCGTCGCCGGCGATCTCGCCCGGATTCGTCCAGATGTTCCCGGCGAGGTCCGGATGAGCGTAGTCGACGCCCGAGTCCACGACCGCGACCGTCACCGCGGCGCTGCCGGTCGTGAGGTCCCACGCCTCCGGCGCGTGGATCTTGTTCAGCCCCCAGAGCGTGCTGTCCAGGTACTTCGGGTCGTTCGGCGTCGCCGTCGACTCGTAGAGGTGGTTCGGTTCGGCCCAGCGCACGTCCGGCCGCCGCTCCAGCGCGGCCGCCGTCGGCTCGACCGCGGCCGCCGCAGGGAGGCGCACGCGGACGAGGCCCGGATGCGTCGAGCGCTCGAGCACGCGCACCCCGAGCCGGGCGAGAACGCGGTTCTGCTCGACGCGCGTCGTCGTCGGCTCGAACCGCACGAGGAGCTCGTGCGGCGCGTACGTCGTATCGTCGCTCCAGCCGGATGCCGAGACCGCGCCCGGGAACGCGAGCACGGCGAGCAGGAAGAGAGCGGCAAGACCCCGCATTTTTGGGCTATCGCCCGGGATCCGGCAGACCTTTAGCGCCGCCGGGCTCGCCTTCGGCAGGCGCCCAGCTTGTCGCCGTGGCGGCGGTGCTTCCGCAACTGGCTCTTGCGCACTTTCACCGTCCGCCCGCGGTGGCAGATCGTCACCTTCTTCAGCTTCTTGACCGTCTTCTTCACCGGCCGCGGGGAGGCAGCCACGGGTGGCGGCGGGGGCGGTGCAGGCGGGGGCGGAGGCGGCGGGAATGCGACCACCGCGCCGGTCGCCCGGGCCACGTTCAGGCGCCCGCGTGAAACGACCGGCAGGCCGAGCGGATCGACGGAGCCCAGCAGCGTCGCCTTGACCTGTGCGGCGGTGAGCGCAGGGTTCCGACTCCAGACGAGTGCCGCGGCACCGGCGACGTGGGGCGCCGCCATCGATGTTCCACTCGCCGAGAAGTAGTCGCCGTCCCTCCAGGTGCTGAGGATGCTCGTGCCGGGCGCACCGAGGTCGACGGTCGTGGGCCCGATGTTCGAGAAGTAGGCGAGGGCGTCCGTCGCGTCCGTGGCCGCGACGCAGACGACGTTCGGCTCGGGGTAGGCGCACGGGAACGTCGGCAGCGCGTCGTTGTTCGTCCCGCTGTTCCCGGCGGCGACGACGAACAGGGTCTCGGGGAACGCCGCGATCGCCGCCTCCAGGGCCGGGTCGTTGGCGCCGCCGCCAAGGCTGGCGTTGACGATCCGCGCACGCGAGGCCGCGTACCTGAAGCCGTCCGCGATCGTCGCCGTCGTGCCCCGCCCCGACGCATCCAGGACCCTCACCGGCAGCAGGCCGACGCTCCAGTTGACGCCGGTGACACCGCGGCCGTCGTTCCCGACGGCTCCGATGATCCCGGCGACGTGGGTGCCGTGCCCCTGTTCGTCCCGCGGGTCGTCGTCGTTGCCGACGAAGTCATGCCCGCCGGCGACGACGTTCGGCGCGAGATCCGGGTGGTCGGCCTCAACGCCGGTGTCGGCGACGGCGACGGTGACGGACCGGCTGCCGGTGCCGGCGTCCCAGGCCTGGGGCGCCCCGATTCGCACGAGCCCCCAGAGCTCGGCGAAACGCAGGTCGTTCGGGATCACCTGCGCGCGGTAGACGAAGTTCGGCTGCGCGCCCGCCACATCGGCGCGCAGCTCGAACGAACGGACGGCGTCCGACACCGACGTCCCCACCGGGAGGCGGACGACGGCGCTTCCCGGGGCGGCAAGCCGCCGCTCGAGGCTCGCCCCCTCGGACGCCACAATCGAGGCCTGCGCCGTCGTCCTGAGCCCGGGCTTGAACCGCACGATCAGCTCGCCGGGCGCGTACTCCGCAGTGGTGGAGGCAGCCGGAGCGCCCTGCGCTGCGGCCAGCGCAGCGCAGGCCAGCGCTGCAAGCGCAAGCAGCACGGCGACCCCTCGCCCCACTTCCCCCATCAGGAGAAGCGTCGCAGGGTTCGAGCCGCGTGCCTATAGGCCGACCGACTCATTCGCGGCCCGGTCGGTCCTACCCCGTTCGAGCGTCGCTACGGCGACTCGGATTGCGCCGCGTGCTCGGCCGCCGAGGCGTAGGCGAGCTGGAGGTTCGCGACTACCTGGTTGAAGTCGCGCAGGACGTCGTCGTCAACCTCGCCTTCGAGCGTCCCGAGGAGCGCCCGCATCCCCTCGATCGCGAGGCGCGCCTGGTCCAGGTCCCTCGTCGCCTCGTCGAGCTTCGCAAAGCCGAGCTGCGCCAGCGTCGCTGCCGTCGACACGAGCAGGTCGGCGACCTTCATCTTGCGGACGGCCTCGAGGAGCTCCTCTGGCGTCGGCTCGCGCCCGCTACCTTCCAACGGGCTCCTTGGGTCGCACCTGCTCGGCATAGATCTCCTCGAGCGTGGCGCCCTCCTCGTACCGCGCGATCTGCCGCTCGGCTGCGTTCTGCGCCGGCACGGTGAGGAACGGGGTCGCGCCGATCTCGTCCGCGACCGGCAGCGCCCACTCGATCAGCTGCTCGATCCGCTTGCGCTTCTCCACGAGCTCGCCCGTTGCGAGGTCGATGAAGTCGCCGCCGAGCCCCCAGCGGATCGCCCGCCAGAAGTTCTCCTCGATCAGCCGGTGCGGGGGCAGCGGCAACGGTTCGCCTTCGTCGAGCGCCCGCGTCGTCCGCACGGCGAGGGCGTACATCAGCGCGGCAAGCGACCGAGCCTCGCCCAGGTCCGGCTGTGCGTCGCAGATGCGGATCTCGACCGTCGGATAGGCCAGGTGCGGCCGGATGCTCCACCAGATCTGCGTGTGCTCGAGGATCGAGCCGGTGTCGTAGAGCAGGCGCACGTAGCGCCCGTACTCGTCCCAGCTGCCGTAGGCGTCCGGGATCCCGCAGCGCGGGAAGAGCTTCGTGAAGATCTCCGTGCGCACGGAGTGCAGGTGCGTGAAGACGTTCTCCGTGAAGGGCGAGCTCGCGGAGACAGCGAGGAGCTCCGGCAGCAGGTGGCGCAGATGGTCGCAGACGCGGACCGCGCGGTCGGCCCCGTTGACCGCGACGTGCACGTGGAGCCCAAACGAGTTGTTCCGCCAGACGACCCAGCGGAGGTACTCGTCGTTCCGCCGATAGTGGGGCGTGTCGATGATGCGCTGCTCCTGCCAGGGGCTCCACGGGTGCGTCCCCGTGCCGCCGAGCGCGACTCCGAGCTGGTCGGCGAGCGCGCGCAGCTGGTCACGGCGCTCGCCCATCCGGGCGGCGGCCTCTGCGAAGCCCTCACAGCGGCCGGTGCGGACCTCGACCTCGGACGCGATCAGCTCGCCGACGAGATGCTCCTCGAACTCGGTGCCGCGCACGGCCGCCTCGAGCTCCTCGAAGCGGTTCGTCAGCGAAAGGGTCTCCGGGTCGAGGATCGCGAACTCCTCCTCGACGGCAACGGTGAAGTCCTCGGTCGTCTCGAATGCCTCGCGCGCTGCCCGGAGCTGCTCCTCCGGGCTCAGCCGCTGCTCGTCGCCCATAGGCGCAGAAGGTTACGTAAAGGGTTCCAGCAGCCGATCCGCGACGTGGGCCCACGACCAGCGCTCCACGACCACGCGCCTGGCCGTCTCCGTGAGGCGTGCGCGTTCGTCGTCGGGGAGCGCCAGCGTGACGCGCAGCTTCTCGGTGAGGTCGGCGACGTTCCCCGATTCGAAGCCGGCCGGGACGCCCGCCTCCTCCAGCGCCTCCGCGATCTCGGCCAGGCCGGAGTGGCGGGCGACGAGCGGCAGCGAGCCGCCGGCCGCCGCCTCCGCCGCGACCATGCCGAAGGCCTCCGGGAAGATCGAGGGGACGACGGTGACCTCCGCGAGGGGGATCAGGTGCACGAGATGCCGGTGCTCAAGCGGGCCGGTGAAGAGCACACGGTCGCCGGCCATCGCCTCCAGCTCGGTGCGGTAGTCGCCGAAGCCGACGACGACGGCACGGGCGTCGACGTCGCGGAGCGCCTCCAGCAGCAGATGGACGCCCTTGTTCCGCAGGAGCTTGCCGAAGTAGAGAACCGTCGGCTCGTCGCCCGCCAGGAACTCGGCGAGGCGCTCGGCGTTCCGCTCGTCGGGCAGGCGCTCCGACCGGTTGCCCGGATTGGGCGGGTCCCGCCGGGCCTCGGCGAGGAGCTCCCGGAGGGCCTCGTCGCGCGGCGCGGGCCGGAACTCCTCCACGTCGACCCCGGGCGGCACCTCGTGGACCCGGTCGACGTGTCCCACCACGTCCTCGAGCACCGCGCGGATGTGCTCGGAGCCGACGAAGACGGCCGCCGCCCCCCGGAGCGACTCGCGCCCCCAGGCGGCGAGGTCGGCGTTGCCGCGCATCGAGTACTCGAGCTCGGAGCCGTGCGCCTTCACGGCGAACGGCAGCCCGCTGGCGGTCCCGACGGGCCCACCGAGCAGGACGTGGTTCGCGAACACGAGGTCGGCCGGCGCGAGCTTCCTCAGCGCAGTGGCGTTTGCCGCCACGAACCGCTCGCGCTCCACCTCGGTCAGCTCCGGCAGCAGCTTTGCCTCGAGGCCCTCGTACCGGTCGAGCACGAAGACGGGGAGCAGGCCACCGATGTCCGGCCGCACAGTCCGAGCGCCGCCGAGGTCGTACTCCTCGGGGTGCGGCTCCTGGCTGACGACGACCACGTTGTGTCCCGCCCGGCTCCACTCCCGCGCGACGGCGCGGGTGTAGACGTTCGAGCCGGTCCCTCCGAGGAGGTACCCATGCCAGAAGAGGATGCGCATGCGGGCCGATTCTGGCCGGAGCCTCGCCCCGGTGCGAGCCTAGGCCAGGTGGAAGTAGAGCGCGTAGAGCAGCTCGACGGCCGGGTTGCTCGTGTGAACGGCGACGTCGGAGGGCACGTCGAGGAGGGCTTCTGAGTAGTTGAAGATGATCCGTACGCCGGCGTCGACGAGGTCGTCAGCCGCCGACTGCGCGCTGTCGGCGGGCACGGCGAGCACGCCGACGACGATGTTCTTGTCCCGCACGGCATCCCAAAGCCCGCTGTAGTCATCGACCGGGACGTTCCCGACGCTCCGCCCCACCTTGTCGGGATCCTTGTCGAACACGGCCGCGATGTTGATCCCGTGCTCGGCGAAGATTGGCGAGCTCGCGATCGCCTCGCCCAGCCGACCGGCGCCGACGAGCGCGATGTTGTGCTGGCCCTGCGTCCGGAGGATGCGGCGGATCTCCCCGAGCAGGCCGTCCACGCTGTAGCCGACCCCGCGCTTGCCGAACTTCCCGAACGCCGAGAGATCGCGGCGGATCTGCGTCGCGTTGATGTTCGTGTAGTCGGAGATCTCCTGCGAGGAGATCCGGTCCTTGCCCATCTTCCTGGCCTGCGTGAGCACCTGCAGGTAGCGGCTAAGCCTTGCCGCCACCCCGACCGTCAGACGCTCTGGGACCCCGCTCTGCGGTGGAGCTTGTAACACCACACAAGCATTGTGCCTATCCCCGTCAGTGTCCGGAGAAGGAAGTCACAAAGTCGCCTCGCCGGAGCGAGCTTGTGCGAGTTTTTTCCGCAGCGAGTCCGGCTCGACGAAGTACGTGAAGGCCCGCTCGCCGTCGATCTCGACCACCGGGAGAGACTCGCGGTAGGCGGCTTCGAGCCGCTCGTCACCGGAGATGTCCACCTCTTGAAGCTCGAACGGCTCCTGCACCCCGACCGCGGTCAGCACGCGCTTCGCGGCCTCGCAGAGGTGGCAGCCGGGCGCCGAGTAGAGCGTGACCCTAGGGATAGAGGCCGCGGGTCATCGTCGCCTCGGCGACCCGCTGGACAGCAAGGCCGTAGGCGGCGATCCTCATCGTCGTCGACTTGGACTCGTACGTCGCCCACGTCTCGTGGAAGGCGCGCGAGGTGATGTCGTTCAGCCGCGCGTTCACCTCGTCCTCCTTCCAGAAGTACTCCTGGAGCCCCTGGACCCACTCGAAGTACGAGACCACGACGCCGCCGGCGTTCGCGAGGACGTCGGGGAGCACCATCACGCCGCGCTCCTCGAGGATCTCGTCGGCATCCGGCGTGGTCGGGCCGTTCGCTCCCTCCACGACCAGCTTCGCCTTGATCTTGTCGGCGTTCTTGCGCGTGATCACCTGCTCGAGCGCACACGGCGCGAGGATGTCGGCCTCGAGGAAGAGGAGCTCGTCGTTCGAGATCTCCTCCGTGTCCTTCAGTCCCTCGAGCCGCCCCGTCTCCTGCTTGTGCGCCAGGGCCAGGCCGACGTCGATCCCGTTCGGGTCGTAGACGCCGCCGCTGGAGTCGGAGAGCGCCACCACCTTCGCGCCGTCCTCGGCGACGAACTTCGCGTAGTAGCTGCCGACGTTGCCGAACCCCTGAACGGTGACGCGCATGCCGTCGATCGTGCGGCCCTGCTTCGCGACCGCCTCGCGCGTGCAGTAGTGCGCCCCCCGCGCGGTCGCCTCGAGCCGGCCGAGCGAACCGCCGAGGTTCAGCGGCTTGCCGGTGACCACGCCAAGCACCGAGTGACCCTTGTTCATCGAGTAGGTGTCGAAGATCCAGGCCATTACCCGCGGGTCGGTGCCGACGTCCGGCGCCGGGATGTCCTTCTCTGGCCCGATCTCGTTGACGATCTCGGACGTGAACCGGCGCGTCATGCGCTCGAGCTCCCCCCGCGACAGCTGCTTCGGGTTGCACACGACCCCGCCCTTGGCGCCGCCGAACGGGATCCCCATCAGCGCGCACTTCCAGGTCATCCACATCGCGAGCGCCTTGACCTCGTCGAGGGTGACGTCGGGGTGGTACCGGATGCCGCCCTTCGACGGCCCGCGCGCGATGTTGTGGGTGACGCGGTAGCCCTCGAAGACCTTGATCGTCTCGTTGTCCATGTACACCGGGATCGAGACCGAGACGGCCTTCTTCGGCTGCTCGAGGACCCGGATGAGGTTCGGGTCGATCTGAAAGGCGTCGGCCACCGTTTGGAGCTGTTGCTGCGCCAGCTCCAGCGGGTTCTCCTCGAGATGCGAGATCGGCGGTGCGACGGTGGTCACGCGGTCTCGGAGTATAAGCACCTAGCGAATCGTGAACGAGACGTTTTGCCTGCTCGGAGGCCCATCTTCCGGCGGATAGGCCACCAGCCGGAGCTGGTACTCGCCCGGCGGCAGGCGCCTGCCGGCGGGACCGCGCCCGGTCAGTCCGAACGTGTACCGGCCGGGCAGCAGGTTGCGCAGGCGCGCGAGCCGGCCGAGGCGCTCCTTCCCGCGATAGAGCTCGAGATCGAGGTGCGAGAGCGGCAGGACCTCGGTCACGCCGTCCCGCTCGACCAGCCGGCCGGCCCGGAGCTCGAGCAGCGCGGGGGCCGAGTCCGACGGCCGGAACTTCGTCACCGAGAGGCGGACCGACCCGAGGAGGCCGCGGGGCAGAGGTCCGAAGGTGACCGTCCAGGGCACCTTCACCGGCTGCCCGCCGCCGGCGCGGAGCTCGAGCGCCTCAGTCACGGCGCGCTTCCCGGGCGGAAGGTAGGCGAGGCGGCCGGCGAGGAAGATCGGTGCAGCGCCGCCCGGCTCCAGCGTGACGCGCGAGGGCGACACGGCGAGCGCGATGCCTCCGACCTCCCCCAGCCTGCCCACGGAGATGTTGACGGTCAGCCGACGGCTCGAGAGGTTGCGGACGGCGAACCTGGCGGTCCCGGACCACCCGCTCCCCCGGGCGTTCCCGAGCGAGAGCGAGGCGGGCTCGGCCACGACCTCGACCGCGGAGGCGGCTCCAAGATCGAGCCGGCCGCCCGGCCCGGCCGTTCCGGTCAGCGCCCCCTTGAGCGCGGGCGCGTCGAGGTCGGGGCGGGTCTGGGCGAGCAACGCCGCCGCCCCGGCGACCACCGCAGCCGCCGCGCTCGAGCCGCTGACGGTGCCGAACGCCGGCGTGCCGTCGGCGCCTCGGCCCGGATGCGAGGTGAGGAGACCAACCCCCGGTGCGTAGAGGTCCGGTTTCGCACCGCCGTCGAAGGCGAGGCCGCGCGACGAGAAGGCCGCGGGGCCGCCCGCGCTCGGGTTCGAGCGGCTGTGTGCGGTACCGATCTCGACCGTGGCCGGCTCGCCCTGTGAGAGCAGCCGTTTCGCGGTCCGCGCAACCGCATCGGGGACCGAGACCACCGGAATGCCGACGCGCTCGTCGAGGCCGAGGCTTCCCGCCGGGATCTCGGCCCCATGCAGCAGGGCCGCTACGGCACCAGCCCTGGCCGCCGCAGCCGCGGCGGCGTCGGGCGCATCACCCGCCGGCGCGAGCGCGGCCTTGCCGGCCACGCGGCTGTAGCCCCGGCGGTCGAAGAAGTCGCCGAGCGAGAGCGACGGTGAGCTGTCGCCGAGGACGGCCGGGAGCAGCGGGGCACGAATGTGCGGCACAGCCAGGTCGAGCCGGAGCGGCTGCCGCGGCCCGATCGCTCCCGCGAGCGGAACGTCGCGGTCGAACAGGACCCTGAGTCCGGAGCGCACGATCACGCGAACGTGGTCGACCTGCTCGCGCAGATCCTCAGCGCCGATGGTGAGCGCTCCGGGCGAGCCTCCGGGGCCCGAGATGCTGCCGTAGACGGGGCCGGCCGGTCCCTCGTTCCCGGCCGGCGTCACGACGAGCGTGTCGAGCTTCTGTGCGCCTTCCACCGCCCTGGCCGAGGGGCTGTCGGCGAACGCGGCGAAGGGCTCGGCGAACCCGACGAGCGCGATCCGCGCGGCGTCGTGGGCATTGCCGTCGCCGTCGGGATCGACCGCGCGCTCGAGGCCGGCGATCAGCTGGTCGGTGCGCGAGTAGACGCTCCAGCGGCCTGCGACATCCCGCTGCCAGCCCCCGGCCCTGATCGGCAGGATCGTGGCGTTCTCGGCCACGCCGTGCAGGTTGCCGGGACCGCCCGAGCCGACGATCAGGCCGCCGAGCTCCGTCGCATGGCGTTCCCGCTCCGACGGGTCGTCCGGCTTCGTCTTCGCGGCGGCGAAGTCGTCGCGTTCGAGCAGGTCGACGCCCTCCTGCACCGCGCCCGTGAGGTAGTCGTGGCTCAGCTGGATCCCGGTGTCGATCAGGGCGATCGTGACGCCGCGACCGCTGGCTCCGGGGAGCGAGAGCTGCGCGCGGTATCCGGCGCCGTCGGGCAGCTGGTGTCGAGCGACGAGCGTCGACGAGACGGCCGCCGGATAGGCGATCCGGACCGGGTAGACGCCCTCGACCTCCGGGAAGCGCTGGAGCAGCGCGATCGCGCGAGCGTCGAGGGGGGCCGAGAAGCCGGAGAGCACGCGGGTGTAGCTGAACTCCGGCCGGAGTCTGAGCCCAGCCGCACCGAGCTGTGCGATCAGCTGCTGCTGCGACGCCTCGGCCGCATCCTGCCAGCGTCGCTCGTCCGCCTCGGACGCCAGCCCGCCTGCGGCGGCGACGCGGTCCGCCAGCGACGGCGTCCGCAGCACGACGATCATCCGCTGCCCGACGGGCACCTCCGGCCGCGGGCCGCCGACGAGCCCGCTCCAGGATGCGCGCTGCGCCACGGGGCGGCTCGCGTCCCCCTCGGTCGCGGCAGCGACGGACACGACCGTGACGGCCAGCGCGACGATTCCGAGCAGTGCGAGCTGCGCCAGCCGGCGTTCAGACAAACGCATCCAGCGCAAGGTACCGGGGATATGGGAGGACCTCCGCATACCTGGCGGCCGACGCGATCATCGCCGCGTTGTCCGTGCAGAGCTCGAGCGGTGCGGCGACGGCCTCCGGAAGCGACGCCCTCAGCTCCGAGTTGGCGGCGACGCCGCCGACGATCGCGATGCGCTCCGTCTCGAGCTCCGCAGCGGCGGCGCGCGTCCGCTCGACCAGCGCGCGCACGATCGCACGCTGGTACGAGGCCGCCAGATCAGCCTTGCGCGCCTCGGCCCCGTCGCCGAGGTCGCGCACGACGTAGAGCAACGCCGTCTTGAGGCCCGAGAAGGAGAAGTCGAGCCCGGGGACGCGCGCGACCGGGAACGAGAACGCCTCGGGGTCCCCGTCCCGCGCCAACCGGTCGATCGCGGCGCCGCCGGGGTAGCCGAGCCCGAGGAGCCGCGCACCTTTGTCGAACGCTTCCCCCGCCGCGTCGTCCAGCGTCGTCCCGAGCACTTCGAAGGTGCCGTGGTCGCGGACGTCGAGGAGCTGCGTGTGCCCGCCGCTCGCCAGCAGGCAGAGAAACGGCGGCTCCAGGGGGTCGGGCTGAAGGAAGAGCGACGCGACGTGGCCGTGGAGGTGGTTGACGGGCACGAGCGGGAGCCGCCGCGACCACGCGAGCGCCTTGGCAGCCGAAACGCCGATCAGCAGCGCGCCGACGAGCCCGGGCCCCTGCGTCACCGCCACCGTCTCGACGTCATCGAGGCGGGCATCGGCGTCCTCGAGCGCCCGCTTGACGGCGGGCAGGATCAGCTCCAGGTGGTGCCGCGACGCGACCTCGGGAACGACCCCACCGTACGGCGCGTGCAGCTCCGCCTGGGACGAGACGACGTTGGCACGCACTCCGCCCTCTCGCGTGACGAGGGCGGCCGCGGTCTCGTCGCACGACGTCTCGATCCCGAGGATCACGTCATGGGGGAAACCATGTTTCCCCCATGGACCCCCTTCTTCAAGGTTCGGGCGCCGCGCGAACGGGGTTGGGCTCCCGCCGAGCAAAGCCCGGCTCCGCCCGCGATGCGGGCACGATCCATCGCTGCTTCATGCACTTGCGCGCTCGCGCACCGGGTCCTTCCACATGATCAGCGCGTCTTCTCTGTTGTCCGTGTAGTAGCCGCGCCGGATTCCGCGGGCGACGAAGCCGAGGCGCTCGTAGAGCCGGATTGCGCCGGTGTTGGAGACGCGAACCTCGAGTGTGTACCCGCGGCGGTCGTCGCCGGCAGTGAGGTCGAACAGACGGTTGAGCAGCATCGTGGCGACGCCGCGGCCCCGGTAGTGCTCGTGCACGGCGACGTTCATCACGTGCCACGCGTCCGCATAACGGGAGATGATCAGGTAGGCGACGAGCTGCTCGTCCGCGTCCATGTCGACGGCGCCGAGGCAAATGGACGACGGCTTGGCGAGCTCGCCTGCGAACATCGACCTCGACCATGGGGTCGGGTACGCTCTCCGCTCGATCCGCTCGATCGCGGGGAGATCGGCCAGGGTGAGGCGTCGCAGCTGGATGGTCACTGTCGGTTGCGGTCGACGTCCGGAACACGAAGGTACATGGGTTCGACTGCCTCGGGAAGGCCGAAGTTCCGGGCCAGCTGGGCGTGGAACCGCGCACGTGGCAGGTGGACGTCGCTCTCGTCCGGCGGCACCTCACCGCCGGCAGCCTCGATCACCTCGCGGTACCCACGCGCGCCGTCACCGACATAGGCGCGGCCCGCCTCGACCGGCAGGTTGGCCGGCGCGAGCACCGCGGGCCTGCCGTCGAGCAGCGTGAAGACCTCGCGTCGCCGCGCGTCGATCACGGGAACCGCGCCTGGCGCTCCCGCTGCCAATGCGTCGAGCGTCGAGACGCCGGCCAGCGGGAGCTCGAGCGAGAACGCCAGCGCCCGCGCCGTCGCCAGCCCCATCCGGAGGCCCGTGAAGCTCCCCGGTCCGATCCCAACCACGAGGCCTTCGAGCTGCGAGTCGCGGACGCCGCCGCGCCGGAGGAGCGCATCGACGTCTTCGAGCACCGACACCGGTCGCGACACCTGTTCCCCGAGCACCTCGCCGTCCCAGACGAGCGCGCTCGTGGCGTCGTCGGTGGCGGTGTCGAAGGCGAGGATCAGCATGCGTCCACCCGGATCCGCCGCCGTTCCGGCGCCATGTGCTCGAGCAAGACGGCGAACCGCGCCGGCGGCAGCACGTCTCTCCCCGCCTCCGGCCACTCGACGAAGCAGACGGCGCCGTCGAAGTAGGGCTCGAGGTCGCCCCACTCCGCCGCCGAGACGCCCGCGAAGCGGTAGAGATCGAGGTGGGAGACGTCGACGCGGCCGCGGTAGCGGTGGCCGATCGTGAACGTCGGGCTGGTCACGGGGTCGACCACCCCTAGCGCTCGGCAGGCGCCCCGCACGAACGTCGTCTTCCCGGTGCCGAGCTCACCGCTGATCGTGACGATCTCACCGGGGAGGAGCGAGCCGGCGAGCTGCGCTCCGACTGCCTCCGTGTCCTCGGGCGACGAGGAGTCGTATTCCACGGGGATAGTCTGGAGGCTCGTGCGATCGCGCTGGGACATCGACGAGCGAGGCCGAGGTGTTGCGGACGCGACGCGGCTGATCCCGGACGCGGAGACGCTGGTCGGCTTCATGGCCGAGGAGGACTGGGTGACGGAGGAGCCGGACGCCCACCTGCTCCCGCACGTCCGCAGGGTGGCCGCGCGGTTCCCGCTCGAAGAGACACGTGCCGAGATCGACGGCGAGGGTGTGCTCGCGATCTCGCTGCGCTGGACGGATCCGTGGGATCAGTCCGCCGCGACGGCCGCGGCGTTCGCCCTGCTCGGGTCGTTCGCCGAGGAGATGACCTACCTGCGCAAGGACGAGGAACCGGGGCGAGTCGTCCTCGAGACGGTCACGGGCGTCGTCTCCGAGGGCACCTTCGCGCCGCACGGCCACACGGTGCGGATCGAGATCGCGGAGAGCTAGAACAGGCCGAGCTGGACCGCGGGCTGCGGCGCCACGATCGGCTCCGGCTCGAGCTCCGGCACCTCGACCACCCCACCCATCAGCTCGGGGAGCCGTGCGAAGTCCTGCTGGAGCACCTGGAGCATGGCCGGTGTGTACAGCGCGGCGGCAGGGTGGTAGAGCGGGTACAGGAGCACCCGGTTCCCGCCGACCATCGTGTCCTGCTCGACGCCGTGAACGCGCGTGATCCCGGTCGGCTTGCCGGACAGCAGCTTCGTGGCGAAGTTCCCGAGCGTCGCGACCACCTTCGGCTGGATCAGCTCGATCTGCCGGAACAGGTGCGGCTCGCAGGACTCGATCTCGTCCGGCTGCGGATCGCGATTTCCGGGCGGACGGCATTTCAGGACGTTCGCGATGTAGACCTCGGAGCGCTCGAGGCCGATCCCGGCGAGGAGCTTGTCGAGCAGCTTCCCGGCCTGCCCCACGAACGGAAGGCCCTGCTTGTCCTCGTGGAACCCGGGCGCCTCGCCGACGAACATCAAGTCGGCGTGCGGGTTCCCGACGCCGAAGACGACCTGCGTGCGGCCCTGCGCGAGGCGGCACCGAGTACAGGCCGAGACCTGTTCGCCGAGTGCGTGGAGAGTTTCCACGCGGGCGAGTCTAGGTCGGGCGGCGGACGGAACCTGCACCCCGGTATCTTGCCGCCGCCGTGAGGGACGCGCTGCTCATTGTCGACGTGATCCAGGACTTCGAGCACGAGGACGGCGAGCGCCTCCTCGAGTCGTTCCGGGCGCGTCACGCCCGGATCGTCGCGGCGCTCGAGCGGGCGCGAGACGAGGGCATCCCGGTGATCTACGCGAACGACAACCGGGGCATCTGGGACGGGAACGCGCCGCGGCTGGTCGAGCAGGCGCTGGCGGGCCGCGGCGGCGAGCTGATCAGCGCCGTCGCGCCACGCGAGGGGGAGCGCTTCGTGCTGAAGCCGCGCTACTCGGCGTTCGACCACACGCCGCTCGACCTGATCCTCCGCGAGCTCGAGGTCGAGCGCATCCTCCTCGCCGGCGCCGCGACGGAGATGTGCGTCGTGCAGACCGCGATCGACGCGAAGGAGGAGGGGCTCAAGGTGACGATCCTCGCGGACGCCTGCGCGACGACGGACGAGCGCATGGAGGAACTCGCGTTCGAGTATGCCGAGCAGGTCGTCGGCGCAGTCGTCGAGCGCGGGAGCTAGCTAGTGGCCGCAGCCGCAGGAGCCGCCGCAGCACCCGCCGCCGGCGGACGGCCCACCGAAGCTCGGCTGGGTGCTCGTGCCGTGCGCGGAGAAGACCGAGAGCTGCTTGCGGACGTTCGAGTCGCCGCACTCGGGGCAGTCGGGCTGCTCGCCGTTCCGGACGAGCTCCTCGAAGTGCGACTCGCACTGCATGCAGACGTACTCGTAGATCGGCATCGCGCTGAGTCTACAGCTCGGACTTGGCCCAGCCGGGCGCCCAGAACGTCGCGGAGAGGGCGTAGAAGACGACGATCACGGCGTGGAGGATGAATGCCGCGAGCGGGTTGATGATCGCGACCACGACCGTGCTGAGGTAGAGCGGCACGCCCGGGAGGTAGCTGCGCGTGATGCCGGCGACCTCCACCGGATCCGCGTCCTCGCGGAGCAGGTGCCCCCAGCGCGAGGCGTAGTTCCAGAGGACGTTGAAGCAGATCGCGCAGCAGGTCAGCGCGATGCCGTAGAGGATGACGGCGTCGCGTGCGGACTTCCCCTCCTCGAGGAACGCGGCCATCACCTTGGTCGGGTACGGGACGAAGGCGATGCTCATCAGGAGCAGCGTGTTCAGCAGCATGAAGATCCGATTCGTGCGGGCGACGTGGACGAAGATCGTGTGGTGGTTGATCCACATCACGCCGATCGTCAGAAAGCTGATCGTGTACGCGATCAGCGACGGCCAGAGGTGGAGGAACGCGCGCCAGAAGCCGTCCTCATCGACGTCCGGGATCGGGAGCTCGAGCACGAGCAGGGTGATCGCGATCGCGATCACGCCGTCGCTGAAGGTCTCGAGCCGCCCGGTCTCCATGGGCCGAGACTGTTTCAGGTTTTCGGACTCCGGAACGTCGGTCGGCGGGCCGGCCGCCGCCTCTGGCCGAAATAGGTGGCGGGGGCGAGTCTGCGGCCAACTCGACCCCCGCCGTGAGCGCCGCAGGCGTTCCCCTTAGCGCTCGATCTCCACGACGGCCTGCTTGACGCACTCGAGCCGGAACTCGCCGCCGATCTTGTGACCCTGCAACTTCACGCTGGTGCCAGGGAACGCTGGCTGAATCGGTACCCGAGCCCATAGTGCACGAAAAGGCTGTCGGCTGCGATGCCGTACGAGGCCGGCGGCAGCGCCTGGGGATACACTGCGATCGGCCCGGTATCCGCAAGGAACTGGAGCGATTCGTGATCAGGAGCGTCAACGTCATCGGCCGCGGCCGCGTCGGTTCGGCCATCGCCGCCCGCCTCGAGGAGCGCGGCGTCGAGCTGACGGCAGACCACGCCGAAGTCGTCCTGCTGTGCGTTCCGGACTCCGCCATCGCGGACGTTGTCCGGTGTCAGACACTCGTCGTGTCCCAATGGGTCGGGCACACGAGCGGCGCCACGCCGCTCTCGGCGCTCGGGGAGCACGACCGGCGGTTCGGGCTCCATCCGCTTCAGAGCTTCTCGCGCTCTCGCGGGCCCGAGCAGCTCGACGGTGCGGCGGCGGCCGTGACGGGCGAGACCGACGAGGCCCGCGCGATCGGCTTCGAGCTGGCGCGACTGCTCGGTCTCGAGCCCTTCGAGCTCGCAGAAGAAGACCGCGCGCTCTACCACGCCGGCGCGGCGATCGCCTCGAACTACCTCGTGACCCTCCACCGCGCCGCCGCGCAGGTCTTCGAGGAGGTCGGCGCGCCGGTCGACGCCCTGCGGACGCTGATGGAGGGCGTGATCGACAACGGCTTCGAGCTCACGGGGCCGATCGCGAGAGGCGACTGGGAGACGGTCGAGCGGCACGAACAGGCGATCTCGGAGCGCATCCCGAAGCTCGAGCCGCTCTACCGCGTGCTCGCGGAGGCGACGGCACCGTGAAGGTCGTTCGCACGATCGAGGAGCTGGACGAGACGCTCGCACCGATGAGAACCGGCTCGATCGGGCTCGTCCCGACCATGGGCGCCTTCCACGCCGGTCATGTCTCCCTGTTCCGCGCCGCCCGCCACGAGTGCGACACGGTCGTGGTGAGCCTCTTCGTCAACGCAGCGCAGTTCGACCGCCCTGACGACCTCGCCGCCTATCCGCAGAACGAGGCGAGCGACCTGGCGATCGCGGAGGAGGAAGGCGTCGACGTCGTGTTCACGCCTACCGCCGACGAGCTGTTTCCGCCCGGATTCCAGACCTGGGTCGAGGTGGAGAAGCTCGGCCGCACGCTCGAAGGCGAGCACCGGCCCGGCCACTTCCGCGGCGTCGCCA
>DASTHD010000041.1:0-4156 GCA_035605555.1 Gaiellaceae bacterium
TTGGGTCGGGCGCGACCTCGGCGAGCCGATCCTCGACCTCGTTCATCGGCAGGTGCACCGAGCCGGGGATGGAGGCCACCCGGCGCTCTCGGTCGGTACGGACGTCGACGAGCAGCGGGGCGTCGGAGCCCTCGAGCCGCCCGCGTGCTTCTTCCGCCGTGATCTCGCTGGTTTCGACCGGGGTCGCCATGTGGTGAGGATAGCCAGGCGGGTTCGGGCTACCGTGACGCCGGAATGTCGAGGCGCGCCCGGTTCATCGTCGTTGCGGCGGTCGCGCTCGCTGCAGCGGTCGGCGTGGGCATCGGAGCCGCGCTCGTGGGCGGTTCGGACGGCGGCGATGACCGCCCATCCGGCATCCCGCCGTACGTGCTGGACCTCGGGGTGCGCCAGGATCCCGAAGCGCAGGCGCTTCGGCGTGCAGGGCTTCTCTTCCGTGGAGGCCACCAGGCCGAGGGCGGCCGCGCGCTGGCCGCGTACGACTCCCTTCAGGCGCAGGTGGGGAAGTCGCTCGCAAAGTGGCCCGATGGAAGCCTCGCCGAGCTCGAGCAGCTGGCGCGCGAGCATCCGGAGAGCGGCGCCGTCCTCTTCCACCTCGGGCTGGCGCGGTTCTGGAGCGGCGACCGGGACGGCGCAGTCTCGGCCTGGCGCGAGGCTCGCGCCAAGGATCCCGACAGCGTCTACGCCGTCCGCGCCGACGATCTCCTCTACCGGCAGTACGCACCCGGGCTCCCGACGTTCATCCCGGGATTCGAGCCCGATCCGAAGCTGGAGCGGCTCGGTCCGACCCGCCAGCTCGCAGCTCTCCGCCGCGCCGCCCGGGGCCGAGACGTCCATGCCAAGCTCCTGTACGGTCTCGCGCTGCAGCGGATCGAGCGCCCGGCGTCGGCGCGACGGGAGTACGCGGCGGCGGCGCACCTGGCGCCGCGCGACCCCGAGGCGCTGGTGGCGGACGCTGTCGGCCACTTCGACAAGGCGAACCCATCGCTGGCGTTCTCGCGGCTCGGGCCGCTCGCGCGCCGCTATCCGCAGTCGGCCTCGGTGCGGTTCCACCTCGGCCTGCTCCTGCTCTGGATCGGCCGACCCGAGGACGCCAGGCGGCAGCTCACCCTCGCCTCCCGAACCAAACGGTCGGCGCTGGCGGGGGAAGCACGGCGCCTCCTGACCCGTCTAGAAGACGTACGAAAGGCGCAATGAAAGATAGGACCACATGAACCGGAAAATGGGCCGTTCGGCCTATGGCGGATGGAACGTATCGCTGGAACACTGCTGCAGCGGGAACGAGCAGGTTTGATCGCACGATCGGAACGAGGGGAGCGAGGGGAGCCGGTGGAGCGAGAAACAACCGCAGTTCGAGGAGGAAGTCCAGAGGGAGTCTTCGAAACCCTCATCGCCGGGGCGCAGGAGTCGGGGCGCCTGGCGGCGGAAGACGTAACGCTGGCGCTCGAAGAGGTGGAGATCGAGCCGACCCAGCTGGACGAGTTCTACAGCCGGCTCGACGAGCTGCAGATCGAGGTCGTCGACGCGGCGGGTGAGGACGAGGAAGCCGACGGCGAGTCTGCGGCCGCGGAGCGCGAGGTCTCGACGGAGGCCCTGCAGCTCTTCCTCAAGGACATCGGCAAGGTCGACCTTCTCACCGCGGCGCAGGAGATCGAGCTCGCGAAGCGGATCGAGCGCGGCGACCACCGCGCGAAGCAGGAGATGGTCGAGGCGAACCTGCGCCTGGTGGTCTCGATCGCGAAGCGCTACCGCAACCAGGGGCTCCCGTTCCTGGATCTGATCCAGGAGGGGACGATCGGCCTGGTTCGCGCCGCGGAGAAGTTCGACCACCGCAAGGGGTTCAAGTTCTCGACCTACGCGACGTGGTGGATCCGGCAGGCGGTCGCGCGAGCGCTCGCCGACAAGGCGCGGACGATCCGGATGCCCGTCCACGTCGTCGAGAAGCTGAACAAGATCATGCGCACGGAGCGGAAGCTCCGCGCCGAACGGGGCCGCGAGCCGAGCTCGATGGAGATCGCGAACGAACTCGACCTGTCGCTCGAAGAGGTCGACCAGATCCGCCGGAGCGCCCAGACGCCGGTCTCGCTCGAGAAGCCGGTCGGCGACGACGAGGAGTCCGAGTTCGGGCACTTCATCACCGACGAGCTGGCGCCGCTGCCGGACGAGCTCGCCGAGGACGTCATGCGGCGCGAGGCGCTGACGAAGATCCTCGGGACCCTCTCCGAGCGCGAGCGGCGGGTGCTCGAGCTGCGGTACGGGCTCAACGGCGAGCAGCCGCGGACGCTCGACGAGGTCGGGCGGACCTTCCAGGTCACGCGTGAGCGGATCAGGCAGATCGAGAACCAGAGCCTGAAGAAGCTCCGCGCGCTCGCGGACTCGCAGAAGCTGCGCGTCGCCTGATTTAGACTCGGCCAGCCTTGGCCGAGGTCGAACAGGTATGGCTGGAGGAGCTCTCGGAGCTCCTCCGCATCCCGTCCATCAGCGCCGACGCCGAGCGCGAGGGCGACGTGCGCCGGGCGGCGGAGTGGGTGCGGGACTTCATCCGCGGCGCCGGAGGGAACGCGGAGCTCGTCGAGACGGAGACGTTCCCGCTCGTGGTCGGCGAGATCCGGGCGTCGAGCGGGGCGGAGGAGGCGCCGACGGTGCTCGCCTACGGCCACTTCGACGTCCAGCCGCCGGCGCCGCTCGATGAGTGGGAGTCGCCGCCCTTCGAGCCGACCGTGCGGGACGGCTGGCTCTACGGGCGCGGGACGGCCGACGACAAGGGGCAGCTCTACGCGCTCCTGAAGGCCGCGGCGCTCCTGGCCGCCGACGGTGAGCTCCCCGTCAACGTGCGGTTCGTCTGCGACGGCGAGGAGGAGACCGGCGGCAACGGCGTGGTCAAGTTCATCGAGCGCGACGAACGCGGCGCCGACGCCGCCGTCATCTTCGACAGCGCGATGCTGCGGCCTGGCGTGCCGGTCTTCCACACCGGGACCCGCGGGCTCGTCTACTTCCACGTCAAGGTCCGGACCGGGGACCGCGATCTCCACTCGGGCGTCTTCGGCGGCGCCGCGCTGAGCGCGACGGACGCGCTCCTGCAGACGCTCCGGGGGGTGCTGCCGGGCCCGAACGGCCTGCTGCCGGAGCCGCTTCGAGTGGGGCGCGTGCCGCCGTCCGCCGCCGAGGCCGAGAGCTGGAAGAGCCTGACGTCCGGCAGCGACATGCTGGAGGAGGGCGGAGGAAGGCCGTCCGACGCCGGTGCGGCGGCGGAGTTCTACGAGCGGACCTGGGCGGAGCCGGCGGTGACCGTCAACGGGTTCGTCGGGGGCGAGGCCACGCTCCAGAAGACCGTTTTGCCGGTGACAGCCGAGGCGAACGTCTCGATCCGGCTCGCGCCGGGACAGGATCCCGACGAGATCACCCCGGTGATGCAGCGGTTGCTCCGAGAGGCGGCGCCGGAGGGTGCGGACGTCGAGGTCGAGCGGTGGTCGTATGCCAGCGCGGGGATGGTCGACCCCGAGGCGCCGGCGATCCAGCTTGCCCTCGACGCGTTCGAGCGGGTGATCGGCACCCGCCCGCTGCTGATCCGGGTGGGAGGCACGCTGCCGATCGTCCCGCCTCTTTCGGAGCGCGGGATCCCGATCGTCCTCACGGGCTTCGACCTCCCGGAGGGGAACATCCACTCGCCCAACGAGCGCCTCCGCGTGGATCACATTCAGCTGGCCGTCGACGTTGCGCGCGAACTGTTCCGCGCGTTCGCGCAGCTGCCGACCTCGGCCCGCTGAGGCACGTCCTCGCCCCTCCGGGCGTTACATTCCGGCGATCCTTTCGGCACACCGTTGGAGACGAACCTGGTCCCGTAGAGGTGGCGTGACCGAACGGCCTCTGCGCAACGAAGCCGCGTACGCGCCGGGCTCTTAACCGGACCTGGTCCCGTTTGGGGGCCGGCGCGACGAGGCGGCCGTGGCTACGAGCGGCTAGTCCCACGGCGGCGGGTTGTGCATCCACCGCCCGCCGAGCATCGTCGCCACGACTTGCACTTCGGGGAGCTCCTCCGGCTGGATCGCCAAGGGATCCCGGTCGAGGACGACGAGATCTGCCAGATAGCCCGGCACGAGCTTCCCTCGGCGTCGCTCGTCGTACGCCAGCCAGGGCGGGTTGACGCAGGTGGCAACGA
>DASTHD010000066.1:0-3509 GCA_035605555.1 Gaiellaceae bacterium
GTGCCGTCGACCGCGGCCTCGCGCTCGACGACGGCCCAGGTGGTGAACTCGACCTGGCGCTCCACGTGCTCGAGGCTGAGGTCGAGGACGACGTTCCCGAACGTGTCGTACGAGCGCTCGGTATCGACGTCGCAGCCCGAGACGCGGATCTTGTGCGTGAGCAGGCGCTGGTTGTCGTGGTAGTCAGGCGGTACGACCATGAGCCGGTGGCGCAGCCCCGCGATCGGCCCCGGATACTCGTAGGAGAAGGTCTGCTGGATCAGGACGGTCGTCTGCTGGACGTTCTGCCAGTCGATCTCATCGTCGTCGATGCTGCCCAGCGTGGCGATCAGGTCGCCGAGCGTCTCACCGGTCACCGTGGCGCCTCCGGCGCGAGCGACCCGGTCAGCTCGGCATCGTCGGACACCTCGTCCGCCCACACGATCATGCGCCGCAGGCTAGCGGCGCCGTAGGTCGTGACCATCGCCACGTCGACGGCGTCGCGGCCGCGGCCGACCGCCAACCGGCCGATGCGTGGTGTGTTGAAGCGCGCATCGAACGTCCACCAGCTCGAGCCGAGCCAGACCTCCATCCAGGCGTGGAAGTCCGGGATCGGGGAAGGACCCGAGATGCCGATGTCGGGCATGTAGCCGAACACGTAGCGGGCCGGGACGCCGAGCGCGCGGCAGAACGTCACGCCCAGGTGGGCGAAGTCCCGACACATGCCCCCGCGCCGCTCGAAGATCTCGACGGTTGCCGTGGTCGGGATGCTCGCGACGCCGTACTCGATGTTGGTGTGGATCCAGTCGCAGACCGCCTGCACGCGCTCCACCCCCGGCGCAAAGCCGCCGAACAGCTCCCACGCCTGGTCCGAGAGCAAGTCGGACTCGCAGAGGCGGCTCGCGAGCAGCCAGTGGAGGAGTTCGTCGGGGAGCGCCTCGATCGGGTGCTGCACATCGCTCGGCCTGGGCACCGGGTCTGGGTCGGGCGAAACTGTGGCGAGCGCGTCGTAGGACAGCGTCGAGGCTCCCTGCGGAAGCATGAGCCGCCGGCAGCGGTTGCCATAGAGGTCGATGAAGCTCGTCGCTCTGAGCGTCGGCTCGCTGCTCCAGCGCTCCTCGAGAAGCGCTCCCGGCGTTTCGGGGTGCGGCTCGACGAGGACGATCGCCGCCGTGGGAGCTGTCGTCTCGTGCTCGAAGCGGCAGCCGACACGCAGCCTCATGCGTCCTGCTCCGGGCGCTGCTGCTGCTGCTGCTGCGGCTGCTGGGTCGGCGGCCCGTCCTCGAGCCGTGCCTGCACCCGCGGTGGCGGCAGCTCCTCGACGGCGAGCGTCTCCGTCGTCCCGCCCATCGCCTGCGTCATCACCGCCCCGCGCCGGAACCGCCGCGTCGCGCCGAGGTTCTGTATCGCTACTAGTCGCGCGATGGGCTCATCGCCGCTGCCTCGGAGCTGCGCGGCTCGATCGACGCCGCCGAGCGCCTCGCAGGTCACCTGCACGTCGAGCTCGGCCTGGCCGCCGCCCTGATAGGTGCCGCGTAACACCGCGACGTCGACGTAGTCCCGTCCCACGCCGGCCTTGACATGTTGCCCCGTGCAGAGTGTGCCGAGAGTGGCGTCGATTCCCAGCCACCCATATGGCGGGATGTAAGCCTCGGTCCAGGCGTGCGAGGCCGTCGCAGCGCCGACGCTGCCGAGGTACCCGCTGACGTAGCGAGCGGGGAGGCCGACGTGGCGGCACAGCGAGATCAGCACGTGCGCGAAGTCCTGGCAGACGCCGCTCCCTCCGGCGAGCACCTCGGCGACCGAGCTGTTCACGGTCGTGGTGCCGAGTCGGTACTCGAGGCGTCTGCGCACATCGTCGGCTGCGCGAGTGAGGAAGGCGAGTGCGCTCGTCTCCCGATCCTCGGTGAGCAGCGCCTCGGCGAGCGCGGCCGAGTCGTCATCGAGCGGGACGTACGCGCTCGGGCCCAGGAACTCGGCATATTCGTCCGCAAGTGCCTCGTCTCCGACGAGCGCCCGGAGTGAAGGCGACGCGTCCGGCTCGCCCTCGGCCGGGCCGGCGAGCGGGTCGTCGGCGCCCGCGTGGGTGACGACGTCGCTCGTCGCCTCGATCACGAGGCGATCGTGCAGGTAGGCGACGCCGAAGTCGTGGACGGCGTTGCCGTAATAGTCCCGGAACGACATCGTGGTTGCGGGCGGCTCGATCTGGAGGTCGAAGTCGAGCACGGTCTGGGTCGAGCAGGCAAGCGGCTGCAATCGCACCTCGTTGAAGCTCTCGAACACCTCGCTCGCGTAGCGATAGCTCGTCCGGTGGCGGATCCGGTACCTCACGCCATCATTTCCTGCGCGGTCAGAGGCCGGTGTGCGAAGAACTCGTCCTCGACAAGGTCGCCGATGCGATAACAGCGGCGTTGGATGTCGAGCAGGGAAGTGTGCAGGCCGTGTTCGAGCAGGTCGTCGAGCCGGTGATAGGCGAACTCCGCCTGCAGCCGGCCCACCTCCCGGCGTGCCTCGCTCCCGGTGGCGGAGCCCGGCATCGGCTCGGAGCCGTTGTAGGTGGGGGCCTGCTCGACGATGTGCGCAAGGGCGGCGTCGACCTGCCCGATCGAGAACCGGATCGAACGTGGCAGGACGGCCGAGAGGATGAGCAGCTCGATCACTGCGCTCGGCTGGATGCCTCTGCTCTCGATGCGGTGGTACGACTCGTACGCCGACAGCGAGCGCAGGAGTGTTACCCACGGCTCCAGGTCGTGAGCCGCCGCGGCCAAGGCGAAGCGGTCGCCGCGCTCGGCGTCGTCGCCGACGAGGAGCCGGTAGTTCACATCGAGGGTGCGAGCCGTCCACTCCGCCCGCTCCAGGAACTTGCCTGATTGGAGGAAGTACCAGCCCTCCTCGCGCGGCATCGTCGAGTCGGTGATCCCCTGTAGCAGCTGGCTGAAGTCGACGACCGAGCGGCAGAAGCGTGTGGCGCTCTCCGCGTCCGACGCCGCACGGCGCCGCTGAGCTGGTCTTTGAACCTCGAGGTGGTAGCGGTTGAGCGCCTCCCACATCTCGGTCGCCACCTGGTGGCGCATCGTGCGCGCGTTGTCGCGCGCCCGGGTGATGCATTCCACGATCGAGTTCGCGTCATCGGTCGAGAAGATCAAATGCAGGGGCACGGTCTCCTCGTCCGCTGGCGGGCCGCCCGGCGGGAAGGCCGGGCGCTCGCCGACGATGTCGAGCAGCGCCGCCCAGTGGCGGTCGCGGCGAGATTCCGCCTCCGTGGTCGAGCCGAGTACGAGGGTGTGGCGGAAGGTCGCCTCTGTGAGACGAGCCGTCTGCTCGGCGCGCTCGACGTAGCGGCCGATCCAGTAGAGCGATTCCGCCATGCGACTCAGCATCTGTTCGTTCCCGTCACCGCAGCACCCAGGTGTCCTTGCTGCCGCCGCCCTGGCTCGAGTTGACGATCAGTGAGTCGCGCACGAGAGCGACCCGGGTCAGGCCGCCGGGCAGCACGCTGATTCCGTCCGGCCCGCTCAGCACGTACGGCC
>DASTHD010000162.1:0-2432 GCA_035605555.1 Gaiellaceae bacterium
GTCAGGACTTGCGTCCGGCGTCGTCAACACGGCGTTCATGATGGGCGGCGCGCTCGGCCTCGCCGTTCTCGCCAGCCTCGCCGCCTCACGCACCGACACCCTGGCCGCCTCCGGCGACGGACGGCTGGAAGCGCTCACGGGTGGGTATCAGGCGGCGTTCCTCGCGGGCGCCCTGTTCCTGGTCGCGGCCGCCGTGATCGGCGGTGTGCTGCTACGCGCCGTCGTTCCCGCCGCCGGCCATGAGGCCGAGGAGGCGATCGGCGCGCCCGCAGCCGAGGCGGACTACTAGCCGCCGCGCGCGAGCGGCAGCCCGGCTTCGACCCAGTCGCGCTTGCCCTCGACGTAGTGGCGGACGTTCGGGTAGCCGAGCTCGAGCAGCCGTCGGCCGACCTGGGCCGAGCTGTCGCAGGTCGAGCTCGAGCAGTAGACGACGACCTCGGCGTTCCGATCGGGAATCCTGGACGGCCCGCGCTCGTCCACCCAGTCGGGCGGGAGGTTGATCGCACCGGGCAGATGGGAGTGGGCGAAGGACATCGGCGCGAGCGCGTCCACGACCACCAGGCCGTCCCCGGCTTCGATTCTCCGCCAAAGCTCGTCCCGGCTGATGTGGGTGAGGGTCGCGGCGATGGCTCTAGCTTGCCTAAGGTGGCCGCGTGATGCATGCGGTCCGACAGCATCCTCCGGGCGGCGTTTCCGGGCTCATGTACGAGGAGATCGAGACACCGCAGCCCGGACCGGGCGAGGCGATCGTTCGCGTCCATGCAGCTGCGATTACACGGGGCGAGCTGGATTGGACCTCCGATCGGCTCCCGGCAACGCCCTCGTTCGAGCTCTCCGGCGTCGTGGCCGCAGTTGCGCCCGACGTCGGCGACGTCGCCGTCGGCGACCCGGTCTACGCGCTCACGGGCTTCGACCGCGAAGGCGCCGCCGCCGAGTACGCCGTCGTTCCGAGCCGGTTCCTCGCGCCCAAGCCGGGGACGATCGGACACGTCGAGAGCGCAGCCGTCCCGCTGGCCGCGCTCACCACCTGGCAGGGGCTTTTCGACCACGGCGGCCTGACGGAGGGTGAGCGCGTGCTCGTTCAGGGAGCGGCGGGAGGCGTCGGCCATTTCGCCGTCCAGCTCGCCCGCAGCCGCGGCGCGTACGTGATCGGAACTGCGTCGCCGGAAAACCAGCAGACGGTGCGGGAGCTTGGCGCAGACGAGGTCGTCGACCACGCCGCGCCGCTCGAAGGCGTCGTCGACCTCGTGTTCGACACGGTCGGCGGTGAGCCGCTCCAGCGGGCGTCGTCCTTCCTTCGGCCGGGCGGCAGGCTCGTGTCGGTCGCCGAAGAGCCTCCGGCCGAGCCCGGGATCACCGCGGTCTACTTCGTCGTCGAACCGAGCCGCGCACAGCTGGTGGAGGTGGCGAAGCTCGTGGACAGCGGCGAGCTGCGACCGACGATCGACGCCGTCTTTCCGCTTGCCGAGGCCCGCAAAGCGTTCGAGCGAACGATGGGGGACCGGCGACCGGGCAAGATCGTGCTCAGGGTGGTCGACGAATGAGCCTGGAACGTCAGTGCGAGCGTCTCCGGTCGCTGCACATTCCCGGCTCGCCGCTCGTCCTGCCGAACGCGTGGGATGTCGCTTCCGCGAAGGCGGTCGTCGCCGCGCGCTTTCCGGTCGTCGCAACGACGAGCGGCGGCGTCGCGGCCGCGCTCGGCTACGAAGACCATGAAGGCGCGCCGGCCGACGAGATGCTCGACGCGGCCGCCCGAATCGCGGCCGCCGCCGACGTCCCCGTGACGGTCGACGCCGAGGCCGGCTACGGGCTCGAGCCGGCGGAGCTCGTTGGCGCACTCAAAGACGCGGGTGCCGCGGGCTGCAACCTCGAAGACACCGACCACGCGAGCGGGAGCGTGCGCGAGCCTGAGGAGAACGCGGCGTGGCTCCGCCAGGTCCGAGAGGTCGCCACGGAGCAGAGCTATCCGCTCGTCGTCAACGCGCGAATCGACGTCTTCCTCGCCGACCGCGCGCGGGCGCAGTCCGAGCTCGTTCCGGAAGCCCTCGAGCGTGCGTCGGCCTACTTCGACGCAGGGGCCGACTGCGTCTTCCCGATCTTTCTCCGGGAAGCCGACGCGCTCAGCGCGTTCGTCTCGGCCGCGGCTGGCCCGGTCAACGTCCTCGCGATCGCGGACGCCCCGTCGCTTCAGGAGCTCGCCGGGCTGGGCGTCGCCCGGGTGAGCTACGGAAGCCTCCTGCATCGGCTGACGATGGAAGCGTTCGCGAGCACACTTGCCTCGATTCCCGTCCACCCGTCACCGGCATAGCGCGGACGGCGGGGTCGTTTGCAGAAGAGATGGATCCGCTCCAGTCGGCTGTCGATCTCGTCTCTGCGTCGCCGTGGACGTACGCGGTCATCCTGGCCATCGCCGCGATCGACGCGCTCATCCC
>DASTHD010000167.1:0-9653 GCA_035605555.1 Gaiellaceae bacterium
CTGGGAGCCGGGCGAGAAGACCATGAGCTCCGTCGCGCCCGGCACGTCGACGATCGAGATCGAGCTCGTCCCGAGCGGCGCGGGCACGACGCTCCGGTTCAGCCATACCGGACTGCCGAGCGAGGAGGCGGCGCAGTCGCACGCCCACGGCTGGGATCACTATCTCGCACGGCTCGTCACGGTCGCGGCAGGCGGTGACGCCGGCGTCGATCCCTGGACGACGGGACAGATGAGCTAAGAGAGGTTAATGCGGGCGCGGCTGAGGAAGAACCCGTGCCGCGTCCGGCTCGTGCACGTGAGCCCGCTGCGTCGTGAGGTGCACAGGAACGGTCCGATCCTGATGCTCTTCCCGTAGCCGAGGACGCGGCGGGCTCCCATCGCGGAGTCGCTCACGCACAGGCGGTGCGCGGCGAAGCGCGGCAGGAGCTCGAAGGCGTTGCCCCAGTCGAAGTCGCACGTGAGCGGCTTCGGCGGGGGCTTCACCGACGTCCGGACGATGTCGCACCGAAGCCGGGTCGTGTTTCCGATGCAGCCGATGTTGCGGGAGGGCGTCGTGAAGTGGACGAGCGCCGCCGGCGTCGCTTCGGGCACGGCGATCGCGGTGACGAGCGCGAGCAACGCGGCGACCCTGATCACGCGGCCTGTCGCTCCGGCGGGTCCTCGCGTTCCTCCTTCGCCTTCTGGAGGCTCGAGATCAGGTCGTGGAGTGGTTTCGTGCCCGACCCGACGGCGAGGCCGCTGATCACGATGTCGACGGGAGCGGGTGTACCCTCGAAGCCGATCGCATTGAGGAAGCGGATGCCGAGCGCGCCGCAGACGGCCATCCCGATGAACGATGCCGTCGCCCAGGTGATCACGGTCGTGTTGCGCCGGATCCGGTCGACGATCCGCTGCCAGGTCGCAGCGAGGTCGGCGTCGTCGTCGACGAGCGCGTCGTAGACCTTCTCCTTCGCCTCGGGCTTCCGCGTCATCTTCCCGTTCGCCTTGGCGCTGCCGAGGTAGGTCGCGAACGGCTCCAACAGGCGCTCGATCGACTGGGCGAGGATGTAGAGCGGGGCGAAGACGCTGATCCCCGCGCCCGGGACGAAGGGCTCCGGGTCGAAGACGTACCAGAGTGAGATCCCGAGAGCCGCGCCGAGCACGAGGATGATGTAGGCCCCGGCGATGAAGGCCGGGTCGGCCGTCACCGCGGGTTTCCTTGCAGCCGCAGTGGTCGAAGTTCGCATCAGCGGCATCGGCCACCTCCTGAGGGCACGAGTCTACGCTCTCGGCGTGCGGATCCTGCTCGTCTCGCAGATGTATCCCGGCCCCGACGATCCCGACCTCGGGGTTTTCGTGCAGCAGCTCGAGGACGAGCTTCGCCGGCGCGGAAACGAGGTCGAGCGGGCCGTCATCGACCACCGCGGAGGCGGGAAGCGCCGGTACGCGGCGCTGGCGCGGCGATCGCTGGCCGCGTCACGCCGTTTCCGGCCGGACGTGGTGTACGCCCACTTTCTCGTGCCGACCGGCCTCCTCGCCGCACTCGGGTCGCGGGCGCCGCTCGTCGTGACGGCGCACGGGAGGGACGTCCGGAATATCGGCGCCTTCCCCGGGATTCGTGCGGCGACTCGGCTCGTCGTCCGTCGCGCCCAGGCCGTGATCGCGGTCTCGGACTATCTCCGCCGCGAGCTCGAGGCCAAAGTCCCCGAGGCGCGCGGGAAGACGGAGGTCGTCGACTGCGGCGTCGACCTCGAGCGGTTCACCGTGAAGCCGGCGCCAGAGGGGCCGACGCGCTACCTCTGCGTCGGCTCGCTGACCGAGCGAAAGAACGTCGTCCGCCTCGCCGAGGCCTTCGCCCGGGTCGGGGAGGGCACGCTGACCTTCGTCGGGGACGGGCCGCTCCGGCCAGCGCTCGAGGGCCGGCAGGGCGTGATCGTCACGGGACGCGTCCCACACGCCGAGATTCCGGAGCGGCTCGGAGAGTCCCACGTCCTCTGCCAGCCGAGCCTGATCGAGCCGTTCGGCCTGGCGCTGCTCGAGGCCATGGCGGCCGGGAGATCGGTCGTCGCGACGCGCGTCGGCGGCCCGCCGGAGTTCGTCTCGCCGCAGGCCGGCGTGCTCGTCGACCCGACCGACGTGGACGATCTCGCGCGTGGCCTAGCCGCTGCGGCGGCGCTTCCTCGACCCAACGAGGCTGCCAGGGCGGCCGCCGCCGAGCACGACCTCAAGCGTCAGGCGGAACGGGTGGAGTCGATCCTCCGGACAGCCGTTCGAGGTCGGCAAGCCGCCGCTCGACCAGCGGCCTGACAGTCTCCTCGAGGCCCGCGTCGCGGGCGAGCTCGAGCGCCTGCTCGTACGAGCCCCGCACTTTTTCGGGCGAAACGCCCTGCTTTAGCCGGTTGTCGCCGGTGACGATGAGCTTTTGGATTTGCTCACGAGCGTCCATTCGGTAAAAATCCTGCTGCAAAGTCGCCAAAATGGGGTCGAAACATGTCCGAAGCTACTGCGGTCGCGCAGGCCACAGCTGAAATCAGGGTCCTGATCGTCGACGACGAGCCCCTCTTCGTCGAGATGGTCCAGGCCATGCTCGCGTGCGAGGACGGAATCGTCGTCGTCGGCACTGCCGACCACGGCAAAGACGGCGTCGACCTGTCGCAACAGCTCAAGCCGGACGTGGTCGTCATGGACATCAGCATGCCCGTGATGAACGGCATCGACGCCACGCAGGAGATTCGGACCCGCGATCCGCAGGCGTGCATCCTGATCCTCACCGGCGGCTCAGACGTGCGCGAGGTGGACAAGGCCCGGAAGGCGGGTGCCTCCGGCTACCTGACGAAAGACCGGATCGCAAGCGAGCTCGTGGCGGAGATCCGGAGCCTGGCCGGCCGCTAGCGCGTTGCTACCCTGGCTCGCGATGCTCACGGGCTTCGTCGTCTTCATCTACTTCCTCGTTTGCATCGCGCTCGTCGCGCTGATCCTCATGCACTCCGGGCGCGAGGCGGGACTCGGCGGCATGGGCTTCGTTCCGGCCTCCCAGGGAGGTACGCACATCGTCGAGCGGAACCTGACGCGGCTCACGATCGTCGTCGCGCTGATCTTCGGCGCGGGCACGGTCATCCTGTTCAGACTGCTCGAATAGCCTGGCTACACTGGTGCCGCGCGCGCTGGTGGCGGAATTGGTAGACGCGCAAGGTTGAGGGCCTTGTGGGCTTTGCGGCCCGTGGAGGTTCAAGTCCTCTCCAGCGCACTGAGGCCCCGCGAAAGCGGGGTTTCGCGTGCTCTTGACGCCGTCCGTCGGCGCCGCTACCGTGATCGAACACATGTTCGCGGAAGGAGGACCGATGGTGACCGACCGGCAGCGCGCGATTCTCGACTACCTGCGGGGATTCGTCGACGAGCACGGCTACCCGCCGACCGTGCGGGAGATCGGGGAGGCAGTCGGTCTTCGCTCGCCCTCGACCGTCCACGCGCATCTCGCGCAGCTGGAGCGGGCCGGCCTCCTGCGTCGCGACCCGACCAAGCCGCGCGCGCTCGAGCTGACAGATCGGCGGCGCGAGACCGCCGCCGCGGAGCCACCGGCCGACGTGCACCGCCTGCCGCTCGTCGGCGAGATCGCCGCGGGCGGCCCGCTGCTCGCCGACCAGAACGTCGAGGACTACGTCGCGGTGCCCGAGCCGCTCGCGAAGGGAGGCGAGGAGTTCGTACTCCGCGTCAAGGGCGACTCGATGGTGAACGCCGGCATTCTCGACGGCGACTATGTCGTCGTGCAGCGCACCCAGGACGCGCGTGACGGGGAGATCGTCGTCGCGCTCGCGGGCGACGACGAGACCTCCGACGAGGCCACCGTCAAGCGCCTCTTCCGGGAGAACGGGCGCATCAGGCTCCAGCCTGAGAACGACGCACTCGACCCGATCTACACCAACCACGTCGAGGTGCTCGGCAAGGTGATCGGAGTGTTCCGACAGGTCCGCTAGATGACCGAGATCCACTCCCTCAACCGCACGCTCGACCAGGAGCTGACCGCGCTCGCCCGCGGCGCGAGCCTCGAGTGCCCGGCCTGCGGGGAGTTCGTCCTGCACCGTCACGGAGAGATCGAGTGCCCCGAGTGCGGGCTCCTCTTTCACGACCGGAAGGCCCAAAGAGCCCCGCTACAATTGGGGTTGCAGGCCGGGTGACCGCGGGCCGGCGACAGCCGGTCCGAGGAAAGTCCGGACACCGAAGGGCAGGACGCTGGGGAAATCCCAGGCGGCGAAAGCCGACGGAAAGTGGCACAGAAAGGAGACCGCCGGCAGCGAAAAGCTCTCGCGAGACGCTGACGGTAAGGGTGAAAAGGTGGGGTAAGAGCCCACCAGCGTCGTGGTGACACGACGGCTTCCAAACCCCGTCCGGTGCAAGGTGAAGCAGGCTCCGTCGACGCGGCCCGCCGAGGAGCCGGGTACACCGCTCGAGCCACCGGGAGACCGAGGGCCTAGAGAGATGGTCACCCTCGACAGAATCCGGCTTACAGGCCTGCTACCGAAGAGCCCCGCAAGGGGCTCTTCCATTTCAGCTCCGAAATACCCGAACGGGCGATTCGCGTTCGGCTCCGCCGCTAGACGATCGGATGGTCCGGCGATCCCGGCCTTGGTCGCGGCCGCTTGACCGCTGTACATTCGATGCCGATCGTCGGGAGGTTCGTTGAGGCCGCAGGGGTTCATGATGGGGGTTCTCATCCTCCTCGTCGTGGTCCTGATCGGCGCGAACGCGGGCGCCGCGCCGACGCCCGCTCCGCGCTGGCAGACCGTCCCCGGAGGCCAGGTCGACAACGAGGCCGTCCTTTGGAGCGCCGGCCGGCTTTGGTTCCTGACGCACGGGCGTGGCGGCGCCTACGTCGTCCGTAGCGGACGCATCGTCAAGGGACAACTCGGCGACTGGAGGACCGCTCGGCCCGCGCTGCCGGCCGGGAGCTGGGTCTACCAGAGTGGCCCGGGCAGGGATCTCCTGTTCACGACCGCGGGAGCGGGAGCCGGCTCGCCGCTCCTCGCTTTCAGGCTGATGCCGAACGGCACGCTCGGCTCGCCGGCGGCGCTCGGGGGCGCGCCGCTACCCGACTCCTCCGGAGGATCGCAGGTGATCCAGCTTGCCGACCGGGCGGTCAGGCTCGTGGCCATCCAGGGCCGGCGCAAAGAGCCGGTTCCGCATCTCGGAGCGTGCTGCGACGTGGGTGGGGCTGCGGTGGACTTCGCCTCCTTCATCCCACCGAACTCCGCCGCGCGAGGCGTGCTCGGAGTCGACCGGCGTGGACGGATCTGGCTCGCCTGGGTGCCTGGGCGCCAAGGCAACAAGCAGCAGGCCCAGCTGGTCGAGCTCTACCCGGCGACGCTCAAGCCGCAAGGACGACCGGAGGTCCTTCCCGGCTTCCGCGGCTTCGTGAGCATCCGGTCGCTCGTCTGTACCGACGCCTGCCGCGTCCTCGCCGAGGGGATGGCCGGCCGCGGCACGAGAGCCGTCCTCTGGGGCGCCGGCGAGCGGCCGATGGTGATCGCACCCGCCGCCAAGAAGATGAAGAAATGTGCCGACGCCGCCTGCGGGAGTGTCATCGACGCGCGGCAGGTGCGCGGCCACCTGCTCGTCGCCTACTGGGCCGGCCAGTCCGAGCTCGCCCTGACGGTCGGTGTCGCGCGTGCCGATGGACGCGGCCGCCACCTGAAGCCGGTCCGGTCGATCAAGCAGCCGAGGAGGCTGGGAAGCGCCACGCTCAGCTCCATGCCGTTCGGCGCCTTCGGCGCGGACGGCTTCGCAGCGGTCGCCGTCTACAGCGGCTCGCGCCCCGTCGTGCGGGTCGCGATCCTTCGCGCGCGTTAGCGCTGCAGCGACGCGGCGATCCGGCGGAGGTCGGCCCCGGAGAGGTTGCCCGCGATCGTCACCACGAGCGGACCGGCGATCCCCCAGACGTGTGGGACGCTATTCGGGTCGATGACGAGGCGACCCTCGTACCCGGCGAGCGAGATGCTCTCGGGTCGACGGACCTGCAGGCTCGAGGCGGTCACTGGATCTTCCCAGCGTGGGGGGTTGGAACCGGTGAGCCGCGTCGTCACGACGAGCTGGTCGAGGCCGCGGTCGTAGCGGAGCGCTACCACACGTCGGGACGCTGGGTTCGGCCGCTGCTCGTTCCCCGTCGGGCGCGAGCTCGCGGCGACCGCGACGTCCGCGAGGCGGTAGCCCTCGGGAACCCAGCTCGGTACGAGTGGCTTGTACCCGGCCGCTGCCTCGACTCCGGCCAGCGGCACCCGGCTGAAGCCCATGTCATAGGTCGTCTGCTGCTGGTCCGAGCTCGCTTGGAGGCGGAAGCGGGCTGTCGCGCCGGCTGAGCTCACCCGGAGGTCGTCGATCCGCCACTCGCCCGCGAACCTGCCGTCGCGCAGCCGCTCGTCTCGAACCGGGATCCCGGTCTCACGGTCGACGGTGATCAGCTGCTCTTCGCCGGCGTTCCCGGTCGCCGCGCGCAGGCGCCACGCGGGCCGGCCCGAGTACGTGATCTCGTCGACCTTGGCGTCCGGCACGGCGACGAGCGCCGCGACCACGGCGCCGAGGCCGCGCTGCACGACCCACGATGCGGGTGCAGAGTCGGGGGCCCCGGGAGCTAGCCCGGTGCGCCGCGTGAAGATCCCGAGGTCGGACCAGGTCTCGACGTTGGATTTCGAGTCGTAGGCGAGCACGGTCGGGTTGTTCGGCCCGAGGCCCTCGATCCGGAACGAGCCGGACCGGTCCAGCACGAAACGCCAGCGGTTCTCGTTGTTCGCCTGCTCCCGGTTGACGAAGACCCCTGAGACGCTGCCGGCCGAGCCCATGCCCTCGGAGACCGCCGTGCGCACCTCGGCGGCCGACGCGACGTTGGACTCGCCGGGGAAGGCGAGCACCGCCACCGCGGTCGCGATCCCGGCGAGGGCAGCTGCGGCCGCAAGGGCCCACAGGCGCGGGCGGATTCGCCGGTGCGTGAGGCGCCGCTCGAGCTCCGGCGTGAACCCCGGCCGGTGCTCGGGCACGTCGAGGCCGCGAAGGGCGGCGCCGAGCTCGCGGTCGTGGAGGTCGGTCATCGCAACGCTCCTTTCAGCGTGTCGCGGGCGCGACTCAGCCGCGAGGCCACGGTCCCCGGCGGTATCCCGAGCACCTCGGCGGCCTCCTCGTAGGAGAGCTCGTCCGCGTCGACGAGCAGGACAACCGCGCGGAGCTCCGGCGACAGTGAGGCGAGTGCGGCCTCGAGGTCGAGGCGTTGCTCGACGTCGTCCCGGCGGCCGCCGCGCTCTCGCCACTCCTCGAGCGAGACCTCCTTGCGCGCGCCCGACCGGCGCAGCTCGTCGATGCAGGTGTTGTAGACGATGCGGTAGAGCCAGGTCGCGAGGCCGGACCGGCCGCGGAACCGCGGGAGGGCGCGGAAGGCGCGGGCATAGGCCTCCTGGAGCACGTCGTCCATGCGGTCGCGGTCGCCGAGCAGCCGATACGCCAGTCGTCGGTGCCGCAGGTCGTACTCCCGGACGAGCGCCAGGAATTCCTCGGTGTCCGGCTGGTCGGCTGGGCGAATCTGTTCGGTCACGACTGCCTGCACGCGGCGTTAGACGAGCGCGCTAGGCGGAATCTTCGCTACGCCCGCAGGACGACCTGTAGCGCCGTGCCGCGGCCGGGCTTGGAGACCAGCCCGAACGCCCCGCCGATCGAGGCGGCGCGCGTCTTCATGTTCTTGAGCCCCTGGCCGGCGCCGTTGTCGGTCGGTTCGAAGCCCTCGCCGTCGTCGCGGATCTGAACGAGACGCTGCGCGCCGTTTCTCCCGATCCAGACCTCAGCCGTGCGGGCGCCCGCATGTTTCCGGACATTCGCCAGACCTTCCTGGACGATTCGGAACACCTCGATCTGCTCGTCCGGCGCGAGCTGGATCTCCGGGTCGACCTCGAGCTCGACCGCAAGCTCGCCGTCAGCGGTGAGGACGTCCAGGTACCGCCGGAGCGCGGCGTCGAACGGAGCGTTGCCGCTGGCGGACGAGAGGGCGAGGATCGCGAAGCGCGCCTCCTGCTGGGCGAGCGCCGCGGCGTCCTTGAGCCGGCGGACGGTCCCGTCCGGCGCCGCGCCGCGCTCGAGCATCGCCGCGTGGGTCGAGATCGTGAACAGGTACTGGGCAAGGCCGTCGTGGATTTCCCGCGCGACCCGGGCCCGCTCCTCGGCCACCGCGCGACCGAACTCCGCGAAGCGGATCGCCCGCCACACGCCGGCGAGGAGCAAGCCGTACGAGACAAGCCGCAGGAAGTCGCCCTGCGAGACAACGCCGCTCGCGACGACGGGTGTGAAGACGTAGTGGAGCTCCGCGGAGAGCATCAGCGTGGCCGCGAGAGCCAGCCAGCGGTCCAGGTCTTCGCCGGAGCGCCGGTAGCGCCAGCCGAACCCGACGACCGCGGCGAGGCTGAGGATGCCCTGGATCGCGAAGGCCATGATCATCGCGGCCGGTTGCTCCGAGCCCTGGCGAAGGTCGGGCAGCGTGGGGGCCAGACCGCGCGCGTACAGCCAGATAGCGAGCAGTGCGATCGGCACGAGGACGAGCGCGATGCGGAGTGCGCCGCGGCGGGCGGCGATCCTGCCGCGCGCCCACGGCGCCGACGCGATCAGCGCCAGCGCGAGGATCCGTCCGCCGACAGCCGACCACGCCTCCGCGGTGTGCACCGGGTGGCCTCCGAGCACCGGCACGACCGCGAAGCAGAGCGTCGTGAGCGCCGCGGTGGTGAAGCCCGCGCAGAGGAGCAGATCGAGGCGGCGACCCTCGACCGTGAAGCGAATCCCCGCGAGGACGGCGACGATGGTCGCCGCAAGCGCCATGGTGGTGTCGAGCGCGAGCCGCAGCTCGGGGAGGTCGTACGTCGAGCGCAGGTCGGGGTAGGCGAGGAACAGCGCGAGAGCAGCGCCGAGCAGGCCGACGAGCAGAAGCTCGCCGACGAGCCACGCCTGGTAGGCGTCACGGTCGTCCCGCCGCATGTCGCTCTTATCGGCGCGAACCTCGCTGCCGATAAGCGATCGGTATGGCGCCCACGATCCTGCTCGTCGACGATCACCCGTTGACCCGGGACGGCCTCGCCGCACTGCTCGGCGACCACGGCTTCGACGTCGTCGGCCAGGCGTCGGACGGCCACGAGGCGATCGAGCTGGCGGCCGAGCTCCGGCCCGACGTGATCCTGCTCGACCTCTCGATGCCGGGCCTGAGCGGGCTCGAGGCACTGCCCCGGCTGCGGGCCGAGGCGCCCGACTGCGAGGTCGTCGTGCTGACGGCCTCGGGCGACGAGAACAACCTGCTCACAGCGATCCGCGGGGGTGCCGCCGGCTACCTGCTGAAGACGGAACCGCCGGAGCGGCTCGTCGACTTCCTGCACGGGGCGGCCGCGGGCGAGGCGGCGCTCTCGGGCATCGTCGCGCGCCGGTTGCTCGACCAGGTGCGGAATGGTCGCGCCCCCGACGGCGGCGTGCCCGACGCGATCGCGCTCCGGCTCTCGGCGAGGGAGCTCGAGGTGCTGCTCCTGCTCGATGAGCACCTGGGGACGGATCAGATCGCGAAGCGCCTGTTCATCTCGGAGCACACCGTTCGCTCGCACGTCAAGAGCCTGCTCCGGAAGCTGAACGTCTCGTCGCGCCGCGAGGCGCTCGAGGCGCTCGCGGCC
>DASTHD010000210.1:0-12241 GCA_035605555.1 Gaiellaceae bacterium
CGGCAAGGTCTCGCGCTACGTGGGCGCCGACGGAGGCGCGCCAGCACTTTCGAAGCTCGGCGGCAAGGCGTGGCAGCTGCTCAAGAGCCGGGCACGCGAGGGGATCCGGGAGCTTGCCGGTGAGCTGCTCCGCCTGTACGCGCAGCGCCAGCAGGCCCCCGGCTTCGCCTTCGACCTCCGCCACGAGTACCTCGAGCAGCTGGAGGCGAGCTTCCCGTACCGCGAGACCGACGACCAGCAGGCGGCGATCGAAGCCGTCAAGGAGGACCTCGAGGCCGACCGTCCGATGGACCGCCTCGTCTGCGGAGACGTCGGCTTCGGCAAGACCGAGGTCGCCGTCCGTGCCGCCTTCGCGGCCGCGCTGAACGGCAAGCAGACGCTGATGCTGGTCCCGACGACCATCCTGGCGCAGCAGCACTGGAACACGTTCCGCGAGCGCTACCGCGATTTCCCCGTTCGCGTCGAGATGATCTCGCGCTTCCGAAGCGCAAAGGACACGAAGCTGGCCCTCGCGGACTTTGCCGAGGGCAAGGTCGACGTCCTGATCGGCACGCATCGCGTGCTGTCACGCGACGTGATCCCGAAGAACCTCGGGCTCGTGATCGTGGACGAGGAGCAGCGGTTCGGCGTCGCGCAGAAGGAACTGCTCCGCCAGCTCCGGCTCGAGGTCGACGTCCTGGCCCTGACGGCGACCCCGATTCCGCGGACGCTGCACATGTCGCTGTCGGGCCTCCGCGACATCTCGGTGATCGAGACGCCGCCTGAGGGCCGCCGCCCGATCCGAACGCACGTCGGGGAGTTCGACGAGGAGCTGATCAGGCAGGCACTCGAGCGCGAGGTCGAGCGCGGGGGACAGGCGTTCTACCTCCACAACCGCGTCGAGACGATCGACGAGCGCGCGGCGTTCCTCCAGGGCCTGACCCCGAAACTCCGCTACCTCGTCGCGCACGGACAGATGCGCGAGAGGGAGCTCGAGGACCGGATGGTCTCGTTCCTGCGAGGCGACGCGGACGTCCTCGTCTCGACCACCATCATCGAGTCGGGGCTCGACATCCCGCAGGCGAACACTCTCGTCGTCGAGCGGGCTGACGCCCTCGGGCTGGCCCAGCTGTACCAGATCCGCGGGCGCGTCGGCCGATCCGACGTCCCCGCGCACTCGTATCTCTTCTATCCCGACTCCTCCGAGCTCACCCCCGAAGCGAGGGCCCGTCTGGCCACGCTTGCCGACCACACGGAGCTCGGCGCCGGCTTCGCGATCGCGATGCGCGATCTCGAGATCCGCGGCGCCGGCGACCTCCTCGGCGCCGAGCAGTCGGGCCACGTGGCGGCGCTCGGGTTCGAGCTCTACGTCGAGCTCCTCGCCGAGGCGGTCGCGGAGCTTTCGGGCGAGCGGCGGCCGGCGGCCCGCCCCGTGCGGGTCGACGCGCGCGTGGACGCCTACGTCCCGAACACCTACGTCGACTCGGAGGCGCTCCGCATCGACCTCCACCGCCGGCTCGCACTCGCCGAGACGGAGGACGAGCTTCGCGAGCTCGAGGCGGCGACGATCGACCGGTTCGGGCCGCTGCCCGGTCCGGTCCAGAACCTGTTCGGGATCCAGGAAGCGCGGATCAAGCTCTCGCGCATCGGGGCGGACTACCTCGTCTTCCGCCAGGGCAAGGCGACCGTCGGGCCGCTCGTGCTCGGCTCCGGGGAGCTGAGGGAGCTGCGGCGAAAGGTCGACACCGCGGTGTACACGACGGCCCGAAAAGAGGTCTCGCTGCGCGAGGAGGACCTGCCGGGGGCACTCCGCCTGGTCGATGCTATCCTGGAATCGCGCCAGGCGGCATGAGCGGCGCTTTTTCTATGAGAAGTCGCATCTTTGCAGCAGTTTTTGCGGTGGCCGTCGGCCTTCTAGCCGTCGCCTGCGGCACGTCCGACGACGGCGGCAAGGTGCCGTCGAACTCGGTTGCCGTGGTCGGTGACCAGGCGATCACGAAGTCCGAGTTCGACGATCTCGTCAACTACGCCAAGCGCAGCTACGACGCGCAGAAACGCCCGTTCCCGAAGGTCGGCACCGCCGAGTACGCGCAGATCCGCGACCAGGCAGTCCGCTTCCTCGTCCAGCGCGCGCAGTTCGAGGTGAAGGCCGACGACCTCGGCGTCGACGTCAGCGACGAGGCCGTCGACAAACGCATCGACCAGTACATCAAGGAGCGGCACGGCGGCGACAAGAAGAAGTTCCAGGCCGAGCTCAAGCAGCAGGGCCTGACCGAGCCGCAGGCGCGCGACATCATCCGCGCGAACCTGATCCAGGAGGCGATCTTCAACAAGGTCACCTCCGACGTGAAGGTCTCGGACAAGGACGTCAAGGCCTACTACGACAAGAACAAGGCGCAGTACGGGTCGCCCGACACGCGCGTCGTCCGCCACGTCCTCGTCAAGGACAAGAAGCTCGCCGACCAGCTCTACGACCAGCTCAAGGCCGGCGGCGACTGGAACGCGATCGCCAAGCGCTACTCGCAGGACCCGGCCTCGAAGAACAAGGGCGGCCGGATGACGGCGACGAAGGGCCAGCTCGTCCCCGAGTTCGAGCAGGTCGCCTTCACGATCGGGAACATGGGGATCTCCAAGCCGGTCAAGACGCAGTTCGGCTGGCACATCATCCAGGCGCTCACGCCGGTGAAGCACGGCACGACGACGCCGTTCCCGCAGGTTCAGGCGGCGATCCGCCAGCAGCTGCTCCAGGACCGGAAGAACAAGGAGATGCAGTCCTGGGTCAACGACATGCGCAAGGACCTGGCGAAGGAGACGTCGTACCAGGTCGGGTACAAGCCGAGCAGCACGAGCACCACCAGCACCACTGGCTGACGACCTAGCCGAGGCCCTCCTCGACCTCCAGCAGCTGACCGAGCGGCTGCGGCGTGACTGCCCCTGGGACCGCGAGCAGACCGCGAAGACGATCGTCCCGCACACGGTCGAAGAGGCCTACGAGGTCGCCGACGCCGCGATGGCCGGCGACTCCCAGAAGCTTGAGGACGAGCTCGGCGACCTCCTCTTCCAGACCTATTTCCTCGCGCTCCTGCTCCAGGAGCAGGGCGAGGGCGACCTCGCCTCCGTGGCGAGGCGCATCCACGACAAGCTCGTCGCACGCCACCCGCACGTCTTCGGCGAGGCCGAGGCGCGCACACCGGGCCGGGTCCGGGCGAACTGGGAGCGCCTGAAGACCGAGCAGGAGGGGCGTGAGGGCATCTTCCACCACGTCCCCGAGGCGCTGGCTGCCCTGCTGTACGCGAGGAAGCTCCAGCAGCGCGCCGCCGCGATCGAGTTCGAATACCCGGACACGGCCGGAGCGGTCGCCGACCTCGACGACGAGCTCGCCGAGCTGAAGGAGGCGATCGACGAGGGCGCGGAGACCCCGGCCGAGACGGAGCCGGACCCGCACGTCGCCGAGGAGGTCGGCGACGTTCTCTTCGCGGCCGTCAACGTCGCCCGTCGCCTGAACGTCGATCCGGAGCTCGCGCTGCGGACGGCCGCGCGGCGGTTCGCCGACCGCGTCGAGCGGGCCGAGGAGCTCGCCGCCGGTGACGGCCGCGCCTTCACCGAGCTCACGCTCGACGAGAAAGACCGATACTTCGACGCCGCCAAGGAGGAACAGCGCTGAGCTCGCCGATCACAGACGTCCGCGCCCGCCAGATCCTCGACTCCAGGGGCAACCCGACGGTCGAGGTCGACGTCGAGCTCGAATCCGGCGCCGTCGGGCGCGCGGCGGTTCCCTCGGGTGCGTCCACGGGCAAGTTCGAGGCGGTCGAGCTCCGCGACGGGGAGCCCGAACGGTGGCTCGGCAAGAGTGTCGGCCGCGCCGTCGAGAACGTCCGGACCGAGATCGCGACGGCGGTGCACGGGATGGACGCCGGCGACCAGGCCGGGATCGACTCGGCGCTCGTGATGCTCGATGGGACCGAAAACAAGGCGCGGCTGGGGGCGAACGCGAGCCTCGGTGTCTCGCTGGCCGTGGCGAAGGCGGCGGCCGCCGACGCCGGCGTGCCGCTCTACCGCTGGGTCGGCGGGGCCGAGGCGCATGTGCTGCCGGTGCCGATGCTGAACGTCGTCAACGGCGGCGCGCACGCGCGCAACTCCCTCGACCTCCAGGAGTTCATGGTCGTTCCGGGCGGCGCCGAGACCTTCTCCGACGGCCTGCGCATCGCCGTCGAGACGTTCCACACGCTGAAAGCACTCCTCGACGAGCGTGGGCTCTCAACTGCCGTCGGCGACGAGGGCGGGTTCGCCCCCGACCTCGAGTCGAGCGAGCAGGCGATCGAGGTCGTGCTCGAGGCGGCGGAGCGCGCGGGGCACCGGGACCTGATCGCGATCGCACTCGACCCGGCGATGAGCGAGGTCGTCGGCGAGGACGGCGTCTACCGCTTCGAGGGCCGCGAGGAGACGCCGGACGAGCTGCCTGACTTCTGGGCCGGCCTGCTCGACCGGTTCCCGATCGTCTCGATCGAGGACGGCGCCGCCGAGGAGGACTGGGCGGCGTGGAAAGCGCTCACGGAGCGTCTCGGCGACCGCGTACAGCTCGTCGGCGACGACCTCTTCGTGACGAACGTGAACCGACTCCGCCGCGGGATCGACGAAGGTGTCGGCAACTCGATCCTGATCAAGGTCAACCAGATCGGAACGCTCACCGAGACCCTCGAGACGATCGCGCTCGCCCGCTCGGCCGGGTACACCGCGGTCATGTCCCATCGGTCGGGCGAGACCGAGGACACGACGATCGCGGACCTCGCGGTGGCGACGAACTGCGGCCAGATCAAGACCGGCGCCCCGAGCCGGTCCGACCGCACCGCGAAGTACAACCAGCTGCTGCGAATCGAGGAGGAGTTGGGCTCCGACGCGGAGTATCCCGGCTGGGATGCGTTTCCGGCTCGCGCTTCCTAGTCTCGCGGTCGCCCTCCTCCTCACCGGCTGCGGTGGGGGCGACGAGGCGACCAGCACGACAACCGTCGTGCGGACGACCACCCAGACGCCGACGTCGTCCGTTCCCGAAGAGGCACCGGCGGTCGTCACCCTGTACTTCCTCCGCGACGGCAAGGTGGCGCCGGTCGAGCGCGGGATCGTCACCGGCCCCGCGATCGGCACCGCAACCATCAGAGAGCTCCTGAAGGGGCCGTCGAGCGAAGACGAAGGCCTCGACACCGCGATCCCGTCGGGCGCCAAGCTCGAGTCGCTCGAGATCGGGAACGGCGTGGCGTCGCTCGAGCTCTCCAGGCCGCTCCCCTCGCAGACCGCACTCGCGCAGGTCGTCTACACGCTCACGCAGTTCCCCACGGTGAAGCGGGTGGCGGTCGGCGGCAAGACCGCCGGTCGCCGCGCCTTCGAGGCCCAGACTCCGGCGATTCTGATCGAGACCCCCATGCCCGGCGACACCGTGCAGTCGGGCTTCGAGGTGACCGGGACCGCGAACACCTTCGAGGCGACGTTCAACTACGAGCTGAAGGACGCCGCCGGGAAGGTGATCGCGAAGAACTTCGTCACGGCGACATCGGGCAGCGGCACCCGCGGCACGTTCCGCTTCACCGTCCAGTATTCGATCTCGAAGCCGCAGGCCGGCACGCTGGTTGCCTTCGAGGTCTCGGCCGCCGACGGCTCGCGGACGCACACGGTCGAGCTGCCGCTTCGGCTCGAGTAGACGCCCGGGGTACGCTGAGATCGTGGCGATGACACTGCCCCGCCGCACGAAGATCGTCGCGACGCTGGGGCCGTCCACCGGGACGCCCCACGGCGTGCTCGAGTTGGCGCGTTCCGGGCTGGACGCGGCGCGACTGAACTTCTCCCACGGGACGCACGAGCAGCACGCTCACTACGCGCAGCTGGTGCGCGCCGCGCAGAAGGAGGTCGGACGCCCGATCGCGCTGATCGCCGACCTGCAGGGGCCCAAGCTCCGGATCGGCGAGCTGTCCGCGCCGATGATCCTCGACAACGGTGAGGAGGTCATCGTCACCGGCGACGGCCATCGCGACGGCGAGCTCCCGGTGCGGCCGGCAGTCGTGGGCCAGGTGCTCCAGCCCGGCCACGACGTCCTGATCGACGACGGGCTCGTCCGTCTCCGCGTGGAGGCGGTCGAGGCCGGGAAGGCGCGCTGCGCCGTCCTCGTGGGTGGGGTCGTGGCATCGCACAAGGGTGTGAACGTCCCCGGCGTCCCGGTGCCGATCCCGTCCGTCACGCGGAAGGACGCGGAGGACCTCGAGTTTGCGCTCCAGCTCGGCGTCGACTTCGTCGCGCTGTCGTTCGTGCGGTCGGCGGCTGACGTCCGCGACCTCAAGGGGCTGATCGACCAGGCCGGCTCGCCGGCGCAGGTGATCGCGAAGATCGAGAAGTCGGAGGCCGTCGACGCGCTGACGGCGATCCTCGACGAGACCGACGCGGTCATGGTCGCCCGTGGCGACCTCGGCGTCGAGATGGGTCCCGAGATCGTCCCGCTGCTCCAGAAGCGGATCATCCTGGGTGCGTTGAACCGAGGGAAGCCGGTGATCACGGCGACGCAGATGCTCGAGTCGATGGTTCACCAGCCGGAACCGACGCGGGCCGAGGCGAGTGACATCGCGAACGCCATCCTCGACGGGACCTCCGCCGTGATGCTGTCGGAGGAGACCGCGATCGGCGACTACCCGCTCGAGGCGGTGCGGACGATGGACCGGGTCGCGAAGGTGATCGAGCCGAGCATCGAGTACCGGCACCAGTTTCCGCAGCCGGGCGACGAACCGTCGATCAACCAGGCGATGTCGAACGCCGCGTGCGACCTGGCGGAGACACTCGGTGCGAAGGCGATCCTGGTGCCGACGTTCTCCGGCCGCACGGCGTCCGTGGTCGCGCGGCTGAAGCCTCGGCGGCCCGTGATCGGGCTCTCACACCATCCCTACGCGCTCAACCGCATGGCCCTCGAGTGGGGCGTGACGCCGGTGCGGATGCCGGAGGCCGCGGACGTCGAGGAGCTGTGGGCGAGCTCGCTCGAGGGCGGCCGGACGACGGGTCTCCTCCAGGAGGGCGACCTGGTGATCCTCACCGCGGGCACCGCGGTGAACATTCCCGGCACGACCGACATGATCAAACTGGCGTACGCGTAGCGCGACGCGGGAGGAGCGCCGCGGCTTGTCCCGAAAGGACGCGGCATGCCGAAGTCCCAGCGGCGAGCTTCGCGTCCCAGAAGGCGCCTCCCGATGCTGCGCTGGCTGGCGCTCGGGACGCTCGCCGTCGTCGCGCTTCTCTACTACCGGCCGGTCAAGAGCTACCTGGAGACGCGCAGCTCGCTCGAGCAGAGCCAGGTGGAGGTCCGCGAGCTCCGGGCAAGACGGGACGAGCTGGCCCGGCGGCTTGCCGAGACGGACACGCCCGAGGCGCTCGAGCGCCGAGCTCGAAAGCTCGGCCTCGTGAGGCCAGGCGAGCAGCTCTTCATCATCAAGGGCATCCCGGAGTGGCGGAAGAGAGCCCGGGCTAGCATCGGAGGCGATGGATGACCGGGCCGTCGTGGAGCGCCAGCTCGGCCGGACGCCGCGCGCCTTTCTGCGCGTCGCCTACCGCTGCCCGTTCGGCGCTCCGGCCGTCACGCTGCAGGCGCCTTATGACAGCGCCGGCGAGCCCTTCCCGACGACCTTCTACCTGACCTGCCGCCACCTCGTCGCGGCCGTCTCCCGGCTGGAGGCGGCCGGCGGAATCGAGCGCTGGACGGCGGCCGTAGCGTCCGACGACGCCCTGGCGGCGAGCCTGCGCGACGCGACCGAGGAGCAGCGCGCAGTGCGCCGCGAACTCGCCGCTGGACAGGTCGGGCAGGAGGGCGGCGCGTCGCTCGAGCTCGGCATCGGCGGCGCTTCGAGGCCGGAGAAGCTCAAGTGCCTCCACGCACACGTGGCGTTCGCGCTGGCCCGCCCCGGCTACGAGCTCGGCGACCGGATCGTTGCCGAGATCGACGGCACCTGGCCCGACCGCTGCTGCACGCTGGACGGATGAGCTCGGTCGACCTCGCGCGCCAGCAGTGGGAGGAGGGGAACCGCCGGTTGGAGTCCCAGTCCGCCAATCGTGAGCTCTACGTGCGTCTCGTGCAGCTGCTTGAGGTCGTGCTCGAAGAGCTGCGCAAGCGCGTGGGGGAGCGGTTCACGCTGCAACAGCTCGCCGAGGTCTACGACGGCTCCGACCGCTGGCTCAACGAGGCAGTGGAGGAGCGAATGAACTCGGCGGGCTGGATCCGGGAGCTGTCCGTCGTGCAGGACGCCGCCTTCCACAACTACGCCAAGGGCGCGACCGACTACGTCCCGTGACGCTCGCTCGTCCGACTGCGGCGCGCCGCCGGAGGCGGCGCCCTTCGATCCTCGGCTGGGTCCTGAGGGTGCTCCTCGTCGCGGCCGTCTTCGCGCTCGGCGTCGCGGTCGGGCAGGCGATCGAAGACCAACCGCAGCCGGCGAAGCCGGTGACGAACATCTCCACGATCCAGCCCTGGACGCAGACCGAGGCCCGGACCCGGACGGTGACCGTGACGACTCCATGACCAGGAACCGCTCACAGAGGTCCCGGGGTTTGCAAAGGTTTGCTTAGATTCGCCCTCGATGGCCGAGGAAGGGGGTAAGGCGCGGCGCCAGCCGCCGCCCGGGAACGGCGGCGCCGACTGGTTGACGCTCGGGCAGGCTGCCCGCTATCTCGGCGTGGCTCAGAGCACGATCCGCAAGTGGTCGGATCAGGGGCGGCTCCCGGCCTTCTACACGCCGGGCGGCCATCGTCGGTACCGCCAGCGTGATCTCGACTCGTTCGTCGCCGGCTCTGCAGGAGGGGCGACGGCTACGCGCACCCGGCCGGCGCCGCTCGTCCTGATCGTCGACGACGACCCGCGGATCCGCGAGTTCGTGCGGGTGAACCTCGAGATGGACGGCTATGCCGTGCGAGAGGCCGGCAACGCCGAGGAAGGGTTGGCCGCGCTCGAGGCGGAGCCGCCGGACCTGATCCTCCTCGACGTGATGATGCCCCAAGTGGACGGCTGGCAGATGCTCCAGCTCGTCCGTGAGAAGCACGGCGTCGACTCGATCCAGGTGATCATGTTCAGCGGCCAGATCGACGCGGACGCGACGGACCAGGCTGAGGCCGGCGGCGCCCAGGCGTTCCTCGGCAAGCCGTTCAACCCCCAGGAACTGGTCGCCCGGACCAAAGAGCTCCTCGGAAGCTAGTCAGAGCTCTTCGGAAGCCCGCAGAAGCCCGGCGACGATCACGAGGATCGCCGCGAAGAGGCTGATCCAGAGGCCGATCCCCCGGCTCGCCGGCTGGAACTCCTCCGGGATGGAGATCACGCGGATGAGCACGAGGATCGTCGCCAGCGCGCCCAGGACGATCACCACCAGGCTCTCCGGCACCGTCGCCGGCAGTTCGATCCCGGCCTGATGGAGCAGGTGCAGCGCGATCACCGCGAGGCCGATCACGAGGACGATCTTCGCGATCGTGCCCGTGTGCCAGCCGATCACGGCGTAGGTCGGCTCGCCTCCGACGCTGACGTACCAGCCCATCAGCGTGGACAGGGAGAGGACGAGGCCGGCGATCCACGTCAGCCGCTCGCCGGCGCCCCAGACCCAGGCGACGTCCGGGGAGAACCGGTCGCTCGGCTCGGTGTACGGCTCTTCAGTCTGAAACGGCTCGGGCGTCTGCACGGGCGGAAGTATCGGGCATGGAGCGGCTAGAGGCCGAAGAGCCGCTGGACCTGGTGCCAGACCACGATCGAGAGATAGGCGGTGAGGACGATCAGGGTCGTCAGCACGACCCAGAAGCGCCAGCGTGCGAGGCTCCGCTCGCGAATGCGGTCCTCTCGGGCGCGGCGACGGGCCCGATGGAACCGGTACGCCCGGTCGATCGCGGCGGGATCGACTGGCGGCGGCTCGTCGACGGCATCCTGACGCCGGGCCGGCTCAGCCATGCCGGGACTATATAAGTCGTTGTCGATGGCAACGACGACCGGGCAGCTGGACAGTCTCGCGGCGGCCGGCGCCGAGCTGGTCGGGGCCGCGACGCTCGACGTGGCGCTGACGGCGCTCGCGCGGGCGGCGGGGGCGGCCACGGCGGCGACCGCCGTGGCGATCCGCGTTCCCGCGGGCGACCATGCGGCCGCGCGAGGGCTCTGGTGCTCGTCGCCGGCGCTCCAGGCCGAGCTGGAGGGAACTCGCTCCTCGCTCGCCGACCGCCACGGCGGGGCAGAGGTGCTCGTGGTTCCGGTGGAGGACGGGGAGCGTGTCCTGGTTGCGATCGAGTTGCTCCGGCCGGGCGGTTTCTCTGGCGGCGACCGGGCCGTTGCCGAGATCGCGGCGCACCAGGCGGCGCTCCTCGTGCGGGCCTTCGAGTCCGAGGGGCTGCCCGCGAACGGCGCGCTCACCGCGACGCTGGAGCTTGCGGGTCGGGCGCTCACCGCTGGCACGGAGGAAACGCGCAGCGCAGAGCGGATTGCTCGGCTCCTGGCGGAGGTGACCCATGCCGGGTCCTGCCTCCTCTGGCGCGCCGAGGACGGGACTGCGACGGCGATCGGCTCGGTGGGCATCGTCGACCGGCTGCAGGAGCTCGCCGAGGAGGGCGAGCGCGAGCTTGCCGGCCGCAACGTCGTGCTCCGCGGCGGCGAGACCGACTCGGTGGCGTTCGTCCGGCTCGGGGAGCCGGCCGTTGGGGGCCTGCGGCTCGCGTTCGCCGGCGTCGCGCCGGCCCCCGAAGAGCTCGAGCGGCTCGCGGCATTCGGCGCTCGCGCCGCACACGTGCTTCGGGCGGGCGAAAGAACGACGTCCCTGGCGCAGGAGCTCGAGCGAAGTCGCGCGTTGCTCGAGGTCGTCGGCCAGGCGATCGCCGAGCTCTCGCTGTCCCACACGCTCGACACCGCCGTCGACCGGGTCGCCGAGCTGCTGGGCACGCAACAGGTCGCCGTCTACCTCCGTTCGGGCCACGAGCTCGAGACGGCGGCCGAGCGCGGTCTCGCCGGCCCGCACCTCCGCGTGGCGCGGGCGCTGCACGCGCTCGCGCTCGGACGGCTCCGGCCGCGCGCGGTCGCTGAGATTCCCGATGCCGCGGCCGAGCCGGGCCTGGCCGCCGTGCGCGATGCTGTCTCCGAGGCCGGTGTCGGCGCGTTGGTCTCGGTGCAGCTCCGGGCGGGGAACGAGCTGATCGGGCTCCTCGTGGCCTACCTGCCGAGCGGCCGGCGCCTGCACGCGAACGAGTCCGCGCTGCTCTCCGCCCTCGCCGGGCAGCTGGCGGTCGCCGTCCAGAACGCCGGCCTCCACGAGCAGACGATGCAGCTCGCCCGCGCCCGGGAGGACGCGCTGCAGTCCGAACGGCGCGCCGCGCGCCGCCTAGAGGCGTTCTTCGAGATCTCCCGTTCCTTCTCCGAGAGCCTCGAGCTCGAACAGACGCTCGCCGCGGTGACGAAGACGGCCGTCGAGCTCTTCGGCGTCGATGCCGCCGTGCTACGGCTGCCGGAGGGGCGTGGGGAGAACCTGGTCGTTCGCTCGCTGCACATCCCCGACCCGCGCCTCGCGGAGGCGCTCGCGCCGATCCTGACCCGTCCGCAGCCGGTCGCCCGGCTCACCGGGCTCGGCCTCGGACGGGCGCGCCGAGCGCTTGTGCTCGACCCCGTCACCGCAGAGCGCCTCGGCGGCGGCCACGAGCTGCTCGCCCCCTTCCTCCGGCGAGGGTCCAGCGCCGTGGTCGTGCCGATCGTGGCCTCGGGCGATGTGATCGCCGCGCTGACGCTGGTTGCGCTCGACCCCGCGTACAGCTTCGAGGCAGAGACGGTCGACACGCTCCGGTCGCTCGCCTCACAGGCGTCGCTGGCGATCGACAACGCGCGCCTCTACCAGCAGCAGGCCGGGTTCGCGGACGCGATGCAGCGGTCGCTGCTTCCAGCGACCCCACCTCAGCTCCCCGGCTTCGAGATCGGCAGCGTCTACGAGTCCTCTGCGCGCCTTGACGTCGGCGGCGACGTCTACGACTACGCGGTGTTGCCGGACGGGCGGCTGGCGGTCGTCGTCGGGGACGTCACGGGCAAGGGGATCGACGCAGCCGCAGACATGGCGATGACGAAGTTCGTCTTTCGGTCGCTCGCCCGCGAGCACCCCGACCCGTCCGACTTCCTCCGGGCAGCGAACGAGGTCGTCGTCGGCGAGGTGGAGGAGGGGAAGTTCGTGACGATGGCCTACCTGACCATCGACGCCGGGACCGGCGAGCTCGCGTGTGCCAGCGCCGGGCACCCGAA
>DASTHD010000012.1:0-22601 GCA_035605555.1 Gaiellaceae bacterium
GCCCGGCTCAACCATGCGGGTCGGCGCGCTTCGTGGCGTCTACATCCGCTTGTGACAACTTGCAACTAGCGCTCAGCGGCCCTGCGCCATGTCGCCGCGGAGCGCCATGCAGGTGCTCGTGGCGTGCGCGATCAGGCGATCACGGTCGTCCACGATCCGGCACTCGGTGAGGCCGACCGTCCTTCCGCGGGAGACGACCTTTCCGTGCGCGAGCAGCGTCCCGGTCCAGAACGGCCGCAGGTAGTTGATCTTCAGCTCCAGGGTCGTGAACGACTCGCCCTCCTCGAGCGTCGTGAAGAAGGCCATGCCCATGGCGGCGTCCGCGAGGTCGCAGAGGATCCCGCCGTGGATCGTCCCCATCGGGTTGGAATGGCGCTCCTCCGCCTCGAGCTTGAAGACGGTCTCGCCCTCGCCTCGCTCGAGGACCTCGATCCCGATCAGGTCCGCAACCGGCGGAGGGATCCTCACAGGATCACCACCGACCGAATCACGTCTCCTGCCTCCATCTCCTCGAATGCCCGGGCCACGTCGTCCAACGCGATCCGCTTCGTGACCATTCCGGCCAGGTCGAGCCGACCCTCGGCGGCGAACTGCGCGAGACGCGGGAAGTCCTCGTCGGGGACGTGGTCGCCGCCGTGGGAGACGACGATCCGCAGCCGCCGGTCGAAGAGGAACTGGAGCGGAACGGCAACCTCGACGCCCGGCTGGGGAAGTCCGATGTAGACGAGGGTCCCGGCGTGGCCGAGCATCCCCAGGCCCTGAGCGACGGTTTCCGGCCGCCCGACGACGTCGAAGACGAAGTCGAGCCGGTCGCCCTCACCGCGGTGCGTTGCGCCGAACCGCTCCGCTGCTTCCAGCTTCCGCTCGTCGAGGTCGAGTGCGTAGATCTCCTCCGCGCCCGCGATCCGCGCGCCCTGGATCACCGACAGTCCGACGGCACCGCACCCGATCACGCCGACGCGCGCGCCCTCCCAGACCTGCGCGGTCTTCAGCACCGAGCAGACACCGGTCGCAACCGCGCAGCCGATCAGGCACGCCTGTTCCGGCGGCAGGTCGCCGCCGACCGGCACTGCCGCCGCGCCGTGGACGATCGTGCTCGTCGCGAACGTCCCGGTCTGGAGCGCTCCGAAGAGGTCGCGGCCGTCCTGCGCATGCATCCTCCCGCGCGCACCGGGCGGCGTCCGGCACAGGTGCCGGGCGCCGCGTTTGCACCACGAGCACCGGCCGCAGGGCGAGCGCCAGCCGATCACGACCCGGTCGCCGGGTGCGACGTGCTCAACGCCCTCGCCCGCCGCTTCGACGACTCCGGCCCCCTCGTGCCCTAGCAGCACGGGCAGCGGATGCCCGAACCCCGTCCGGATGATGTGGAGGTCGGAGTGGCAGACCCCACTCGCCTCGATCCGGACGCGGACCTCGCCCGCACCAGGCTGGTCGAGGTCGATCTCCTCGACGCCGAATCGCTCCAGTTCGCTCAGGACGACGCCGCGATCCACGTCGGGTCCAGATCCCCGGGTCGTCTCGCGCCCAGCAGCGCGAGGGTGATGTCCGTGTCCGCCATCAGGTGGCGGATCACCGTCTCGACGCCCTCCTGCCCCCCGACTGCGAGCCCGTAGGCGTACGGCCGTCCCAGAAGAACTGCGTCGGCGCCGAGCGCGATCGTCTTCAGGACGTCGGCGCCGCCACGGATGCCACCGTCCATCAGGACCACAGTGTCCGGCCCGAGCTCCTCGCGGACCTCCACGAGCGCGTCGAGCGCCGCGACCGCGCCGTCCACCTGGCGGCCGCCGTGGTTCGAGACGATCACCCCGTCGACGCCCGCCTCGCGCGCCAGCACCGCGTCGTCTCCGCGCAGGATCCCCTTCACGAGCAGAGGGAGCTCGGTTTGGCCCCGCAGCCAGGCCAGGTCGTCCCAGGTCAGCGCCAGGTTCGGGAACGTCTGGAGCATCGCAACGGCCGCGCCGAGCGGATCCTCCTCGGGCGGCCGCTCCAGCTTGCTCCGGAAGACAGGGTCGGAGAAGAACTGCGCGCAGCCCTCGCCGCCGAGAAACGGCAGGTACGCCTTGGCGAGATCCCGAGGCCGCCAGCCGAGGGTCATCGTGTCGAGCGTGACGACGAGCGCGCCGTAGCCGCTCGCCTCAGCCCGCCGAACGAGGCTGATCGCCACCTCGCGGTCGTTCACCCAATAGAGCTGGAACCACCGCGGCGCGTCGCCCATCGCCTCGGCTACCTCCTCGATCGAGTGCGAGGCGGCGCTCGAGAGCACCATCGGCACGCGCGCCGCCGCCGCCGCCCGCGCCACGCCGACCTCACCGTCGGGGTGCGCGATCGAGAGCACACCGATCGGCGCGAGTAGAAACGGCGCCGGCGACGGCGTCCCGAGCACCTCCACCGAGATGTCGCGCTCCGCAGTCCCGGCCAACATCCGCGGCCGCAGCCGGCGCCGCTCGAACGCCTCGAGGTTCGCCCGCATCGTCGCCTCCGAGCCGGCGCCGCCCGCGATGTAGTCGAACGGCCCCGGCTCGAGCTGCTCCGCCGCGCGCGCTTCCCACTCGGCTGCCGAGATCGGCCATGGCGACTCACCCGCCACGTAGATCGCGTTCTGTATCTGCCCACCTTCGAAGCCCATCGACGTACGATCCTCCCATGCCGTCACTCGACGGGAAGGTGGCCATCGTCACCGGCGCCGGCCGGGGCATCGGACGCGAGCACGCACTCGCCCTCGCCGAGGCCGGAGCGAAGGTCGTCGTGAACGACTTCGGCGGCTCGCTGGCCGGCGAGGGAACCGATTCGACCCCCGCTCAGACCGTCGTGAACGAGATCGTCGCCGCCGGCGGCGAGGCGGTTGCGAGCTACGACGACGTCGCCGATTTCGCGGCCGCCGAGCACATGATCGGCCGCGCGATCGACCGCTACGGGCGCCTCGACATCCTCGTCAACAACGCCGGGATCCTCCGCGACCGGATGCTCGTGAACATGACCGAGGACGAGTGGGACGCCGTGATCGCCGTCCACCTCAAGGGCCATTTCGGCCCCACGCGTCACGCCGCCGCTTACTGGCGCGAGCAGTCGAAGGCCGGCGAGGAAGTGCGGGGGCGCGTGATCAACACGTCCAGCCCGTCGGGCGTCTTCGGCAATATCGGGCAGGCGAACTACGGCGCCGCCAAGGCGGCAATCGCCGGCTTCACGCTGATCGCCGCGCAGGAGCTGCAGCGCTACGGCGTCACCGTCAACTGCATCGCCCCGAACGCGCGCACGCGCATGACGGAGGAGACCTTCGGCGATCTGCCGCCGCCCGAGGAGGGTGAGTTCGACCCGCTCGACCCTGGGAACATGTCGCCGCTCGTCGTCGCCCTGGCCGCCGACGAGGCCCAGGAGATCACCGGCCAGTGCTTCTTCGTCTGGGGCGGCTCGGTCAACGTGCTCCGCCCGTGGGACGCCGGCGAGCTCCTTGCGTCTGACGAGCGCTGGGACGCGGATGAGCTCCTCGCCCAGCTCAAGGAGCGCTTCCCCGAGGGCGCGGCGCCGGCTGGGATGGTCGCGATGATGGGCAAGGCCGGCGGCCAGTCGATGCGCGTTGGCTGAACGCAACCTCGCCCGCGCCGCAGACGAGACCTTCGCGCGCCTCGGCGACTACGAGTCGCTCTGGTTCGACGGCCGGTGGATCCGCTCCGGCGAGCTGCACGATCGCGCGGCTCGCCTCGCCGGCTGGCTCCGCGACGAAGGCCTTGAGCCCGGAGACCGCGTCGTCGTCCTGATGGCGAACTGCCCCGAGGTGCCGATCGCGTACAACGCGATCTGGCGGGCGGGCGGCGTCGTCACGCCGGCGATCTTCCTACTGCCGCCGGCGGAGCTCGAGCACATCGTGAGCGACTCGGGCGCGAGTCTCGTGCTCGCGACGCCCGAGCTCGCAGGGAACGTCCCGGACGGTGTGCGGATCGTGACGACCGACGAGCTCGGCGAGGCCGACCCGGCGGAGATCGTCCCGCGGGCGCCCGAAGACCCGGCGGCCCTGCTCTACACCGGCGGCACGACCGGCCGTTCCAAGGGCGTCCTGCTCTCGCACGAGAACCTGTGGTTCGCGGGCAAGTCGGGCCACGATGCCGGTCACCTCCCGGAGATCACGCGCGGGCTCCTCGCGCTTCCGCTGTCGCACGCCTACGGGCTGCTCGTCACCGTCGTCGGCCTCCACGCGGAGGAGCGGGGACAGACGGCGCTGATGCGCTGGTTCGACCCGGCACTCTGGCTCGAGCTCGCCCAGGAGCACCGGACACAGATCACCGCCGTCGTCCCGTCGATGCTCCAGCTGCTCCTCGCCCAGCAGCTCGAGGACTACGACCTGTCGGAGCTCCGTTACGTCGTCTCCGGCGGCGCGCCGCTGCCGACTGAGGTCGCGGAGGAGCTGCTGCGGCGTCTGTCGCAGGTCGAGATCCGCGAGGGCTACGGCCTGACGGAGTCGTCGGCGATCGTCACTTCGACGCCGCCCGGCGGGTCACGCCTCGGCTCCGTCGGCCAGGCCGCCCCCGGCGTCGAGATCCGGATCGACGGCGACGACGAGGTCGGCGAGATCTGCGTTCGCTCCTCGGGCGTGATGCTCGGGTACTGGGGCCAACCGGAGGCGACGGCGGAGGCGATCGAGGACGGCTGGCTCCGCACGGGCGATCTGGGATACCTGGACGAGGACGGCTACCTCTACGTTGTCGACCGTAAGAAGGACCTGATCATCCGCGGCGGCTTCAACGTCTTCCCGCGCGACGTGGAAGAGGCGATGCTCGAGCATCCGGCGGTGGCCGGCGCGGGCGTGGTCGGGAGGCCGGATGCGGCGCACGGGGAAGAGGTCGTCGCGTTCGTCGAGCTCGCTCCCGGCGCCGAAGCGACCGCCGACGACCTTGTCGCCTACGGGAAGAAGCGGATCGGCGGCTACAAGTACCCGCGCGAGGTGCATCTGGTCGGCTCCCTGCCGCTGACGCACGTCGGCAAGGTCGATCGGAAGGCGCTCCGCGCCAAACTGCTCGAGGAGGCACCGGCATGACGACGACGCTGACCAAGGCCGAGCTCGAGTCCGCGGAGGAGCAGGACCTCGGAACGAGCGACTGGGAAACGATCGACCAGGAGCAGATCAACCAGTTCGCCGAAGCGACCCACGACCACCAGTGGATCCACGTCGACCCTGACATGGCCTCGCAGGGCCCGTTCGGGACGACCGTCGCGCACGGCTACCTCAGCCTCGCGCTGCTGCCGTACTTCGTCTCCCAGGTGCTGAACGTCGCCGACGCGAGGATGGGCATCAACTACGGCATCGAGAAGGTCCGGTTCACGGCGCCGGTTCCCGTCGGGTCGCGGGTCCGCCTGAAGGCGGCGCTGAAGTCGAGCGAGAAGCGCGGCGAGGGCGTCCTCTACCGGATCGAGACGGAGATCGAGATCGAAGGCTCCGACAAGCCGGCGATGGTCGGCGAGGTCCTCTACCTCGTGTTCTAGAAGGTCGCCGCGCGCCAGCCGGTGGCGATGATCACCAGCACGATCGCGGCGACGATCAGCCGGTAGACCACGAACGGCGTGTACGTGTGACGCCGAACGAAGCCGAGCAGGAAGTCGATCGCAACCAGTCCGCTCGCGAGCGCGGCCAGGACGCCCACGACGAACGGCCCGTGCCAGCCCGCGGGCAGGTCGCCGAGCAGGACGTCCGTCGTCCCCTTGAAGACGACGGCGCCGAGCGTGATCGGAACGAGCAGGAGGAACGAGACCCGTGCTGCTGCGTCGCGATCGAGGCCGAGGAAGCGGCCCGCCGAGATCGTTATCCCCGAGCGCGAGACGCCGGGCGCGAGCGCGAGCGCCTGCGCCGATCCGATCAGGACCGCCTCCCGTGTCGAGAGGTCGTCCATGTGGCGCGTCGTCGGTCGCTGGTCGGCGATCCATAGGACGAGCGCGAACACCGCGAGGAAGATGGCGATCTGCCACGGCTCGCCGAGATGCTCCGCGATGAAGCTCTCCCCGACGCCGCCGATGATCACGGCCGGGATCGTTGCGACGAACAGGAACCACGCGATGCGCTCGTCGGCGCCCTCGACCGACCGGCGCGCCACCGATCGAACCCAGGCGGCGACGTAGCCGACCAGGTCGCGCCAGAAGTAGCCGACGACCGCGATCAGCGTGCCGAGGTGGAGCGCGACGTCGAACGTCTGGTTGAACTCGTCGTGCTGCTTGAGGTAGGTCCAGTCGAAGAGCCAAGGGACGAGGATCAGGTGGCCTGAGGACGAGACCGGCAGCAGTTCCGTGGCCCCTTGCACCAACCCGAGCACGAGCGCCTGCCAGTCCGTCAGCGCGCCGGCCGCCTCACCGGCGCCGAGCAGGGCGAGCAGGAGCGCGAGCCCGAGAGCCACGCCGGCCACCGCGTAGATGCCGGCTCGGCCGCGCATCGGCCGGGTCCTATCACCTGCGCGGTGAACAGAGGGTGAACGGCGGCCCAGACCGTTTTCCACAGCTGTGGAGAACTACGATGCGCCGATGGCCTCGCTCCACCCACTGGGGGGCCTCGAAACACGGCCGGACCCCCTCCAGCGTGCCCTCCGCCGCCACGCGCAGGAGGTCGCCGCGCGAGAGGCGAAGGTCCGAGTAGGAACCCACCCCGAGGACCTGCACAAGCAGCGGGTGGCGACGAGGCGGCTCAGAGCGCTCCTACGCTCGACCGGTGATCGGCTCGACGATCCGGACCGCGGCGCGCGCCTCGGGCGCGAGTTGCGCTGGCTCGGCCGGCACCTCGGGGAGGTGCGCGACCGCGACGTCCTGCTCGCCTACCTCTTCGCCGAGCTCGCGACGATCGAGGAGGCGGCCTCCTTCGGCGCGATCCTCGAGCTGCTGGACGTCCAGCGCGAGCAGGCCCGCCACGAGCTCTTCGTCGCATTCGACTCGCCGCGCTACCGCGCGCTCGTCGGCGAGCTCGAGCAGCCGCCTGGACTCCGTGACGGAGAGCGACTCGCGGCGGCGGCGGCGGCGGAGTATCGACGGTTGCGCCGCTCGGCCCGACGGCTGGCGAGGAACGCCACCGACGAGGAGCTCCACCGGGTTCGAATCCGGGCGAAGCGGGCGCGTTACGCCGCGGAGGCGGTCGGGGGCGAGGACCGGTTCGTCGCGCGCGCGATGGCGCTCCAGGACGTGCTCGGCGAGCACCAGGATGCGGTGGTCGCCGAGCAACGGATCCGCGAGCTTCTCGGCCAGGTCCACGGCACCGGTAGGACCGCGCTCGTCGCCGGTCGGCTGGTCGAGCGCCAGCGGGCTCGGCGCGCTGCAGCGCGCGCTGCCTGGCCGAAGGCGTGGAAGCGCCTCCGGAACGCCGGCGACGACGCGTGGCGCTGAGCTCGCGCGTCCGCGCAGCGGGGGCGGTTCCGCGGCGCGTGGGGCCGGACGGGATGGCGGTCCTGCTCGTCCATCGTCCCCAATACGACGACTGGACGTTCCCCAAGGGAAAGGCCCTGGGAGGCGAAGGCGCTCGGGAGACGGCGGTGCGTGAAGTCCAGGAGGAGACCGGCTTTCGCGGCACTCTCGGCGCGAAGTTACCGAGCTCGAGCTACCGCGACCGCCACGGCCGCGAGAAGATCGTCCGCTACTGGACGATGCGGCCCGAGTCGGGTGAGTTCGAGCCGGGCCCGGAGGTAGACGAGGCGCGGTGGATGTCTGAGCAAGAGGCGCTCGACCAGCTCAGCTACCACCGGGACCGGGAGGTCCTCCATGGGCTACCGCCGCCACTCCTCGTCGTCCGGCACGGCTCCGCCGGGGATCGGGAACACTGGGACGGCGACGACGAGCACCGTCCGCTGGACGATCGGGGCCGGCGGCAGGCGGAGGCGCTCGTCCGGCAGCTCGCGCCCTTTCAAGTCGACCGCGTGGTCTCAAGCCCCTTCGTCCGCTGCGTGGACTCCGTCGAGCCGCTTGCCCGCGCCCGGAGTGTCGAGCTCGAGGAGGCGGACGAGTTGGCAGAAGGGTCACGTCCAGAGGACGTCGCCAGGCTGCTGGACGAGCTCGCCGGCCAGGCCGCCGCCGTCTGCGGCCACGGCCCGGAGCTCCAACGGCTCTTCGGCAAGATGAAGAAGGGCTCGACGGTGGTCGCCGAGGTCGGCGAGGGCGGCCTGCTCGAGCTCGGGCGCCTTCCGCCGCCCGACTAAGGTCTCGGCCATGCGACGGATCAATCTGAACGGCTTGGAGCTGCAGTACGACGAGGGCGACCCGGAGGGCTACAACGCCGGCTACAACCGGTTCGGGCCTTCGATCGAGGCCTCACGGCTGGGTGCGACGGTCTACGAGTTGCCGCCGGGCCAGAGCATCTGTCCCTATCACTACGAGTACCCCGAAGAGGAGTGGCTCCTCGTGCTCAGCGGCCGTCCGACCCTCCGCGATCCCGACGGCGAGCACGAGCTTGAGCCGAACGACGTGGTGTGCTTCCCGGAAGGCCCGGACGGCGCCCACAAGGTCACGAACAAGACGTCGGAGACGCTCAGGGTGATGATGCTGTCGACGAGGATGAACCCCGCTGTCGCCGTCTATCCGGACAGCGACAAGATCGGCGTGTGGCCGGTCGAGGGCGGCGGGGACGATCAGATCATCGTCCGCCGCTCGAGCGTCGTCGACTACCTCGACGGCGAGATCTAGGCCGCGGCGGCCAGCTCCACCAGGAGCTCGATCACCACGCCCTCGCGGAGCCCGCCGCGGGCAACCTCGAGCTTGACGCCGAGCCGCCGCTGCACCTCGCGCAGCACGATCGTCCCCGCCGGAAGCACCCTCGCCCGCTCGACCGGAACTCCGTGGTCCTTTGCCACCCGGGCCGACGGCGCCGCAGCCAGGGTGGCGAGCGCGGCGCCGAGGACGTCGGCTCCCAGCCGGCGGCCCGTGATGCGACGCAGCGTGCGTGCCGTGCCCCCGGTTGCGAGCACGGTTCGCGGGAGCGGCGGCGTGACATGCTCGAAGGCCTTCTCGACGGCCTCGGCCGCCGCCGTGAGCTCGGTCTGCGACGGCGGGTCGCTCACGAGGTAGCGAGCCGTCAGGCGCAGCGAGCCCAGGTCGAGGCAGTGGAGCCAGGAGACGTCCTCGGTCGTCCCGACCATCAGCTGGGTGGAGCCGCCGCCGACGTCGACGACGCCCACTGGCTCGCGCCCCGATCGGCAGCTGTGCACGGCGCCGGCATACGCGAGCCGCCCCTCGTCCTCAGCCGACAGCTGGCGGACGGACAGCCCGGTCGCCGACCGAACCACGTCCCGCAGCGCCTCGCCGTTCGCGCTCTGCCGCCCGGGTGCCGTCACGACCGCCTCGAGGCGGTCGGCGCCCGCTTTCCTGCCCTCGACGGCGTAGCGCCTCACGAGCTGGGCGAGCTGCTCGAGCTTCTGATCCGAGATCGAGCCGCACCGCTCGATGTCGACCCCCATGCCGAGATGCGCGCGGCGGGTCGCGATGGCCGTCAGCCCTCGCCGGGAGTCCTTCGCCACGAGCAGGCGGACGGTGTTCGAGCCAACGTCGATCACCCCGGCCCGCATCGGAAGCATTCTGACCGGGACGGCGGACGTGGCCTACCTGCCCCGACTGGGCTCGGATCGGCGGCGGAACCGCGCCCGGGCGCTTCGCATCAGCGCGGCCTGTGCGGGTCTCGGCCGCTCGTCCTTCGCCGGCCGGGTGCGTCGCCAGGTGCCGTCCGACCTCAGCTCCCACGCCTGGGAGTTGTCGGCGAGCAGCGAGTCGAACGCGCTCGACAGCCGTTGCTGGGCGTACGAATCGTCGATCGGGACGACGAGCTCGAGCCGGTGGTCGAGGTTCCTCGGCATCAGGTCGGCGCTCCCGATCAGGTACGTCGCGGTCTTGCCGGCCTCGAGGATGAACACCCGGCTGTGCTCGAGGTAGCGCCCGAGGATGCTTCGGACCCGGATGTTCTCGCTCATTCCCGGGACGCGCGGCCGCAGCGCGCACACCCCGCGCGCGACGATGTCGATCTCCGCGCCGGCCTGCGACGCCTCGTACAGCTCTTCGATCACGGCCTGGTCGGTCAACGCGTTCACCTTGATCCGGATAGCTGCCTTCTTGCCCGCTTCAGCCGCCTGTGCAACCGCGCGGATCTCCTCGATCAGGCGCGAGCGGAGCGCGAAAGGCGCAACCAGGAGCTTGCGAAAGCGCTGCGGCCGGCCGAAGCCCGTCATGTAGTTGAAGAGGTCGGCCACGTCGGCCCCGACGTCCGGATCGGCCGTGAACAGGCCAAAGTCCTCGTAGATGCGCGCGTTCAGGGCGTGGTAGTTGCCCGTCCCGACGTGGACGTAGCGGCGCAGCACGTCGCCCTCCCGCCGAACGATCAACGTCGCCTTCGCGTGGATCTTGAGGTTCGGGAACCCGTACACCACGTGGACGCCCGCGCGTTCCAAGGCGCGCGACCACTCGATGTTGCGGTGCTCGTCGAATCGCGCCTTGAGCTCGACGAGGCAAACGCTCTGCTTGCCCTCCTCCGACGCGTCGATCAGGGCTGGGACGAGCGGCGTCTCATCGCTCGTCCGGTAGACGGTCGTCTTCAGCCCGACGACGTTCGGATCCTTCGCCGAGCCGCGTACGAACGCGTCGAAGCTGGTCGTGAACGACTCGTAGGGGTGGTGGACGAGGATGTCCCCCCGCCGGATCTCCTGGAAGAACTCGGACGGTGAGGCGACCTCGCCGATCCGAGGCTGGGTGACGGGCAGCCAGGGATCGTCCTTCAAGTCGGGCCGCTCCAGGCGCACCAGCTGGCTCAGGTCCGCCAGGTCGAGCAGGCCGCCGATCGGGTAGAGCTGGTCCTCGGTGGCGCCGAGACCTTCGAGCAGGCGCCCACGCATCTCCGGGGACATCGCCTCGCTGATCTCGACGCGAACGGCGTCCCCGAACCGGCGGCGGCGCAGCTCGAGCTCGACGGCTTCGAGCAGGTCGTCGGCCTCGTCCGAGACCTCGAAGTCGGCGTCTCGCGTGACACGGAACACGGCGCACTCGCTGATCTCCATCTCCGGGAAGAGCCACGGCAGGAAGTGCTCGATCACCTGCTCGAGGGGGACGAAGAGGCTGCGCCGGCCGATCTCGAGGAACCGCGGCAGCACCTCCGGGACCTTCACGCGTGCGAAGCGCCGCTCGCCCGTCTCCGGATCGGTGACGAAGAGGCCGAGTGAGAGCGAGAGGCCTGAGATGTACGGAAACGGCTGCCCCGGCCCGACGGCGAGCGGCGTCAGCACCGGGAAGATCTCGCGCTCGAATCGCTCCGTCAGGTCGGCCAGGTCTCGCCCGCGGAGGTCGCCGACGTCACCCACCGAGATCCCCTGCGTGTCCAGCTCGCCGAGCAGGTCGCGTCGCACGAGCTTCGATTGGCGCGCTGTGAGCTCGGTCACCCGTCGCCGGATGTCGACGAGCGTCTCCTGCGGCGTACGGCCGTCGGCCGAGCGGACGCTGACGCCGGAGGCGAGCAGGCCGAGCAGGCCTGCGACCCGGACCATGAAGAACTCGTCCAGGTTCGACGAGAAGATCGCGCAGAACCTGACGCGCTCGAGCAGCGGCACACCGTGGTCATCGGCCAGCTCGAGCACGCGCGCGTTGAAGTCGAGCCAGGAAAGCTCTCGGTTGAGAAGCCGGTCGGCTTCTCGCGCCGCCGCCGCGACCGCCGGCACTACTTCAGCTGGGGCTCGAGCTTGTAGCCGACGCCGTAGCGCGTGTGCAGGAACGCGTGCTCCGGTGAGCGTGCATCGATCTTCTCCCGAAGCTTACGGACGAAGACGTCGACCGTCCTGTCGCGTCGCGTCAGGCGCCGACCCCAGATCTTCTGCAGCAGCTCGTCGCGGGTGACGACGCGGGGGCTCTCGGCCGCCAGCGCGTACAGCAGTCGGAACTCCGTCGGCGTCAGCTCGACGCTGCGGCCGTCCAGGTAGGCCTGCACGCTCAACGGGTCGATCCTAAGCCCTGCGAGCTCGATTGCCTCGCCTCGCGCAGGCTCCTGCTCGCGGATGCCTCGGCGCGCCGCTGCCCTCACGCGCGCGACGAGCTCCCGCATCGAGAAGGGCTTCACGAGGTAGTCGTCGGCGCCGAGCTCGAGCGTCTTCACGCGGTCCTCCTCGCTGCCGCGCGCGCTCACGACGAGGACTGGCACGCCGATTCCCTCTGCGCGGGCCGACTCGATCAGCGACCAGCCGTCGAGCATCGGCAGCATCAGGTCGACGACGCAGACGTCGAGCTGCTCGTACCGCAGCCGGGCAAGCCCCGCCTGGCCGTTCGAGGCCCAGCGGGCGTCGAAGCCGGCGGCAACGAGGTGACTGGCCATCCCCCTGGCGATGACCTCGTCGTCCTCGACGATCAGGACCCTGGCCACGATCCGATCTTGCAACGCGCCACGAGCATGCGGGGCATCCGCAAGGTGAAGGGCTCGTAACGAAGTGGTGAACCCTCGGCGTCAGGCGGCGAGGCGCGCCGCGTTGCGGAGGTGCCACGGGATGACATACGCACGAGCGGCAGAACGGAGGTACGCGATTACGGCCTCCTCGCTCTTGACGCAGGGGAGGAAGGTCTTCCAGGTCTCGAGGTGCTCCGGTCGGTGGAAGTCGCCGGTGGCGATGCAGGGGAGATCGGCGTCCGCGACCCAGCCGAAGGTCTGGTCCCGGTTGATGAGCTCCCAGCGGTGGACGAGGCCGTGCGCCGTTCGGTTGTGCCAGAACCAGCGCGTCGTGTGGCGCGTGGCGTGATCCGGTCGAGCCCCGTGGGGATGGGCGGCCACGAGCGCCGCGCCCTGCTCCCCGGCCGTCACGAGTGCCCGCTCGAGCCCGCCGTCCACGGGAATCCACGCGTGGACGCCGAGCGCCAGCGCGTGGGCCGACGCAGCGGGGTCTGCGTCGTCGAAGGTGAGCTCGACGCCGGAAATCACCAGGAGGTCGTACTGCTCGCGGGCGCGCCGGCCTTCGCGCTCGATCGCGGCGAGGTAGCGGCCCGACCTCGCCTCGGTGAGATACGCGGGGTTGCCCGGGACGACATGGTCGGTGACGCAGAGCACGTCGAAGCCGTGCATCCCGTAGAGGTCGACGAGCTCGGTCAGCGTGAGCGAGCCGTCGCTCCAGCTGGTGTGCGCGTGGAGCTCGCAGAGGAGCGGTTGGGGGTTCATGGCCCAAGCGTCGCTCAGCGTTCGGGGCGCAGGGGCGAAAAAGCGGTGAAGGACCAGGAAAGAAGCGGAGAACGCTCAGACGATCGACGCCGCCGGCTCGGAGGCCGGAAGGATCGCGGCGAGCACATGCTCGAAGACGTCCCCAGGCTGGAGGGCGTACTCCTGCGTGAACTCCACGGCCCCGTTCAGCTCGAGGACGACGTGGCCGCCGCCGGGCGCGGGCAGGAGATCCACGCCCACGAGGTCGGCCTCGATCGCCCGGGCGGCGGCGACCGCGATCTCGCAGGCCGCCGGCGGGGGCGTCACGGGCTCGCGGGTGGCGCCGAGCGCGACGTTCGTCCGCCACTCCCCTGGTGACGCGACTCGTCGGATCGCGCCGACGACCCCGGCGCCTGCGACCAGCAGGCGGAGGTCGTGGCCGACCGGCGGCACGAGCTCCTGCACGAGCGCGCCGTGGGCGCGGAACCAGCGCCGGTTCCGGTCGTGCTCGAGGACCGAGCGCAGCTCGGCCGCCGTCTCGCAGAGGACGACGTCCCGCCCCCAGCTGCCGAACCGCGGTTTCACGACGACCGGCGGAGCGAACGGCAGTGCGGCGGTCGGAGAGGTGACGTGGACCGTCCGCGGGTGGGGGATGCCGGCTCCGGCGAGGATCCGGGACGTCGCGAGCTTGTCGTGGGCGGCGACGAGGGCTCCGGGCGGGTTGAGGACTCGAACGCCGGCGCCGCGCAGACGTGCGAGCTCCCAGAGGCCGATCTCGATCCCGTCCAACGCCTCGGCGACGTCGAGGCGCCCAACCACGATGTCGAGCTCTCGGAGGTTCTTCAGCGCCTCGGCCGGAGCGAGAACACTCGTGCCGGCACGCGCCCGAGCGAGGGCAGCGTTGGTCGACGTGCGGCGGTGGGCGACGATCCCGACACGCATCGTCCCCTAAGTGTGTACGCAGAATCAGGGTTTCCGCAAACCGCTCTCCACTTTTTCACCGCTTCGAACGAGGTCGTTCACCAGGGCGGCGATCTCATCCCGGATCGCACGCACCTCGTCCAGCGGCTTCCCCGCCGGGTCGTCGAGCTCCCAGTCGACGTAGCGCTTGCCGGGGAGCACGGGGCACGCGTCGCCGCAGCCCATCGTCACGACCACGTCGGCCCATTCCGCATCCGCCGTCTCGAGCCGATGGGGCGTGCGGTCGGCGAGATCGACCCCGACTTCGCGCATCGCCTCGACCACCTCGGGATGGACGTGCTTGGCGGGCGCAGTCCCCGCCGACCGCCCCTCGCCGCCCGCTCGTGCGTAGAGCGCCTCCGCCATCTGCGACCGGCCCGCATTCTGGACGCAGACAAACAGGGCGCGCATCAGCCGAACCGGCCGGTGACGTAGTCCTCGGTGCGCTGCTCGGAGGGGTTCGTGAAGATCTTCTCGGTCTCGTCGTACTCGACGAGGACTCCGTGTCGCTGACCCTCCTCGGTGCCGCTGATCGAGAAGAAGGCGGTGCGATCGGCGACGCGGGCGGCCTGCTGCATGTTGTGCGTCACGATCACGATCGTGTAGTCCTCCTTCAGCTCGTGCATCAAATCTTCGATGCTCGAGGTGGCGATCGGGTCGAGGGCCGAGGCCGGCTCGTCGAGGAGGATCACGTCCGGCTCGATCGCGATTGCGCGCGCGATGCAGAGCCGCTGCTGCTGTCCGCCCGAGAGCGCGAGCGCGCTGTCCTTAAGCCGCCCCTTGACCTCCTCCCAGAGCGCGGCGCGCCTGAGGGCGTGCTCGACGCGATCCTTGAGGTTGTCCTTCATCCCGAGGATCCGGAGGCCGTAAGCCACGTTGTCGAAGATCGACTTCGGGAACGGATTCGGGCGCTGGAAGACCATCCCGATCCGGCGGCGGACCGAGACCGGGTCGACGTCCTTGCCCTGGAGGTCGATGCCGTGGAAGAAGATCCGACCGTCGCTATGGAACGACGGTACGACGTCGTTCATCCGGTTGAGGCAACGAATGAAGGTGCTCTTGCCGCAGCCTGAGGGCCCGATGATCGCCGTGACCGTGCGCCCGTAGATGTCGAACGACACGTCTTTCACGGCCGTTGTCTTCCCGTAGTGGGCGCTCAGGCCCTCGATCCGGAAGACCGTCTCCTTCGCCACTTCGCGCTGGGACGGCTTCTCGCCGAGCTGCGCCGGGTCGAGCGCCCTCGGCAGTCCTTCGGTGCCTTCCTGCATTCGTGTCGAAACGTAGCTCACTTAGTGCTCCTTCCAGTAATGCTGCCGAGTCGCTGGCTCGCGAGCACCAAGCCAGAGGCCGCACTCGGACGAGCCAAGGTCATCAGACCTTGGTGAGGAGGAGGGTGGGCTCTGGCGCCGCGTGATCGCCGGCCAGGGGCCGGCGTGTATTGCTGGACGGGGCACTAGCGTCCTCCGGTCAGTCGGCGCCGGCTTCGGAGCCCGAATGCCCTCGCGGTGATGCTCGCGACGAGCACGAAGGTGATCAGGACGAGCGCCGCGCCCCAGGCTTGCTCCTGGAGCGCGGGATCGGCCTGCTCCGCCGACGTGAAGATGAACATCGGGATCGAGGACAGCGGCTGGCTCGCATCCCAGGACACCGCGTTGCCGGCGAGGGCAGAGGTGAAGAGCAGCGGCGCCGTCTCGCCGGCGACGCGCGCCGTCGCCAGGGTGGCCCCCGTGATGATGCCGCCCACAGCCATCGGTAGCACCACGCCGAGGATCGTGCGCCAGCGCGGTGCTCCGAGCGCCAGGCTCGCCTCCCGCATCGCGTCGGGAACGAGGGCGAGCACCTCCTGTGTTGAGCGGGTGACCAGGGGGAGCATCAGGATCGCGAGCGCGAACGCGCCTTTCCACGCCGCCTGTCCGTGGCCGGAGACGATGAAAACGAAGACAAAGATCCCGATCACGATCGCGGGCACACCGTTCAGCACGTCGAAGGCGACGGTCATGGCAGTCTGGACGCGCTTGGGCGCGTACTCGTTCAGATAGATCGCGGCCAGGATCCCGAGCGGCAGGGCCATCAGGACAGCGAGCCCGACGATGACGAAGGTACCAACGATTGCGTTTGCGATCCCCGAGCTCGCGACGTCGAACCCGAGTAGCGAGGGGGTCTTCGTGAAGAAGTTCAGGTTGAGTGCGCCGATGCCACGCTTGGCGACGGAGCCGACGACGATCACGAGCAGCGCGACCGCACCGAGCGCGGCGATGACAGCGATCGCTTCGACGATCCAGTTGACGATGCGGCGGCGCGTCCGGTGCTCACTTGTGAGGGCCGAGGGGGAGAGCGTGTAGTCGGTCACGATCGCCCCGCCTGCCTCGCAATCACGCGCTGAACGATGACTCGGGCGAGCAGGTTGATGACCAGCGAGAAGGCCAGGAGAATCAATGCCAGGTACACGAGCGAGGAGATCTGGAGCTTCGTCGTCGCCCCGACGTAGAGGCTCGCGATCCGGCTGGCGAGCGTGTCGCCGGGATCGAAGAGGTTCCAGGTGATGGCCTCGTTGTTGCCGATCACCTGCGTGACGGCGATCGCCTCGCCGACTGCTCGCCCGAGTCCGAGGATCATGGCCGCGGCGATGCCGGCCCTGGCGTACGGAAAGATCACCCCGCGGACTACCTCCCACCGCGTAGCTCCGAGTGCGAGCGCGCCTTCCTTCAGTTCGCGGGGGACGTTGAGGAAGAGCTCGCGACAGATGCTCGAGATGATCGGGACCATCATGATCGTGAGGATCAGGATCGCCGAGAGGATGCTGGGTCCCGTCGCAGGCTCGGTCTTGAAGAACGGAGTCCAGCCGAGCGTCCGGTGAAGGAATGGGCCGACGTGCTCCACGATCCACGGGCCCATGACGAGGATGCCCCACAGGCCGAGGACGACGCTCGGCACCGACGCGAGCATCTCGACCAGGACCCCCACAGGCCCGCGGAGCCAGCGTGGCGCCAGCTCCGTCAGGAACAGGGCGATCGCAATCGAAAGCGGGGCGGCGATGAGGAGCGCTCCGAACGAGGTCAATGCGGTTCCGAAGAGGAACGCCCCCGCGCTGTAAACGTCGCTGCTCGGGTCCCACGCCCGGGAAGTCACGAAGCCGGCCCCGAACGCCTGCATCGCCGGCCAGGCGTCGGCGATGAGCTCCCGTGCGATGAGGACGAGCAGCACGATCGCCGAAAGCGCCGCCCCGAGCGTCAGCCCGTAGAGGACCGTGTCGCCAGGAGAGAAACGACCCCGCCGCCTGAGGGCGGCGGGGTCTGAGACCGATCCGGTGGCGGTTGCCATCAGGGGGTCGGGAGCGTGCTCCTGCTAGCGGACTCGCCTCAGTTGAGCCTTCACGCGGGTGACCACGTACGGCGGAACCGGCTGGAAGATCAGCTTGGGGCCGAACCTCTGGCCTGACGTGACCGCCCAGGTGACGAAGGACTTCAACTGGGCGGCCTTCGAGCTCTGGAGTGGGAGGATCACGTACGAGTACGTCGAGATCGGGTACGCGCGCCGGAATTTCTTGCCCTTCGGCGGGTTCACGATCGACAGCTCGTTCGTCGAGCTGAACTTCACGTCGGCGAGCGACGCGGCCTTGATGCTGCGCAGGCCTGGCGTAGCGAAGATGCCGGACCTGTTCTGCACTGCCGCGAACTTGATGTGGTTCTGGAGCGCGTACGCGATATCGGCGTAGCCGACTGCGCCCTCGGTCCGGGTGACGACCCCGGCGACACCTGAGCTGCCACGGGCGCCGACGCCGGCCGGCCAGTTCACCGTCGTATTCGGGCCGCCGACGCGACTCTTGAACGACGGGCTCACCTTCGTGAGGTAGTCGGTGAAGTTGTAGGTCGTCCCGCTGCCGTCACTGCGGTAGACCGGTGTGATCCTCCGATCCGGGAAATTCACACCTGGGTTCAGCCGGCGGATCCGCGCGTCATTCCAGTTGGTGACGTTGCCGAGGTAGATGTCGGCAATCAGACGGCCGTTCATGTGAATGGCGTTCTTGACCCCGTCGAGGTTGTACATGATGGATGTGGCAGAGAGGACCCACGGCATCTGGACGCAGCCCTTGCACGCCGCGAACTGGTCCTTCGTCAACGGGGCGTCGCTGGCCCCGAAGTCGACGGTGCGGTTCGTGATTGCGGAGATGCCGCCGCCGCTACCGATCGCGTTGTAGTTGACCTGGTCGCGCTTGTACTCACGCTGCCAGACGGCGATCAGCGGAGCGGGAAACGTCGCGCCGGCGCCGCTGATCGTGCCGGCCGACCGCTGAGGCGCGCTCGGCTTTGCGGCAACCGCCGTCGAGACCGCGGCGAGTGCAACGAGCACGCCGACGACCGCGCTGATCCTGAGCTTCATCTGTCTGAGTCCTCCCCTTTGGCGCATGACTGGCATTCGCCGGGCAGGCTAGGACCCGGGGGGCCGCACGTGGTCATCCGGGTTGTGACCGCCTGGTGTCGAAGTGGTGAACCCGGGCTACTTCGGCTCGGGATCGAGCTTGTAGCCCACGCCGTAGCGGGTCTGAATGAAGGTGTGATCGCGGGCGCGCTTGTCGATCTTCTCGCGGAGCTTCCGCACGAAGACGTCGACCGTGCGGTCCCGATGCGTCTCACGGCGTCCCCAGATCCGCTGCAGGAGCTCGTCGCGGCTGAGGACGCGGCCCGTCTCCTGGGCGAGCGTGTACAGCAGGCGAAACTCGGTCGGCGTCAGGCCGGCGTCCTCGCCGTGGACGTAGGCCTGGACCTCGTTGGGCTCGAGGCGGAGCTCCTCGATCTCGATCGGGCCGCCTCGCTGCTCGGCCTCCGCGCGCGGCCCGCGCCGAGCGTTGGCCTGGACCCGCGCCACGAGCTCCTTCATCGAGAACGGCTTCACCAGGTAGTCGTCCGCCCCGATCTCGAGAGCGTGGACCCGGTCGTGCTCCGTCCCTCGGGCCGAGACCACCACGATCGGCGTGCCGATCCCCTCGCTCCGGGCGCTCTCGATCAGCGCCCAGCCGTCGGTGCCGGGAAGCATCAGGTCGACGACGCAGACGTCCGGCCGCTCGTAGCGGAGCCGTCTGAGGCCGGCCGTTCCGTTGTCGACGCGGATCGGCTCGAACCCCGCCCCGCTGAGGTGGCGCGCCATGCCGTCGGCGATGACCTCGTCGTCTTCGACGATCAGGACCTTCGCCATACTCGCGCAGTATGAAGTTGCCCTTCGCGAAGACGCGCGAAGAGGAAGTGCGGCCACTGGAAGAGCGGCTCCAGGCACTGGTCGACGAGAGCGACGAGCCGCTGCTCGTGATCGGCGCCGGCAACCGGGTCGTGGCCGCCAACCAGTTCGCCGAAGGGCTCCCTGAGCCGCCGAGCGACCAGGACTCGTACGACGAGCTGCGGGCCGGGTTCACCGCGGCGGTCTCCCACGAGCTCCGCACGCCGCTGGCGCGGATCCTCGCCCTGCTCGAGACGGCGGCGCTGCCGGGAGAGGATCCCACGGAGCTGATCGAGCAGGCCCGGATCGAAGTCGCGCAGATCAACGAGCTCGTGGACGACGTCCTCTTCCTCAGCGAGCTCGAGACGGGCCGCGCGGTCGTTGCGCTCGGCTCCACCCGCGCGATCCCGGTCGTCGAGGAGGTTCTGGCCCGGCTACGGGAGGCGTCGGATCGCGCAGCGGTGCTGCTCCGGGTCGAGGGAGACCCCGCGCTCGAGCTCCCGCTCCGGCCCCGGATGCTCCGGGTGATCGTCGACAACCTCGCGCAGAACGCGATCCGCTATGCCGGCCCCGGCGCGACGCTCACGATCTCGGTGGGGCCGAACGAGCTCGTGGCCGCCGACGACGGTGCCGGCGTCGCCCCGGAGGACCTGCCGCGTCTTTTCGAGCGGTTCTTCCGCGCCGACCGGGTCCGCGGCTCGCGGGGCACCGGTCTCGGGCTCGCCGTTGTGAAGCACATCGTCGGCGCTGCGGGCGGCACGGTCGAGGCCTCGGGCGGCGTGGGCGAGGGCCTCACGATCCGCTGTTCGTTCGGCGCAGAGCGCGGCGGCTAGCATCGAGACGATGCGGATCACCTTCCAGGAGGAGCTCGAGCAGCTGCAAGCGGACCTCCACGAGGAGAGTGACCTGGTGCTCCGTTCGCTTCGCGGCGCGCTCAACGGCGTCGTCCAGCAGGACGTCGAGCTCGCCGACGAGGTGATCGCCTTCGACGATGAGGTGGACGAGCGCTACCTCGCGATCGGCACGGGGATCGAGCAGCTCCTCGCGCGCCAGACACCTGTCGCGAGCGACCTCCGGCTCGTGCTCGCGGTGCTCCACATCAACCTCGGCCTCGAGCGGATGGCCGACCTCTGCGTGACGATCGCGAAGCTGACGAAGCTCACGGCCCGGCTCGAGCCGGACGACACGCTCGTCGAGGCCTTCGACGAGATGGGCAGCCGCGCCGAAGAGATGCTGCGCGTCGCGATGAAATCGTTCGCCGAGCGCGACGTCGCCGGCGCCGAGAGCCTGGTCGACCTCGACGAGCTGATCGACCGGGCGAACCGCCGCCTCGTCGAGCACGTGCTCGAGCTCGGAAACGACCCCGCCAGGCGCGAGTGGGGGCTGCGCATGATCGTGGTCTCCCGTTGTCTGGAGCGATTCGGCGACCACGCGGTGGACATCGGGGAGCAGACCGCCTACCTGGTCACCGGCGAGTTCCGGGAGTTCACGGACGCCTCGCATCCCGATTCCTGAGCCGCTGCGTTAGCCTGCCGCGGCTTCCGGTGAAGGAGATGGCATGAAGCTTTCGCTCGTACCGCGGACCACCGAGTTCTACGACCTGTTCACCGCCGCCGGCGACAACGCCCTGGCCGCGGCGCGCAAGGCCGAGGAGCGCTTCCGGGCGTTCCCCGAGCGGGTCGTCCACCAGCAGGAGGTGAAGGAGCTCGAGAACCGCGGCGACGACCTCACGCGGCAGATCATCGAGCTCCTAAACACCCAGTACATCACCCCGTTCGACCGCGAGGACATCTACGAGCTCTCGAAGGCGATCGATGACGTCGTCGACTACATCGAGAACGCATCCGACCTGCTCGGGCTCTACCAGGTCGGGCGCGCGATGGATCAATCGGTCGAGCTGTCCCGCATCCTCGTCGCGGCCGTCGAGAACCTGGCCAAGGCGATCGCGGAGCTACGTGGCCTTCGGAACGCCGAGCGCTACCTCGTCGAGGTGAAGCGCCTCGAGGACGACGGCGACAGGGTGCTGCGCGAGGCGATCGCCTCGCTGTTCCAGGACGGCGACGTCGACCCGATGACCGTGATCCGGTGGAAGGACATCCTCGAGGCGCTCGAGGATGCGATCGACGCGGCGGAGACGGCCGCCGACGTCGTCGGGAACATCGTGGTGAAGAACCTCTAGCACCCGATGGAGTTCACGCTCTACGCCGTCGTCGCGGTCGCGCTCTTCTTCGACTTCACCAACGGCTTCCACGACACCGCGAACTCGATCGCGACGTCGGTCTCGACCAAGGCGCTCTCGCCGCGCTTGGCCGTCCTCAGCTCCGCGATCCTGAACTTCCTCGGCGCCTTCGTCTCCTTCGCGGTGGCGGCGACGATCGCCAAGGGCATCGTCGACCAGGAGGTGATCACGCTCGACATCGTTCTCGCCGGCCTCGTCGGGGCGATCACATGGAACCTGATCACGTGGTACTTCGGGCTTCCCTCCAGCTCCAGCCACGCCCTGATTGGCGGGATGATCGGTTCGGCCGTCGCCGCCGAGGGGTGGAGCGTCGTGAAGTGGGATGGCCTGAAGGACAAGGTGCTCGTGCCGTCGCTCCTCGCGCCGTTCCTGGGCATCGTCGGGGCGGCCGCGCTGATGATCGGCGTCCTCTGGATCATCCGGAAGCGATCGCCGAGCAGGGTGAACCGGGTGTTCCGGCGGCTGCAGCTCGTGTCAGGCGGCTTCGTGGCCTTCACGCACGGGACGAACGATGCGCAGAAGACGATGGGAATCATCTCGCTGGCGCTCGTGGCCTCCGGACACCTCTCGCCCGACTTCACCCGCCCGCCGACCTGGGTGATCGTGAGCGCCGCCGCGGCGATGGGGCTCGGGACGTACGCCGGCGGCTGGCGGATTATCAAGACGCTCGGAACCCGCATCGCGAAGCTCGAGCCGCCGCAGGGATTCGCGGCGCAGACCGCCTGCGCCAGCATCCTGTGGACGACCGCGCATTACGGCTTCCCGGTCTCGACCACGCAGGTGATCAGCGGCTCGGTGCTGGGCGCGGGCGCGTCGACGAGGCTCTCCGCCGTCCGCTGGGGCGTCGCGGGGAACATCCTCCTCGCCTGGGTGCTCACGATCCCGAGCGCGGCCCTCGTCGGCGCGCTGATGGAGTCGCTGACGCGGCTGCCGGGAGGAGTCGCGATCGTCGCGCTCCTGACCGCCGCGATCGCGGCGACGGCGTTCCTCGGACGGAACATCCAGGGGCGGCGGTTGCGCGCGGCCACTGCGGCACCGGCCGTCCCGCCGGCCTGACGACGAGCCACAGCCCGCCGACGCCGTCCG
>DASTHD010000034.1:0-3064 GCA_035605555.1 Gaiellaceae bacterium
CTCGGCGGCGGCGAAGAGCGAAAACGCGGTCCCCAGAAGCGGGAGCTCGCGCTTGAACGCCGTCCACGCGAAGAAGGCGCCGATCGCGAAGGCCGCGATGTGCACGGCCAGGAAGAAGCCGGTCGGCAGCTCGTTGATCCAGTCACCCCAGGGCATCCAGTCCTCCTTCTCATTTCGGTTCTCGGAGGATTGGTGTCGCTCGACGCCGGGTTCTTACCTCCTCAATCCGATCCGTGGTCCAGGGGGTACGCTTTTTCGATGGAGGGCAGCCTCGCGGCGTGAACGTTCTCGTCGAAGCCGGCCGCCTCGTGGAGGAGGGGAAGCCCTTCGCGCTCGCCACCGTGGTCGGCGTCGAGCGGCCGTCCTCGGCACGCGTCGGCAACCGAGCCCTCGTCACCTCGGACGGCGAGCTGCACGGGTGGGTGGGAGGAGCCTGCACCGAGCCGGAGGTGATCCGGCTCGCGCTCCATGCGCTCGGGGACGGAGAGCTCCGGGTTGAGCGGATCGAGAGCCGCTGCGCGTCGGAGGGCGCGGTCCAGGTCGTGATCGAGCCCCACCGGCCCGAGCTCCTGCTGGCCGTCGTCGGCGACGCACCGGCCGCGCGCACGCTCCGCCAGCTCGCCGACGTTCTGGGCTGGAGGACGACCTCGACGATCGAGGGAGCCGATGCGGTCGTGATCGCGTCGATGGGCCGGGACGACGAAGACGTGCTGGTCGCGGCGCTTCAGTCCGGCGCCGACTACGTGGGGCTCGTCGCGAGCGCGAAGCGCGCTGCTGCCGTGACCGCCGAGCTCCGCGAGCGGGGGCTGGACGAGGAAGCCCTCGCGCGGATGCGGAGCCCCGCCGGCCTCGACCTCGGTCCCTCTGCTCAGGAGGAGATCGCCGTCGCGATCCTGGCCGAGCTCGTCGCCTGGCGGCACACGTGGGGGCCGTCGCCGATCGAGCTCCTCGAGGAGGCCATCGATCCGGTCTGCGGCATGACCGTCAACGTCGCCACTGCCACGGAGACGGCCGTCCGCGACGGTGTGACGTATTACTTCTGCAGCGCGCACTGCCGCAAACAGTTCGAGGCCGCGCCGGTCTGACCAGCTTGTTCGCGCTGACGGAACGGCATACAGTGGCCGACGTGGAGGGTGGCGGCCGGTCATGCTGATTGCCTCCAACGGCTGGCAGCTCGGGCTCGCGCTCGGCATCGTGGTCGTCGCGGTGGCCGCGGTGATCGTGATCACGATCGTGCTGCTGGCGCTCAGGATCGAGAAGCAGGCGCAGACCGCCGAAGAGGCCGTCGAGGTGGTGCGCCGGCAAACGGACGAGCTCGGCGGGATCGGGCAGATCAACGACTCGGGTGTGCGGATCCTCCACTCCGCGCGGGCTCTGCGAAAGGTGGCCGTGGGCAAGTGACGACGCTCCTCGCGCTCTCCGCCAACGGGTACTGGACGCTGGCCCTGGTCCTCGCCGCGGTCGCCGCCGTGGTCGTGGCGATCCTGCTCGCGGTGCTCGTGAAGACGGTGACGAGCATCGAGAGCTCGGTCGACAACCTGTTGGGGATCGCCGGCAAGGTCGCGGCGAACACCGCGAACATCCCGCAGCTGGAGGCGACGGCTCCGGTGCTGGCCCAGATCGTGGACGAGGCCGTGATCCAGGACGGCTACATGAGCGCACTCACGGATGGGTTCGACGGCAGATGAGCGACCAGGACGTCCTGATCCTCCTGACCGTCGTGCTCGCGGCGGTCGTCGTGGTCGTACTCGCGGCCGCGCTGATCCTCGTGCGCCGGAGCCTGCAGCGGACCTCCGCGGGGCTTGCGACGCTGGCATCCGCGCTGGAGGGCGTCGAGGCGGAGCACCTCCGGCCGCTCGAGCCCGCGGTGAAGGCGATCAACGCACAGTTCGACGTCATCCTGAGCGCGCTGCCGGGGATCGCGAGCAAGGCGGCAATCGTCGCGGAGAGGCGGCCGCGATGACGCTCTGGTGGGTCGGGAACGCCGCGCTCCTCGCGGTCTTCCTCGTCGTCGTGTACCTGCTCCACGGCGTCCTCGGCGCCGCGCGGAGCATCGTCCCGAGCGTCCAGCAGATCGCGAAGACGGTCGAGGCGGGCTCGAAGGATCTCGACGCCGCCGCACTGCTGGTGACGACGCAGGATCAGGTGCAGCAGACCATCGCGGTCGCCGCGGACTACGGCGGCTCGCTCGACGTGATCATCGACGACGCGTCCTAGGAGGAGTCACGGCGACGGTTCTGGCAATCGAGGCGGCTGGCACTGTGACACTCATCGCGGTCGCGCTGATCGTCGCCGCGCTCGTTGTCTATCTCGTCGCGGTGATCCTCCAGCTCTGGAAGATCACGAAGGGGCTCGACGAGGTGATCACGTACGTCGGCGAGATCATCCAGAAGAGCGAGCCGGTCAACGGCATCGTCGGCGTGATCAACGACCAGCTCGACGCCGGTGTCGACCTGCTCGAGGGTCTGCTCGTGAAGAAGGCGGGCCTGACGGACGCGGTCGGCCTCGTGGAGGGCCTCTATCCCGGCTCCGCCGCGGCCGGCTTCCGGAACTTCCCGGAGAGCACGGCGATCCGGGCGCCCCGCATCGGCGAGGTCTACACCAAGGGCACGCTCACGCTCGCCCGCCTTGGGCGTGAGGCGCCGATCGCGGTGGGAAACCCAGCCGGGCCGGCGCTCAGGGACGTCGAGCGCGCGAGTCTCTCCGCGCGCCTGCTCTACCCCGAGGGGCGGCAGTCGAGGCCCGAGCGGATGCCGCGGTCGCCGATCATCGGCACGGACTCGCCGGTGCTCTACCCGCCGAGCGAGCAGCGCGGAGGCACCACGCCGGACGCGGCCGAGATCCAGGAGAAGGGGCCGTGGTCGGAGGTCGCCGCCGAAGGGATCGTCCCCGCCGAGGCCGGTGGCTCCGACGCGCCGCGCGAGCTGCTGGACGACGATCCGCAGCTCGGGAGCGAGGTGCTCGGCGAGACGACGGGGACGGACGAGCCGGCCACCGAGGCCGGCATCGACCCGGCCGCGGGCGACCAGGCCGACGCGACGACCGACGCCGGCCCCGAGCGCAC
>DASTHD010000053.1:0-3262 GCA_035605555.1 Gaiellaceae bacterium
CTCATCGGGGCGATCATCGGCGTGCCGATCGCGGCCAGCATCCAGATCGTCGTCGACGAGCTCACCGCCGCCAGGAGAGCGCGCATCGCCGCCGCGGACGCCGCCGAGTAGGTGGCTTCTCGCCGTCCGGGCGCGGACCGACAGCGCGGTTGACGCCGTCGACGGCTTAGACGCGGCGCGCGGCGGCTAGGTCGAGCTGCCCATTGGTGTTAGCGCCGGGGGCTTCCCATGCTCGACCCGTTGCGGCCAGCGCCGAACCGCGGGCGCGACGTGGGTGATCGGCTGGCCGACGCTGCGCGTGAAGACGGCTCGTCCGATCACAGGCAGTACCGCCGCCGGCCGGACGGGCCGTCGCGGCAGCGGCGGCGTGCCGCGTGGCAGCGAGCTGGCAGCGACGCGCGAGACAGTCCGATCGTCAAGTCGAACGAAAGGAGGGAATGGCTGAGATCCACAACGTCGTCGTCGTCCAGTTCCCGGACGCGAGCAAGGCGTACCAGGCACTGAGCGTGCTGAAGGAGTGCGATGCCGAGGGCCGGATCGGCGTGAAGTCAGCCGCGATCGTCGAGCGCACGCCCGACGGGGAGCTGCGCATCCCGGAGGGCGCCGACAACATCGCGCTCGTCGGAACGGTGAGCGGCTCGCTGATCGGGATGTCATCGGCGTCCTCGGCGGCCCCGTGGGCGTTCTCGTCGGCTGGGGCGCCGGCGCCCTGATGGGCGGGACGATCGACATCGTCGGCGTGACCAAGTCGGAGGAGGCTCTCACCGCTCTCGGCCGGGCCATCCCGCCGAAGTCGACGGCCGTGATCGCCAGCGTGACGGAGCCGGCGGTCGAGGTGATCGACGGCGAGATGGCCAAGCTCGGCGGCGAGGTGACGCGCCAGCCGGTCGCCGAGGTGATGGCCGAGCTCGAGGCGGCGGAGGAGGCCGCCGACGCCGCGTCGCGGGAGGCTCGACGGGCACTGCGCGAGAAGCGCAAGGCCGAGCTGAGCACCACCCTCGACGCGCGCGTCGAGTCGCTTAAGGAGAAGCTCCACGTCGCCTGACGGCGAGCCCCGCTCCGGATCGGCCATGCCGGACGGTCGCGAATCATCGTGTCGAGGCCCGGCGACCCCGCGAGGTCGGCGGGCCTCGACGTCCTCGAACCGGGCGCGCGGAGGTAGGCAATGCTGTCGCCGGCCGCCTTCGAGGGAGTCGACCTGCTCGACACGGTCGAGCGCCTCAGCATCCCGAGCTACGCCATCGACCCTCAGGGGATTATCCGGTGGGTCAACCCGGCGGCACGCGCCGTCGTAGGGGACGTCGCCGGCCGGCATTTCACCGCCGCCGTCGTCCCGGACGGCGACGCGGCGCGAACCATGAAGAAGATCTTCGAAGGCAGCGTCTCGCAGCAGGTCGCCGAGCACGCCAGCCGGCCGGTTCTGATCGTGCCCGCGCCGCGCTGATGGCCGTCGCCCGCCAAGGCGTGCGGCACCGCTCGCGGACCGATCGTGCCCCGGACGTCACGGCAGGCGTCCCGACGGCGAGACCCCGGGATGACGGGAGGAGATCCTGACGCGCAGCGCGCCCGGCCGGATCACGAACGAGAGCGGCGCGTCCAATTCGACCGACTCGCCGTCGACGCCGGCATGCACGGGCGCTGTCGCGTCCACCGCGAGGTGCGTCGCACTCCAGACCCGGGCCGGACGATCCGCGCTGGGGCGCGGGCGGTCGAGCACGACGATGCCGAGCTCGCCGCCGTCGAGCCGCGGCCGCGTGCCGGGCGCGACGGGGCGGTCGAGCGCGTAGGGGTTGTTCGACACGAGCACCACGGCCGGGTGACGATGCTCGCGGCCGAGGTCGTCGACGAGGCGCACTTCGGGAGCGGCCCGACTTGGACCCAGGACCTCCGCGGTCGTCTCCAGCAGTGTTCGCACCTTCGCGTCGCGGTAGGCGGTCTGCTGGACGGCTTCGCCGTAGATGCCGAGCGAGACGTTGTTGAGAAACACGCGGCCGTTCACCTCCGCCACGTCGATCGACCGCTCGACGCCTTGGTCGCCGAACGCATCCAACGCGCCGACGAGGTCATGTCGATCGACACCGACATCGAGCGCAAAGTGGTTCCGGGTGCCGGCTGGAACGCAGACGAACGGAAGCCCGTGGGCCCGTGCCGCCGCGGCAACGCCCCCGAGCGACCCGTCGCCACCGGCCACGCCGAGCGCATCCGCCCCGTCGGCCACGGCTTCATCGACGAGGGCTGCTAAGTCGTGGTGCGGACCGAGGACGAGGGCGTTGATCCCTCGCTCGCGCGCCCGCTCGACCAGGCCTGCCTGCGCTGCCCTGCCGCCGCCGGACCGCGGGTTGACGAACAGGACCGGTCGACGGGCCGGTTCGGCCGCCCGCCAGCCGTACCGCGACAGACGTCGCATAGACCGGCTGATCCTAAGGCCCGGCCGCGGCAGCGGCCTCGCGCAGGGCGAGAAATTGCGCTAACCCCGCTGGTGCCTGGACCTGGGAGCTCAATAAACGGCTCCATACCCCATTGCACGCTGGAGATTGTGCGAGTTCCTTCGACAGAAAACGCGCCGATATGCAGCGGCGAGACAAAGCCGCGTTGCCTTACAGAACCGAAGGCGGGGCTCCGGGCGCGTTCGGCTAGGAGACGATGTCGCGGGCGCGGAACACAACAAGCGAGACAATGGTGGCGATGACGCCGTAGAGGACGACCAGCCCGAGTGCCGCACCCCAGGCGAGTTGGTCGTTTCCTCCGGAAGCGAGCGTTTCCAGCGTGCCCCCGGGCAGATAGGAGCTCGCGCTCGGGGCGACGATGGATATCAGGCTCTCCACGACCAGCAGAAAGCCGAGCCCGATGCCGATGGCGATGGCCGAACTGCGGGTGAGCACGGCGAGCATCAGACCGATAAGTCCCCAGACGAGCCCTGCGATCGTGAAGTCGAAGAAGCCCTTCCCAAGATGGGACGCGAAGTCGGTCTTCCATGCCTCGATCGGGATGCCCTCGAGCTTGGCAAGAGGCCGCGCGAAGACGACGACGACGAGCGTCGTCACGGTCGTAGCCAGCAGCGTGAAGGCACTCAGGGCGGCGATCTTGCCGCCTAGGAGGCGCGTCCTGTTCGGATGCGCCTGGGCGAGGATGCGGATCAGTCCCGTGCTGTAGTCGGTGGCCACCGCGATCGCCCAGAGCGCGAGCAAGATCACCCCGGCCAGCCTGCTCACGGTCGGCAAGGCGGTGAGGAAGCCGCCCGGGCTGGCGATCTCGGCGACGG
>DASTHD010000010.1:0-9841 GCA_035605555.1 Gaiellaceae bacterium
TTCGTCCACCAGCCAGAGCGGGTGGAAGACCTGCAGCGCCCGATGCGTGTCCAGGGTCGGGACGAGCTCGCTGATCGTCCCCAGATTGCGATAGAGGAACTCGCACAGCCGGCGGTTGTCGTCGACCGCCCCGGTGCCCGAGCGACCGGCGACGAAGAGCTCGAAGCCTGGAATGCAGAAGGTGTTCTGGACGTCGACGGTGACGAGGCAGACGCGAAAGCCGTCATCCGCCGCCGGCCGGAGCTCGTGCTCGTCGGCCCAGGCGACGGCTTCGCGCGCCCGGTCCTCGTACCGCACGCGCCAGACCTCCCCGACGCGATCGGGGTCGTAGTGGGGCGGGAGCGGCAGCTCGCGCACTGAGTCAGTCTAGGGTCGCGGTTCCGACTTCAGGACCCGGCTCTCCCTGCCGATAGGCGCCAGTGATGCCGTTCGACCCACTGGAGTCGCTGCGCGCGGTCGGGGATATCGCCTTCGTCTGGCTCCCGATCATGATGTTCGCGATGATCATCTATCTCCTGTGGCGCAGCCTTCAGCTGATGCCGCGGGTGAAGACGACGCACGTCAAGCCGAGCTCTCGCACCTCGGTGACCTGGGAGGAGGTCGCCGGGCTCGACGAGGCCAAGGCGGAGATGCGCGAGGTCGTCGACTTCCTGCGCCACCCGAGGCGCTTCGAGCGGCTCGGCGCCCGCGTCCCCAAGGGGATCCTGCTCTACGGCCCGCCCGGCACCGGGAAGACGCTGCTCGCCAAGGCTGTCGCCCACGAGTCCGGCGCAAGCTTCTACTCCCAGAGCGCGTCCGCCTTCGTCGAGATGTTCGCCGGCCTCGGCGCGGCGCGGATCCGGAAGCTCTTCGAGCAGGCGCGGACCGACGCGCCGGCGATCGTCTTCATCGACGAGCTCGACGCCGTCGGGATGAAGCGCAGCGGCCAGAGCTTCAACCGCGAGCATGACCAGACGCTGAACCAGCTGCTCGTCGAGCTCGACGGCTTCAACAAGAGTGAGGGCCAGGTGATCGTGATGGGCGCGTCCAACCGTCTGGACGATCTCGACCCGGCGCTCCTGCGCCCAGGGCGCTTCGACCGCCAGATCCTCGTCTCCCCGCCTGACCTCGCCGGCCGGGAGGCGATCCTCAAGGTGCACACTCGCGGGAAGCCGCTCGCGGACGCCGTCGACCTCCACATGGTCGCGCGCCAGACCGCGGGCCTCACGGGCGCCGACCTGGCGAACGTCTGCAACGAGGCGGCCATCTTCGCCGGCCGTGAGGGCCGCGACGACATCACGAACGCCAACTTCGAGGCTGCGATGGAGCGCGTCGTCGCCGGCCTCCAGCAGAAACGCGTCGTGACCGAGAAGGAAAAGCGGATCCTCGCCTACCACGAGGCCGGCCACGCCGTCATGGCCTACCTGATGGGCGATCCCGTCCAGAAGGCGACGATCGTCGCCCGCGGCGACGCCCTTGGCTACACGTTCCATCTCCCCGACGAGGACCGCTACCTCCACACCCGCGAGGAGCTGATCGACTGGATGAAGATCGGGCTCGCCGGCCGCGCCGCCGAACAGGTCGTCTTCGGGCGGGTCACGAACGGCGCCGCCAACGACCTCGAGAAGGTCACGACGCTCGCCCGCGCAATGGTCTTCGAGTACGGAATGTCCGAGGAGGTCGTCTCCCGGACGATGCGCGCCGACAACTACGCCCTTTCCGAGGAGACGAAACGGCTTCGCGACAAGGAGCAGGCGCTCCTAACCGACGGCGCCTACGCCGAGTCGATCCGGCTGCTGGAGAAGCACCGCTCGGCCCTCGACCGCGTCGCCGGTGCGCTGCTCGAGAAGGAGACGTTGAACCGCGGGGAGCTCGGGAACCTGCTGGCCGACGTGAGCCCCGAGTCACGGTCCAGCGAGACCGTGGGGACGATCCGCGTCCTCCCGCGGCCCGAGCAGGCCTAACTAGCATCCGCGGGCGTGGAAGCGCTCCGCATTCACCATCTCGGGGTCGCCGTCGAGGACCTCGACGAGGCCGTCGCAACCTACGAGCGCCTGTTCGGCGGGTCGGTCGAGCAGCGCGACATCGTCCCCGCCCAGGGTGTCGAGGCCGCCGCGGTGCAGCTCGGGGAGAGCCGCGTCGAGCTCGTCACCCCGCTCGGCGACGACACCCCGGTCGGCCGGTTCCTCGCGAAGCGGGGCCAGGGGATGCACCACGTGGCCTACTCGGTGGGCGACCTCTCGACGGCGCTCGACGATCTTGCGGCGCGCGGAGCGCACCTGATCGACGAAGAGCCGCACGAGGGGCTGTTCGGTCTCCAGGTCGCGTTCGTGCACCCAGAGTCTGTCCACGGGGTACTCTCGGAGCTGGTGGCGCATGGTTAGCGCGGAGCACGACACCAGGATCGAGCTCGGCTTCGAGGGAAGCCAGATCATGAGCGCGCTCGTGACGGCGGTCGCAGCCGACGCGCTCGAGGGCGCGCTCGACGACGGTCGGACCGGAACGCTTCGCCTAGACGCCGAGGACGGCCACTACACGGTCGCGCTCGACAAGGTCGTCTACCTGAAGCGCTTCGCGCGTGAGGGCCGGCTCGGCTTCGTCGCGTAGCCAGACGAGACCGACTCGTCTCTAGTTACGTTCGGCGGCCACGGGGGCATCGAGAAGTGATGCCGGAAAACGGCCTGGCGGCGAAGCCTGTTTCGAAGCGACGCGACGAGAACGGTCGGGTTCGCGGCCTCGTCGAGCGTGCGCAGCGCGGCGATCGGACCGCCCTGGAAGAGCTCTACCTCCTGCACTTCGACCGGATCTACAGCTACCTGCACATGAGCGTCGGCAGCCGGCACGACGCCGAGGACCTGACGACCCAGACGTTCGTGAAGATGCTCGAGGCGATCGGGCGCTTCCAGTGGCGCTCCGTGCCCTTCTCCGCCTGGCTGTTCCGGATCGCACACAACCTGGCGATGGATCACTTCCGCGCGAGCAAGCGCTGGCAGCCGGAGGAAGAGGTCCCGGAGCCGGCCCACACCGAGGAGAGCTCGGCGGAGGAGCAGGCGCTCGTCTCACTGGGCCAGACGAGCATGCTCGAACTGATCGACCGGCTTTCGCCGGAGCAGCGCCAGGTGCTGACGCTGAAGTTCGTGTTCCGCTTCTCGAACGGCGAGGCGGCGTCGATCCTGGGCAAGACCGAGGGCGCCGTGAAGTCACTCCAGCACCGTGCGCTCGCGTCGCTCCAGAAGCACGTCACCCGCTAGAACACTCCGATGGCGTTGGACGTCGGGATCGTCGGCCCGCCCGGGTCGGGCAAGACGACGCTGTTCACCGTGCTCACCGGGGTCGTTCCCGAGGGCTACGGCACGCCCCACGTCGGTATCGCCTCGATCCCGGACGAGCGGCTCCCGGCGCTCGCGGACGTTGTGGGCTCAGCGAAGCAGACGCCGGCCACGATCCGCCTGATCGACGTGCCGGGCACGGCGGCCGCGCAGCTCGGCGGCGTCCGGCGTGCGGACGCGCTCCTCGCCGTGGTGCGCGACGACGCGGACCTCGCGGCGCTCGAGCTGGAGCTGCTCGTTGCCGACCGCGAGCACGTGGAGCGACGGCTCGAGCGGGTTCGCAAGGAGGCGAAGTCGGGTGACCCGGAGCTTCGCGCCCAGGTCGCGGCGCTCGAGGCCCTGCTGGCGCACATCGACGAGGAGCGCCTCGTTCGCGACTGGCCGGGCGAGTTGCCGAAGGAGCTCGAGCCCCTCACGGCGCTGCCGCTGATCCCGATCGTGAACGGCCCGGGGGGCGTCGACCTCGCGCTGGAGGCCGAGCTGCGTGAGCTGCCCGCCGAAGAGGCGGCGCAGTTCCGTGAGGGCGGATCCTCCGCGCTCGAGGACGTCGTGCGCCGCCTGGCCGGCGTCCTCGACCTCGTCGTCTTCTTCACCGTCGGGGACAACGAGGCCCGCGCGTGGACGCTCCGGCGCGGGCGCTCGGCGCTGGAGGCGGCGGAAGCAATCCACACCGACATGGCGCGTGGGTTCATCCGCTGCGAGGTGATCCGCTGGGACGACCTCGTCGAGAGCGGGTCACACGCGGAGGCCGCCAGGCGCGGTCTTCAGCGCCTCGAGGGGAAGGCCTATGTCGTGCGGGACGGCGACGTCCTCAACATCCGGTTTAACGTCTAACCGATCAACCCCTCGGTTCATGACAACTCAAACGGCGTGGAACCTATATTGAGGCCTCGATGAGCAGCGTCGGCCCTACCGCCGAGCGACGCGACGAGCGGCTCGACCGGGCCGTGGACGTCGCCGGGCGGCTGCTCGGGAACATCGAGCTGGCGGTCCGCGGGAAGCGCGAGGAGATCAAGCTCGTCCTCGCCGCGCTTGCGTGCAGGGGCCACGTCCTCTTCGAGGACGTCCCTGGAACCGCGAAGACGGTGCTGGCACGTGCGATCGCGGAGTCGGTCTCCGGCGCCGAGCCGTCCCGGATCCAGTGCACGCCCGACCTCCAGCCGACCGACGTGACCGGCCTGTCGGTGTGGAACCAGCAGAAGAGGGACTTCGAGTTCCGGCCCGGGCCGATCTTCGCCAACGTCGTACTCGTCGACGAGATCAACCGGGCGATGCCGAAGACGCAGTCGGCGCTCCTCGAGGCGATGGCCGAAAGGCAGGTGACGATCGACGGCGTCACGAGCGAGCTCGGCGAGCCCTTCATCGTGCTGGCGACGCAGAACCCGATCGAGCTCGAGGGGACGTTCCCGCTGCCGGAGGCGCAGCTCGACCGCTTCTTCCTCAAGACCGCGCTCGGCTATCCGGGCTCGGACGACGAGCTGCAGATCGTCCGCGACCAGCGCCACGGGCACCCGCTCGGCGACCTCGAGCCGGTGGTCGCCGTCGAGGACGTGAGCGACCTGCAGGCGGCGACGGAGGCGGTCTACGTCGACGACCTGCTCCAGCGTTGGGTGATCGACCTCGTCCGCGCGACGCGCGAGCTCGAGATCGTGGCGATCGGGGCTTCGGTTCGCGGCAGCCTCGCGCTCGAGCGCGCCGCCCGGGGCTGGGCGCTGCTGAGCGGGCGCGACTACGTGCTCCCCGAGGACATCGAGTCGCTCTTCCTCCCGGTGCTCGGTCACCGCATCCTCTTCACCCCGTCCTTCCTCGTCGAGGTGCGCAAGGTCGGCCGGGCCCGCGCGCTCGAGGACTTCCGCGAGCGCTGCCTCGCCGAGGCGCCGCGGCCGCAGGCGTCGCTCGCCGGCGAGGGTGAAGTCGTCTCCTTCGGTGAGCGGGCCGACTGAGCTCACCTTCCCGCTCGTCCCGCGTCGCCGGCTGATCGGACTCGCCTTCGGGAGCGTGCACAGCGCGCGGCGCGGCACGGGCTCCGACGTCGCCAGCTCCCGTCCGTACCACCCGGGAGACGACGTGGACGCAATCGACTGGGCCGCGTCGGCCAAGCTGTCCGCCGCGCGCGGAACGGACGAGTTCGTCGTGCGCGAGCGGTACGCCGAGGAAGCGCCGCGGGTCGTGATCGTCTGTGACCGCCGGCCTGCGATGGAGCTCTTCCCGCCCGGCCTGCCGTGGCTGTCGAAGCCGACCGCCATGGTCGAGGCAGGCTCGATGATCGCCGACAGCGCGGCCAAGGCCCGCGGCCTGGTCGGCTACCTCGACTTCGCCACCGGAAACGGCGACAACCCGCCGTTCTGGCGGCCGCCGCACGGCCAGGCGGACTTCTGGCGCGTGAAGGAGTCCCACCTCCTCTTCCCGGAGTACGAGGCGCCCTCCGACAATCTCGACCGGGCGTTCATGTTCCTCCAGCCGCTTCGGCGAGCGCTTCCCGCCGGCACCTTCGTATTCGTGCTCTCCGACTTCCTCAACCGGCCGACGCCGGAGTCGTGGTCGACGATCCTCGAGCAGCCCTGGGAGATCGTGCCGGTCGTGATCCAGGATCCGGTCTGGGAGCAAAGCTTCCCGGACGTCTCGAACGTGGTCGTGCCGATCGCGGACCCGGAGAGCAGGCAGATCAAGCTCGTGCGGCTCAGCCGCCGCGAGGCGCGCGAGCGGCGGCTGGAGAACGAGCGGCGGACGGAGGAGATCATCAAGGAGCTCGAAGCGCTCGGGCTCGAGCCGGTGGTGATCCGGACGACGAACCGCGACGAGATCTTCACCAGCTTCCTCGACTGGGTCGAGCAGCGTCAGGTGGCGGTGCGGGAATGGCTCTGACCCGGAGTCGCCTGTACGTCCTCCTGGCCGCGGGCGCCGTGCTGGTCGCCCTGGTGGCCGCGCTGATCGCCTGGCAGGTCTGGGACTCGTCCGAGGGACCCGTGCTCGAGCAAGAGCCTGTTGCCGCGAGTGCGCTCCTCCTGCCGGAGCAGCACCTCTTCGCCGACGCGGTCCGCGCCCGGCTCGAGCTCGTGATCGATCGCAAGCGCGTCGATCCGGACACGGTCGAGGTCGGCGCGAACTTCGAGCCGTACCGGAACCTGCGGCCCCCGCACCGCACCCGCGACGACTCCGGTCCGCTGACGAGCGTCCGATACGACTACGTGCTCGCCTGCCTCAGAGCGGCCTGTCTCCCGAAAGGGAACGGACGGGTGGAGCTCCCCGGTGCAGCGCTCCAGTTCCGGGTGAAGGGGACACCGGGGCTGCAGACGGCGACCGTCGAGTGGCCGCCGATCAGGTCGGCCGGTCGGATCGATCCGAGTCAGCTCGAGCAGGCGGCGCTCCGCGCCGAGCTGCGCGACCTGCCGCCGCCGACCTACCGCGTCACCCCGCTCGGCGTGCAGCTGATCGCGCTCCTGCTTGCCGTCCTGTGCTTCGCCGGCGCTGCGATCCTCGCGCTCAGGTTCCTGCCGCTCGATCGGATCGCCGCTCGTCTCGGGCGCGACCGCGGAGACCAGCGCTCTTCGCTCGAGCGGGCACTCGCTCTGGTGCACGAGTCCACCGACGGCGGTCAGCCGGAGGACGGCCGGCGCGCCCTGGAGCGGCTGGCGCACGAGCTGCGGGACGTACGCAATCCAGACCTCGCCGGCGCGGCGAGCCAGCTCGCGTGGTCGGAACCGCCGCCGAAGGAGTCCGGAGTCGCTCCGCTCTCGCAGGACGTCGAGCGTGTGATCCGGGACGAGCGGTGAGAAAGCCGGCGCGCCAGGCGATCCCGCTCGCCGACGTCTCGATGCTGCGCGACCCGGTGCGGCGCACGGCGGTGATCCGCTGGGCGCTCGCAGGCGCGCTCGTGGTGGTCGTGATCGTCGCCGCGGTGCTGGCGCAGCGCCCGGCGTCGAGCGAGATCGCGCTCGCGAAGGGCGGCCGCAGCGGCGTCGTCGTCCTCGACCTCTCCGCCAGCATCGGCTCGCCCCGCCGCCGGATCATCGAGCCGTTCGAATACCTCGCGCAGACCGGTCAGGAGTTCGGGCTCGTGCTCTTCTCCGGGACCGCGTACGAGGCGGCGCCGCCTGGCACGACCTCCACGGAGCTCCGCGGGATCATGCAGGCGCTTTCGCCGTTCGGGAACATCTGCGTCGCGTCCGAGCGCGCAACGTGCCCGCCGCACACCCGCCGCGTGGATCCGGAGTCGCCGGAGGCCGACCGGATCCGCCGCGAGTCGGCCACGCCGTGGACGGAGAGCTTTCGCGGCGGGACCGTCATCTCCGAGGGCCTGAGGCTCGCCCGCGAGTCGCTCGAACGGCACCACATGACCGACCGCGGAACCCTGCTCGTGAGCGACCTCGACGACTCGCTGCTGGACATCCCGCAGCTGACACGGGAGCTGATCACGTACCGGAACGAGGGGATCCCGCTCAACATCGTCGCGCTCGATCCGTTCGACGAGGACCGGTTCTTCTTCGAGCGGATGGTCGGGCGCGGCGCGTTCGTCGACCGCGCCAATCTCGCGCCGCGCCGGCTCCTCGACGAGAAGCAGCGGGCCGAGAAGGCAGGCGTCCCGGAGGGGATCGCCCTGCTGGCGCTCCTCCTGCTGACGCTCCTGGCGCTGAACGAGCACTTCTGCGGACGCCTGGCGTGGAGGCCCCAGCGATGAAGATCCGGCGCGCCTGGCCGTGGGGGCGGAAGGTGGGGCCGATCGTGCTCCTGGTGGCGCTCGGGACGCTGTTCGCGCTCGTCGCGCGGGACGCGGCGGCCGTCCGGCACGGGATGGAGCGGAGCGATCTCGCCTTCGAGGCCCTGCCCGCCGCGGAGAAGCTGTGGAAGATCGACACCGCGCTCCCGTTCTCGGAATCCGCGCTCGGGATCCGGGACGATCTCGTCTACCGGCGCGCGCTCCGGACCTTCGCGGTGGACGATCGCCGGCGGGCGAACCCCTATGACTTCTCGCGGCCCGCATTCCGCGCCGAGGCGCAGGCGTCGCTCCTCCACGCGGAGCACTCGGGGCTCTCGGCCGAGCGTCGGTCGAAGCTGGTGGTGCTGCAGGGCGTGCTGACCTTCGACGAGGCGATCGCGGACCCGGTGAACGGGCCGAACCTGATCCGGCAGACGCTCGAGCAGTTCCAGCGGGCCGTGCGGATCGACCCGTCGAACGAGGAAGCGAAGTACAACCTCGAGTTCCTGCTCCGGCTGCTCGACCCGAGCGCCGCCCGCCTGCGGATCCGTCAGAACATCCCCGCGTTCGCCGCGGGCCGGAACGCACCGGGCGGGGGCCCCAACACGCAGGGTTACGGGTACTGAGGCGTGTCGATCTCGTTCCTCACTCCGCTCGCCGGCCTCGTCGCCTTCGCGGTCATCCTCCCGCTCGTCGCGTTCGTCCGCAGCGAGGCCCGTGCGGCGGAGGTACGGCAGCTGCTCCGGCTCGCGCCGCCGCAGGGTTCGCGCCGGGAGACGATCGCCGTGCTTGTGGCGCTGGCGGTGCTGGCCGGCCTCGGCGCCGCGCAGCCCGTGTTCGAGCGGACGCGGGAGCACCGGATGCGCACCGACGTCCAGGCCTTCTTCCTCTTCGACACGTCCAGGTCGATGCTCGCCTCGGCGGGGCCTGGAGAGCCGACGCGGTTCGACCGTGCTCGTGAGGCGGGGACCGAGGTGCGCCACGCGCTCGGCGATGTCCCTGTCGGCATCGCCTCGCTCACCGACCGCGTGCTGCCGTTCGTCTTCCCGAGCCCGAGCCCGGCCACGTTCGACCAGGTGATGCGCGACTCGATCGGCGTCGACCGGCCGCCGGCGAGGGAGGGAGGGAACGCGCAGGTCTCGACGCTCGACGCAACGGCTGTCATGGCCGAGCGCTACTTCTTCCGCGGCTCCCGGCGACGGCTCGCAGTGATCTTCACCGACGCCGAGTCCCGCGCCATCCATCCCGACGCGCTGTCCCGCCAGTTCGGGGAGCAGAGCATCAGTGCCATCCTGGTGCGAGTCGGCAACGACCGGGAGCGGATCTTTACCCCAGGCGGCGGCGAGGAGCCGTATCGCCCCGCCGGAGGTGCTGCCGCGACCGCGAAGGCCTACGCCCAGGCCGTCGGCGGCCAGTCCTTCGACGAGTACCACGTTCAGGACGCGATTTCGGCCGCGAACCAGATCGTCGGGACCGGCCCCTCGCGGATGCGGGTGGAGGCGAGCGACGTCGAGCCGCTCGGCCCCTACGTCTTCCTCGCGGCGCTCTTCCCGCTGTCGTTCCTGCTCTGGAGGAGGAACCTCGTATGACCAGGCTCGTCGCAGCCGCCCTGATCGTTCTGACGCTCGGTGTGGCCTCCGCCGCCGCCAAGCCCGACGGCGACACCCGCGTCCGCCACGGCGCGGGCATCGGCCCGATCACGCTCGGCATGACCTACGCGCAGGTCCGGAAGATCCTTGGCGGTCCCCAGACGGTGGATCGCCGTGAGACGCTGCGAAACGGCCGGCGCTACCTCGAGTTCGGCTGGGACTTCAGTTGGTGGACGATCGGGTTCTAC
>DASTHD010000096.1:0-16529 GCA_035605555.1 Gaiellaceae bacterium
CGCGCGCAGCCAGGCGGGGCCGGGTCACGACGCGATTCTCGCGGTTGGCGCTACTGCTTCTCGTACGGTCGGCCGATCGCGGCGGGCGGGATCGACCGGCCGATCACGCCTGCGACGGCGATCAGCGTCAGCACGTAGGGCAGCGCGTTGAAGAGGAGCGGCGTCGAGCTGCCTTGCTCGAAGTACGCGGGCAGGCGGTCGGCGAGCGCGCTGGAGAAGCCGAACAGGAGGCAGGCGGCGAAGGCGCCGAACGGACGCCAGTTGCCGAAGATCAGCGCCGCGATGGCGATGAAGCCGCGGCCGCCAGTCATGTTCTGGTCGAAGAGGCCGAGGGAGAGCGACAGGTACGCGCCGCCAAGCGCCGCCAGCGCGCCCGAGACGAGCACTGCGCCGTACCGGGTCGCATAGACCGAGATCCCCACGGTGTCCGCGGCCCGCGGGTGCTCGCCGACAGCGCGGAGGCGCAGGCCAATCGGCGTCCTGAACATCACGATCCAGGAGACGATCAGGAGCGCGAAGCTCAGCCAGATCATCACATCCAGGTCGCCGAAGATCTCGGACAGGAAGCCGCCGCCGAACTGGATCGGGCCGATGCTCGCGTCCGGGATCCGGTCGAAGAACCCGAGGTGCGGCGTCGAGATCTCCGGGATGTCGGTCGGGGTGCCCTCCGCGCCGTAAATGTCGACGAAGAGATAGCCGGTGATGCCGATGGCGAGAAAGTTGATCCCGGTGCCCACGACGATCTGGTCCGCCCGCAGGTTGATGCAGAAGAAGGCGTGCACGAGCGCGAGGAGAACGCCGGCGCCCATCGCGATCAGCAACCCGACCGGCCAGGAACCGAACCGGTCGGCGCCCCAGACGGCGAAGAACGCCCCCGTCAGCATCATCCCCTCGAGGCCGATGTTCACGACCCCGCTGCGCTCCGAGAACATCCCGCCGATCGCCGCGAACGTGAGCGGCGTCGCGTAGCGCAGCGTTGCTCCCAGCAGCGCCGGCCAGACGACCACGAGGTCGAGGTTCGTCTCCCCCGACTTGGTCGCCGCCAGGCCGAGGACGATGCCCAGCACGCCCGATGCGGCCGCGCCCCAGCCGACCCGGCCCGCGCCTCGTGTCGCCGCGAAGATTCCGGCCGCGATCGCGAAGATCCCGACGGTTGCGGGCACGAACGGGCTGCGGGCTGCGAGCGGCGGGAGCGCCAGCCAGAACGCCAGTATCCCGAGGAGGATCCCGAGGATGCCGATCGACCTCGGCGACGTCAGCCGCTCCCACGACCACGTCCGCTGGGTCTCGGCGCGGACGGTCATCGCGTGGGCTTCGCCTTCAGCCGGCCCGGGACCAGTCTGCGTCGCGCGCGCCAGATCGAGATCACCAGGAGGTCAGCGCCGACGAAGAGGACGACGAGCCCCTGGATCAAGAGCGTCAGGTTGGTCGCCAGCTCCGGCTGGAAGACGTCCGGGTTCAGGTTCCGCTGCGAGGTGCCGGTGAGAAGCGCGGCGAACAGCAGCGCGGAGAGCCCGACCCCGATCGCCGTGTTCCGGCCGAGCAGCGCGACGGCGATGCCGAGAAACGCGATCGTCGATCCCTGCACGTCGCTCGCCGTGATTCGGTACTGCCAGCCGAGGATGTCCATGGCGCCCGCCAGACCGGCGAACAGGCCGGCAATCGCCATTGCGAGGAAGTAGTTGCGGGCGACGCTGATCCCGCCGTAGCGCGCGGCGTCGGGGTTGTAGCCGACTGCGCGTACCTCGTAGCCCAGCGTCGTCCGGTTCAGGACGAGCGAGTAGACGACCAGGGCGGCGATGGCGAAGAAGAGCCCGATGTGCACGCCCTGGAGATTCGGGAGACCCCAGAAGACATGGAGCTTCGCCGACTCGGCGACGTAGGCCGAGCTCTGCTGGGCGGGATCGGCGTTCAGCGGTCCCCCGACGCCGAGGAGCCAGGCGCCGGTCCAGAACATGATCCAGTTGAGCATGATCGTCACCACGACCTCGTGGGCCCCGACCGTCGCCTTGAGCAGCCCGGCCACGCCGGCGAGCAGCGCGCCGGCCAGCATCGCGGCTCCGATCGAGAGCAGGACGTGCGGAAACCGGTTCATCCCGACCAGGGAGGACCCGACCCAGACGGAGGCGAGGGAGCCTGCGATGTACTGGCCCTGGCCCCCGATGTTGAAGAGCCCGCACCGGAACGCGAAGGCGACGGCGAGCCCGGTGAGCGTCAGCGTCGTCGTCAGGACGAGCGTCTGCTGGAGATTGAAGGCGGCGACCGACTGGATGCTGTTCGTGTTCCAGGGGAACCAGACCCGGTCGTCGGTGAACGGGAGCCCGACGTCGTGGGAACCGACCTGGACGAACCAGTTGAGGCCGGTCCCGTCGAAGATCGCTTTGTAGGTCGAGAGCGGGTTCTTCCCCGTCGTGACGAGCACCACGAGCCCGCCCACGAAGAAGGCGAGCAGGGTCGTGACGAGCGGCGTGACGATCCCGCCGACGCGCTGGTAGTTCGCGAAGCGCTCGGCCACGCTCGGCGCGTAGCCGCCGGGCTCACCGTGCGGTGGCGCCGTGCCTTCTCCGGCGGGGTCGACGCCGCGGTCCTGCTCGCTCACGCCGCGGCGGTCTCCGGTCTGGCCCCCGTCATGGCTATCCCGAGCTCCTCGGGCGTGGCGCTCGAGTCGAACTCGCCGACGATCCGCCCCTCGTAGAAGACGAGGATCCGGTCTGCGAGTGAGAGCACTTCCTCGAGCTCGAGCGACACGAGCAGGATCGCGCGGCCTTCGTCGCGCTCCTGGACGAGCCGCCGGTGTACGAACTCGATCGCCCCGACGTCGAGGCCGCGGGTCGGCTGCGCCGCGATCAGGACGCGCGGGTCCCGCTCGACCTCTCGCGCGACGACGACCTTCTGCTGGTTCCCTCCCGACAGCGACGAGGCACGTGACTCAGTCGTGCCGCCGCGCACGTCGAACTCTGTGAGCAGTCCTCGCGCCCAGGCGGCGATCCGCCGGGGATGCAGCCAGCCGTACCGCGAGTTCGGCGGTTTCCGGTAGTCGTGGAGCGCGAGGTTCTCGCCCAGGTTGAACTCCAGCACGAGACCCCGGCGGAGCCGGTCCTCCGGAATGTGCCCGAGCCCGGTGTCCAGATGGTGGCGCGGATCGGAGCCCGTAACGTCTGTGCCGGCGATCTCCACGGTTCCCGCCTTCGATTTGCGGAGCCCGGCAAGCGCCTCCACGAGCTCCGTCTGTCCATTGCCGTCGACCCCCGCGATCGCGACGATCTCCCCTGCGCGCACCTCGAACGAGACGCCCCGGACCGCGGGTAGGGCCCGCTCGTCGTCGACCTCGAGGTCCTGCACGCGCAGCAAGGTCTCCTGGGGATTTGCCGGCTCCTTCTCGACGCGAAGCAGGACTTCGCGGCCGACCATCATGCGGGCGAGCCCCTCCTCGGTCGCTCCCTCGCGCGGGATCGTGTCGATCGTCTTGCCGCGCCGCAGGACGGTGATCCGGTCGGCGATCGCGAGCACCTCGTTCAGCTTGTGCGTGATGAAGATCACCGACATGCCCTCCCGGACAAGGGTGTGCAGGATCGCGAACAGGTCGGTCGCCTCCTGCGGCGTGAGCACCGCGGTTGGCTCGTCGAGGATCAAGATGTCCGCGCCCCGGTAGAGCGCTTTCAGGATCTCCACCCGCTGCTGCTGCCCCACCGTGATGTCCTGGATCAACGCGTCCGGGTCGATCTGGAAGTTGAACGCCTTCGAGACCTCCTCGACCCTGCGGTCGGCATCGCCGTAGTCGAGCAGGATCCCCGCCCGGCGCGGCTCGCGCGCCAGCACGATGTTCTCCGCCACCGTCATCACCGGGATCAGCATGAAGTGCTGGTGCACCATCCCGATCCCGCGCTCGATCGCGGCGCTCGGCGAGTCGATCGACACGGGCTTGCCCCCGATCAGGATCTCGCCCTCGTCGGGGTGGTAGAGGCCGTAGACGATGTTCACCAGGGTCGACTTGCCGGCCCCGTTCTCGCCCAGCAGGGCGTGGATCTCCCCTCTGCGGAGCTCGAAGTCGACGTGGTCATTGGCCACCACCCCGGGAAATCGCTTCGTGATACCGCGAAGCTCCAGGACGGGCGGGGCGTCAGCCATGCGCCGGAATTCTAGGGAACGACAAAGGGCGGGCCCGGCAGGACCCGCCCTTTTTGTCGGTGAGACGTTTCGCCCTTAGAGCTTCGAGGGCGGCTTGATCTTCCCGCTGATGATCAGCGGGCGGAGCTTGTTCATCTTGGCGACCTCCGCCTTGCACTTGCAGGCGGTGCTGATCTTGCCGACGTCCTGACCACCGTTCTTCAGGTTGAAGACGATGTCACGCCCGGTCTTGAGCGTGCCGGCATTCGCCTGCCGGAAGAAGGTGTAGACGGCGTTGTCGACGCGCTTCACGCCGCTCGTCAGGATGTGCGTGCCGAGGTAGCCCTGGTCGGCGTCGACGCCGATGCCCCACACATGCTTCTGCTTGGCGGCCTGGAGCGCTCCGAGGCCGCAGCCACCGGCGACCTGGAACACGGCCTTGGCGCCCTGCGCGATGTGCTTGAGCGCGATCTCCTTGCACTTCGGCGCCACGGAGGGCGGGAAGTCACCCGAGTAGTCGATCAAGACCTTGATCTTCGGGTTCGCCCGCTTGGCGCCGGCGCGGTAGCCGGCGATCCAGTTGTCGACGGACGGGATCTTCTTGCCGCCGACAGCGCTCAGCACCTGCTTACCGCCCTTCTTCTTCGCCAGCAGGCCGGCGAGATAGCCGACGAGATAGCCGGACTCCTCCGACTTGAAGGTCAGGCCGACGGCGTTCTTCGGCTTGTCCTTGAGCGCCACCCACGGAAAGTCGACGATCGCCCACTTCACGTTCGGGTACTGCTGCGCCGCCGTGTTGAGAGCGTCGGAGAGCAAGAAGCCGTTGGCGACCACGGCCTGGTAGCCCTGCTGACCCGCAGCGATGTGGTTCGGCAGGTAGTCCGACGAGGACGTTGAGACGAATACGCGCGTCTGGAGCTTGAGCACACGCTGGGCGCGCAGCCGGCCCAGGTTCGCGAGGTGGTTGAACGACTTGTCGTTCAGGCCCGCGGTGTCGGTGATGATCGCGGCCTTCGCGATCTTAGAATGCGACGCCGGCGCCTTCGACGCCGTCGGTTTCGCGACGGCGACGCCGGCCGTCAATGCTGTGAGCGCCAGCGCGACAAGCGCGCCAAGCGCACAGAGCACGAGTTTCCTACCCTGCACTGATTCCTCCCCTTCTTGAGGTTTCTTTACGAGCTGGGGAACAAAAAGGTGATGCTAAACCCCTTTGTGCTGTGACGTACGGAGTGCCGGGAAGTTAGCCCGGAATGTGGTCGAGCTGGCGCTCGTCGACCAGCACGCGCCGGGGTTTCGAGCCCTCGTAGCCGGAAATGATCCCGCGCCGCTCCAGCATGTCGATCAGCCGCCCTGCGCGCGTATAGCCGACGCGAAGCCGGCGCTGGAGCAGGGAAACGGAGGCGGTCTGGGTCTGCACGACGATCTCGATCGCCTTCTGGAGCAGCGGGTCCTGGTCGGGATCGAAGTCCTCGTCGCCGTCCTCGGCCTCCTCCGGCGGCGCCTCCGGCGCCTCCAGCAGCGTCTCGTCGAGCTCCTGGCCCCGCTGCGCCCGGCACTGCTCCACGAGGAGCGCGGTTTCCTCCTCGCTGACGTAGGCGCCCTGGACACGCTGGAGGCGCGAGGTGCCGAGCGGCTTGAACAGCATGTCCCCCTGGCCAAGCAGGCTCTCCGCGCCGGACTGGTCGAGGATCACGCGCGAGTCGGTCTGGCTGGAGACCGCGAAGGCGATTCGGGACGGAACGTTGGCCTTGATCATCCCGGTGATGACGTCCACTGACGGCCGCTGGGTGGCGAGGACGAGGTGGATGCCGACCGCGCGTGATTTCTGGGCCAGGCGGATGACTGCGTCCTCCACCTGCTGCGGCGAGATCATCATCAGGTCGGCCAGCTCGTCGATCACGACGAGGAGGTACGGGAGGGGCTCCTCGCCGCGGCTGCGGAAGGCGCGGTTCGCCTCCTGCAGGTTGCGGGCCCGCACGGTGCTCAGGCGCTCGTAGCGGTGCTCCATCTCCGCGAGCACGTTGGTGAGCACGATCGCCGCCTCCTTCGGGCTGGAGACGACCGGCGTGAGCAGGTGCGGGATCTTCTCGTAGAGGGAGAGCTCGATGCGCTTCGGGTCGATCAGGATCAGCCGTGCGTCGTCCGGTGTCGCGCGGAGCAGGATCGAGCTGAGGATCGTGTTGATGCAGCCGGACTTCCCCGAGCCGGTGGTGCCGGCAATCAGGAGGTGCGGCATCCGGGCGAGGTCGGTCCAGACGGCGTTGCCGGAGATGTCCTTGCCGAGCCAGACGGCGAGCGGGCTCGCGCTCGTCGGCAGGTCGTCGAAGACGTCGCCGAGGGTGACGAGGTTCGGGGAGAGGTTCGGGACCTCGATCCCCACCGCCTGCTTTCCCGGGATCGGGGCCAGGATCCGGATCTCCGTCGTCGCGAGCGCATAGGAAAGGTCGTCCTTCAGCGCCGAGACCTTCGACATCTTCGTCCCGGCTGCGAGCTGGAGCTCGTACCGCGTGACGCGCGGCCCGGTGATCTCGCCGACGAGGCGGGCCTCGATCCCGAAGTCCGCGAGCGCGCGCAGGACCGCCTGCGAGGCTTGCTCGTTCTGGGCCTGCTTCCCGTTCGTCTTCGCCGGTGAGCGTCGCAAGAGCGACGGCTCGGGCAGGACGTAGTCGGCCTTCGCCGGGTTCGGGGGCTCGAACAAAGCCTGCTGCTGGCTCTCCTCGGTCGGCTCGTCCTGGAGGGCGAGGAGCGGCGGCGGAGCGCCCTCCGAGACCACGTCAGGAAAGTCGGAGACGGCGTCGACGGGCGGCTCGACCCTGCGCTGGCGGAACGGGATCGGGTCCGGCAGCAGCTCGAACTCTTCGCGCGGTGCTCGCTCGAAGCTCCGGCGCGCGGCGGTGCGGGCGCGCCGCATGGCCGGCGCCGAGCTGCGGAGGATCGCGCCGACCGAGGCTCCAGAGAGGAGGAGCGCTCCAGCGGTCAGCGCCGTGACGCCGGCGAGCAGCATCCCGGTGTGGCCGACGAGCGTCCCGACGACCTCGTCGAAGGCCTTCCCAACGATCCCGCCGTGAGTGCCGAGGACGAGCATGAGCCCGATCGCGGTGACGGCGATCCCGGTTCGGAAGGGGCGGAGCTCGACGATTGCGCTGCGCCCGAGCATCAGCACGCCCACGACGACGAGCGCGGCCGGAAGGAGGTAGCCCGCGTCGCCGATCACTCCCCAGATGCCGTCGCCGACCCACTCGCCGGCGCGGCCTCCCTCCCACCCCAGGTAGACGAGCGTCGAGAGGAAGAGGCCGACGGCCGTCAGGCCCAGGCCGATCAGCTCCGGGTGGTGGTGCGACCGCGGCTTCGCCGCGCGTTTGCGCTTGCGGACGCGCGAGGGCGTGCGAGGTCGGAGGGTGCGCTTCGCGCGCCGCTTGGCCATGGGCGTCTCTTTCGCCGGTGTCCCGGCGTTCCCTACCCACCCTTACGGGACCAGGTCCCGTTAAGAAGCGGCTAGCCGTTTGGCTTGGCTGCGCGGCGGCGGCTGCTCCCGCAGGGTTTACGGGACCAGGTCCGGTCAAGAAGCCGCACATGTGTGACGAGCGCGCCGCGTAGGGCTAGTCCAGGGTCGGCAGGCGTTCGAACAGCAGGTCGATGAAGCCGGCGCCGTCGATGTCGACGGCGACGTGCGCGTTCGGCGGCCGCTCCGTGCGCAGCCAGAGGTCGACGTAGGTCCGGCCGCGCGAGAGCTCGGGGCCGGTGTCGACGACGACGTTCCGGTGCTCGGTCCGCACGAGCTCCGGCCGGAAGACGTACGCAAGCGCGACCGCGTCATGGATCGGCGAGCCGTCGAGCCCGTACACCCGCCGGTGGTAGCCGTGGAAGAAGTCGAAGAGCTCGGCCACCATGCGGCCGGTCCGGCCGGTCCCGCGCAGCCGCTCCGCGTGCTCGTTCATCAGCAGCGCCTGGTGCGTGACGTCGAGGCCGATCATCGTCACCTCGATGCCGCTCTCGAAGACCCGTGCGGCCGCCTCGGGGTCCTCCCAGATGTTGAACTCCGCGGCGGGCGTGATGTTCCCGAGGCCGATCGCGCCGCCCATCAGCACGATCCGGTCCGGACGAGCCTCCGGGTAACGGGCGAGCAGGAGCGCGACGTTCGTGAGCGGGCCGACGGCGACGAGCGTTGCGCCGCCGACGTGCCGGGCGAGGAACTCGACCGCGTGCTCGTCGAACGGCTCACGCTGAGGCGGCGGAAGGTCCGGCCCGTCGAGGCCCGTCTCGCCGTGCACATGCGACGCGACCTGGCGCTCACGCACGAGCGGCCCGTCGGCTCCGGCGGCGACCGGGACGTCGTCGCGGCCGACGAAGTCGAGCACGCGGATCGCGTTCGCGGTCGTCTTCTCCAGCGTCTGGTTCCCCGCGACGGTGGTGACGCCCAGCAGCTCGACCTCAGGGCTCGCCAGCGCGAGCAGCAGAGCGATCGCATCGTCGTGCCCGGGATCGCAGTCGAGGAGGATCCGCTCAGGCAAGGAGCTCGTCCACCTCCGCGGCGGTCGGAAGCGAGGGCTGCGCGCCGGGCCTCGACGCGGCGATCGCGCCGGCGGCGCACGCCCGCCGCAGCGCCTCGCCCCAGTCGCGCCCCTCCAGGTGGGAAACGACGAGGCAGGCAGTAAAGGCGTCGCCGGCCGCCGTGCCGTCGACGGCGCCCACCGTGGGCGGCGCCGCCCGCGCCACCTCGCGCCCGTTCTCGAGCAGCACCGCTCCCTCCTCGCCGAGAGTCAGCGCCACGAGCCTCCCGCGCGAGTTCACCTCGTACTCGTAGCGGTTGACGACAAGCAGGTCGGGGTCCACGTCGACCGGCTTCGCCGGGGCGGCGTTGAGACAGAACCAGTCGGCAGCCTCGGCGTTCGCCCGCACCGTCTTCTCCGGGATCTCGAGCTGGCACAGCACGTTCCCGCCCGCGACCGTGTCGACTGTCGCATTCGCACCGGGCACCACGACGATCTGATTCTCCCCGTCGTCGTCCACGAGGATCAGCGCGATGCCTGTCTCCCCGCGATGCTCGAGCTCGAGCTCGACGCCGGCCTGACGGAGCCCGGTGAGCGCCTCCTCCGCGAACGCATCCTCCCCGACCGCCCCACAGAACCGAACCTGCGCCCCTAGGCGCGCGGCTCCGACCGCCTGGTTGGCGCCCTTCCCGCCGGGAACACGGTCGAGAGTCGCGTCCGTGACCGTCTCGCCCGGCCGAGGGAGCCGCGGCACCCGGGCCACCAGATCGAGGTTCGCCGAGCCGACGACCGTGAGTTCAGGCGGCAATCGCCCTGAGGTCGTCCAGCGCGCCGTCGAGGAGGTTCTCGCGCAGGTCGAAGAGCCCGGCCCAAAGCGACGAGCGATCCGGCGCCGTGCGCAGCCGCACGGCGGTCGTCAGCCCCTCCAGCGCCCGGACGAGCACCGCGAGCTCGAGGTAGGCGTGCGCCACGCGCTCGGCGGAGACCGCGACGCCCGCCCTGCTGAGCACCGGCCCCCACTCCATCAGCTCCGCCGCGCTCGGCTCGCCGTACCAGGAGCGCCCTTCCGCGCGCTCGGGCTGGAGCTCCAGGAGGTACCGGCCGAGGGGATCCTCGAGGCCTGTCAGAGCCGTCTCGATCCGGTCGGCTGCACGGCGCAGCGCTGCCTGCCGCCTCCCGGCGGTCGACGGCTGCGCGTCGCCCCTCGCCCAGCGCTCGAGCAGCCGGCAGAACGCCAGTGCCGCGACCTCACAAGCCGTCAGCTGCGCGATCAAGCGACGCGCTGTGGCGTCCTCACACGCGTTCTCGCGAAGGGCCTCGGCCCAGGTGGCCTTCATACCTCCACTATGACTGGGAGGATCATCGGCCGCCTCCCCGTTCTGTCGTAAATCAGCTGCGCGATCGAGTCGTGGAGGTGCTCCTGGAGGAGCTTGATCTCGGTCACCTTCTGGGCGAGGAGATCACGGAGGACCTTGTCCGCCTCCGCTTGCATCTCCTCGAGCAGCGGGCCCGGTTCGCTCAGCCCGCGCGCGATCACCTCCGGCCGGCTCGAGGGGACGCCGTTCGACCCGCCGACGGTGGCGACGATGATCAGGACCCCGTCCTCCGAGAGGTGGCGGCGGTCCCGCAGCGCGACATCCTGGACGTCGCCCACGCCCAGTCCGTCGACGAAGGTCACTCCGGTGTCGACCTCGTCGACGACCCGCGCGCCTTGGGGGCTCAGCTCGATGACAGACCCGTTCTCCGCGAGCACGATCGAGCCCGCCGGGACTCCGCTCTCCTGTGCGAGCCGGGAGTGAGCCGCCAGCATCCGGAACTCGCCGTGAACGGGCATGACCGCCCTCGGGCGCACGAGGCCGAGCATCGTCCTGAGCTCCTCCGCGTAGGCGTGGCCGGAGACGTGGACGGGTGCGATCTCCTGGTGGAGCACCTCGGCGCCCGCCTTCGCGAGCTGGTTGATCGAGTCGTGGACGCGGAGCTCGTTCCCCGGGACCGGCTTTGCCGAGATGATCACGGTGTCACCACGCTCGACGGCGACGGCCGGGTGGTCGTGGTACGCGATCCGGGTCAGCGCCGACATCGGCTCGCCCTGGCTCCCAGTGCAGAGGATGAGCACCTCGCCCGGCCGGTATTCCTCGAGCTCGTTCGGGCGGATCAGCGTGTCCTCCGGCACCTGGATGTAGCCCAGATTCCGCGCGATGTTCAGGTTCTTCCGCATCGAGCGCCCGACGACGGCGACCTTCCGGTTCGCCTCGATCGCCACGTCGATCGCCTGCTGCATGCGGTGGACGTTTGACGCGAAGCAGGCGACGAGCACGCGGCCCTGGCGGCGCGGGATGATCTGGTCGAACGCCTCGCCGACGAGGCGCTCCGAGCCGGTGAAGCCGGGCCGCTCGGCGTTCGTCGAGTCGCCGAGCAGCAGGTCGATCCCCTTGCTCCCGAGCTCCGCCAGGCGGCCGACGTCGGTGCGGAGCCCGTCCACCGGCGTCTGGTCGAGCTTCCAGTCCCCGGTGACGAGCACCCGCCCCGCGGGGCTCTCGAGGACGACTGCGACGGAGTCCGGGACCGAGTGCGCAACGCGAACGAACTCGACGTCGAAGGGGCCGATTCGCGTCGGGCCGTCCTCGGGCCGAGCCTCCTTCAGCTCAGCGGCCTGCAGCAGCCCGTGCTCGTCGAGCCGCGACTGCGCGAGGCCGAGCGTCAGCCTCGTCCCCCAGACCTCCGGGACGCCGACCTCCCTGAGCAGGTACGGCAGCGCGCCCACGTGATCCTCGTGCGCGTGCGTGAGGATGACGGCGCGCACCTGGTCGCGCCGGTCGGCGAGGTAACTGACGTCCGGGAGAATCAGGTCGACGCCGAGGTGCTCGTCCCTCGGGAAGGCGAGCCCGGAGTCGACGACCACGATCCCCTCGTCGCGCTCGAAGACGGTCATGTTCTTGCCGACCTCGCCGACGCCGCCGAGCGGGATGATCCTCAGGGTGTCCCGGGCCATCGCGGCATTGTAGGAGGCGCTCCCCCGTTCAAGGGATGCGGGCGAAACGCCGATCCAGTGCGATGTGCAGGCCCTGCTCTTGTTTGCTGCTGCCCTGATCGCGGCGGAGCTCCTCCACCGGCGGGACGACGACCTCGGCAATCCCGAGGAAGCCGACCGCTTCTCGATCGCGGCGCCCTTGGCGGCTGCCGCGGCGATCCTGCTCGGCCCCTGGTACGCCCTGCTCGTCTCCACGATCTGCGTGGCGCCGGTGCGGCGCCTGCAGGGAGACGGCTGGCGGGAGAGCGCGATCCGCGGGCTCTCGCTCGGCCTGGCGGCCTTCGCGGGCGGCTGGGCGTACGTCCTGGGCGGCTCCGCCACCGGCTCGATCTCGTTGCCGGACGACCTGCTCGGCCTCGTGCTGCTCGGCATCGCCTTCTCGGCGACGAAGACGCTCGTCGCCCGCCTCGGCTCGGGAGCCTCGGCGTTCGAGCCCGACCTGCTCTCGGCCAGTGCCGAAGTGGCGCTGGGCGCTGCGATCGCGATCGCCGCCGACGCGAACCTGTGGCACGCGGCGCTGCTCCTCCCGGTGCTGCTGCTGATCGAGCGCCTTTACGCCCGGATGATCGTCTCCCGGCGGGAAGTGGCCTCGGCGCTCGAGACATTCGCGAACCTCGTTGACGAGCGCGACCCTTCGACGCAACGGCACTCGCTCAGGGTCGCGCAACTCGTCCGGGAGCTCGCCGAGGCCCTGAGCTTCCCGAAGGGCGACGTCCAGCGCCTCTGGTGGGCGGGACGGCTCCACGATCTCGGCAAGGTCGCGGTCGACGCCGCCGCGCTGCGGAAGACGGGTCTCCTGAACACGCACGACTGGGCGGCGATCCGCCGCTCGCCGCGGTTGTCCGCGCGGCTCCTCCAGCGCTTCCGCTTCGCTGCGCAGCAGGCGAAGGCGGTCGAGTACCACCGCGAGCGCTACGACGGCTCCGGCTACTACGGCGCCCGCGGCGAGGACGTGCCGCTGGCGGCGCACTTCCTGATCGTCGCCGACGCCTACGACGCGATGACGTCGGACCGCCCGTTCCGCGACCCGTTCACGCCGGAGCAGGCGCTCGCCGAGCTCGAGCGCAATGCCGGCACCCAGTTCCACCCCGCCGTGGTCAAGGCCTTCGCCGCAGTCCAGCGCGGACAGCGCCCGCGAGACGTGCTGTCGAGCGAGGAGCTCGCGGCCATTCGTCAGGGCTCAGGCGCCGCGCCCGCGTACCGCACACGGAGGAGCCTCCGGCACCGGCCGGAGCTCCTGGTCATGCTCGGCGCAGTCCTCGCCCTGGTCGGCCTCGGCGTCGACCTGATCGAGCTCACGGTCGTCGGCGCAGGCGTCTCGCTCGTCGGAGCCGCTCTCTGGATGCTCGCCCGGAGGCGCGCGCGCCGCCTCGGGCAGGCCCTGGAGGAAGCGCTGGGACGGCCGCTCAACCGCACCGCGCTCTTCTTCGCGGTGACAGAGGCGTTCGAGTCGGCCTGGCCGCTTCAGTACTCCCTGCTCGTCGCCTGGCAGGAGGACGGCACCGACGGCACGATCGAGCTGGCGCACGGCTCGAGCGGCGTGCCGGCCGCGGAGCTGACGAGCTGGCTCCTGCGCGAGTCGGAGTCGGACGAGGAGCTGATCGTCGACGACGGCGCCGAGCTCGGCCGTGACGGCGCTTCCGTCGCGTTGCCGCTCCGGCGCGAGAACAGCGCGCTCGTCGGGTTCCTCGTGCTCGGGGGGCCGAAGCGGCCGCCGGCTCACGTCCTGGCCGCGGCGCGGATGCAGCTCGACCGGATCGGCCTCGCGATCGCCGATGCTCCGGCCACGTTGCCGCCTGAGCGGCAGTTGACAGTCGTCTCTTAGGCCGGCGTCGCGGCGAGCGCTCCGAGGCGCTCGAGACACCCGCGGATCGTCGCCTGCTCGTCCTCGGTCGCCTCGACGAGCGGCAGCCGGAGGCCCCCGACCTCGTGGCCGAGCAGGTTCAGCGCCGCCTTGATCCCGATCGGGCCGACAGTGACCTTGAGGATCTCGTAGGCCGGCTGGAGCTCATCCTCGATGCGCTCTGCGGTCTCGACGTCGCCGCGCCTGAAGGCCTCGACCTGCTCCTTGACCTGCGGCCCCACCACGTGTGTGTGGACGCATACGCCGCCTGTGCCGCCGACCTTGAGGAACGGCAGGAGGATGTTGTCGTCGCCCGCGTAGAGCTTCAGGCCGGTCTCCTCGACGATCCGCCGAGCGTCCTCCAGGTCGGCCCAGGCCTGCTTCACGGCAACGACGTTCGGGATCTCCGCCAGCTCGGCGAGCGTCTCGACGGAGACGAGGTTCACCACCCGAGCCGGGATGTTGTAGTAGACGATCGGCTTGTCCGTGACGGCGGCGATCGCCTTCACGTGCTCGACGATCCCGCGCGGCGGTGGCTTGTTGTAGTACGGCGTCACGACCAGGAACCCGTCGACACCGAGCTCGTGCGCCTTCTCGGTCAGGTGGACGGAATGGCGCGTGTCGTAGGTGCCGGTGCCGGCGACGACTGTGGCGCGGGCGCCGATCGTCTCGACGGCGGCCTCGTAGAGCGAGAAGCGCTCGTCGTCTGTCAGCGTCGGCGACTCGCCGGTGGTGCCGGTGACGACGAGGCCGTCCGAGCCGTTCTCGACGAGGAACGCGGCGAGCTCGCGGAACCTCGGGAGATTGACCGCGCCGTCGGAGTCGAACGGCGTGACGCTGGCGGTGAGGACGTCACCCAGCACGACTCGATCTTACTCCCGACCCGCCGCGAGTCCTGCCTCGAAGGCCATTCGAGCATCCGGGCCGAACACGGCGAAGATCACACGCTGCAGCGAGGTCGGCTGATAGGCCCGTGCCGCGCCGACCATGATCCGCGCGCACTCGTCAAGCGGGAAGCCGCCCACGCCCGTGCCGAAGGCCGGCAGCGCGAGCGACTCGGCGCCCAGCTCGTCGGCGAGCTGGAGGCAGCTCTCGGTCGTCCGCCGGACGAACTCCGCGTTCGTCCTGAGGTCCTGGCCCATCACAGCGCCGTGGATCACCCAGCGCGCCGGCAGCCGGCCTGCTCCTGTCGCCACCGCCTCCCCCACCTCGATCGGCCCCTGCTGCATCGCCTCGCGCTCGATCCCCTCGCCGCCGGTGCGCTTGATTGCTCCGGCGACGCCGCTCCCCATCCAGAGCCGGTCGTTGGCGGCGTTCCCGATCGCATCGACCTCCAGCGCCGCGATGTCGCCGTCGTGGACCTCGAGCTCCATCAGAGCAGCTGCTCGAGCCCGACGGTGAGCCCCGGCGGCAGGCTGCGGAGCTTCTCGAGGGCGAGGACGACGCCCGGCACGTATGCCTCACGGGAGAACGCGTCGTGACGGATCGTCAGCAGCTGCCCGTCGCCGCCGAAGAGGACCTCCTGGTGGGCGACGAGCCCCGGCAGCCGCACCGAGTGGATCTCTGCGGCGCCGATCCGCTCGGCGGTTGCCTTGGCGGTGCCTGACGGCGCGTCCTTCTTCGTCTCGGCGTGCAGCTCGACGATCTCCGCCCGTGGGAGGAACCGGGCCGCCTCGGCGGCGAGCCGCATCATCAGCACCGCGCCGATCGCAAAGTTCGGTGCGTAGAAGAGCTGGAGACCGTGCTCTTGCGCAAGCTGGTCGAACCCTTCGGGATCCCAGCCCGTCGTCCCCACCACCGCCGGAACCCCGGCCTCGAGCGCGGCGCGGACGTTCGCCTCGACCGCCTCGGGTGCGGTGAAGTCGACCATTGCCTCGGCGTCTTCAAGCTCAACGAGCTCGTGCCCGGCAGCCTCCAGGGCAGGCGCAAGCACCGAACCGACCTGCCCGCTGCGGCCGTTGAGCCTGACCCTCACGCCGCGGCGGCCGACAGCGCGGGATTGACCCGCTCCACGGCGGCGAGGAACTTGTCCTCGCCGGGGCCGATGCCGGCGGCCGAGAGACGCTCGGGGGCCATGAGCATCCCCGCGAGCTCGGCGAGCGCCTCCGGCTCCACGGCGTCGATCTCGGCCACGATCCGGTCAAGCGAGAGCAGCTCCGTGTCGGTGATCAGCGACTTCCCGAGACGGCTCATCCGGTTTGACGTCGACTCCATCGAGAGCAGGATCCGGCCCTTCAGGTTCTCCTTCGCGCGTTCGAGCTCGTCCGGCTTGAGGTCGCCTGCCGCGATCTCCGCGATCTGCTCGGCGGCGATCGCCAGACAGTCCTGGAGGTTCTCCTCCCGCGTCCCGACGTAAAGGCCGAACTGGCCCGTGTCCGTGTACTGGGAGGCGAAGCTGTAGACGGCGTAGGCCATGCCGCGCTTCTCGCGGATCTCCTGGAAGAGGCGCGACGACGCCGAGCCGCCGAGGATCGCATCGAGCAGCGAGGCCGCGAAGCGGCGGCGGTCCGTCCGCGCGATGCCCGGCGCCGCCAGGCAGACGTGGTACTGCTCGGTGTCCTTGCGGACGAAGCGCAGGCTCGGCGGAGGCGCCTTCACGAGCGGCGAGCGCACACGGCGGGCCTTGGCCGGCGTCTCCCGCACCTTCTGCTCGGCCTGCTCCAACAAACCGAGCAGCTCGTTCGCGTCGAGATTCCCGGCTGCGGCGAAGACCACGTTCCCCGGGACGTACATCGAGCGGTGATAGGCGGTGATCGCGCGGCGCGAGATCGTCGAGATCACCTCGGCCGTGCCGATCACCGGGCGCCCCAGTGGATGGTCGCCGAAGACGGCCTCCGCGATCAGGTCGTGGACGAGCTCCTGCGGCTGGTCCTCGTACATCGCGATCTCCTCGAGCACGACCTCGCGCTCCGAGTCGACCTCCGCGAGGGCCGGCGCGAAGACCATGTCGCTCATCAGGTCGACCGCCGTCTCGAGGTGGTGGTCGGCGACGCGCGCGTAGACGACCGTGTGCTCGCGCGAGGTGGCGGCGTTCAGCTCGCCGCCCAGCCCGTCGAAG
>DASTHD010000110.1:0-17426 GCA_035605555.1 Gaiellaceae bacterium
GCGCCGGACCCTAGACGGCTAGGCGCCGTGGCACTTCTTGTACTTCTTGCCGGAGCCACAGGGGCACGGATCGTTCCGGCCGACCTTCTCCCACTCCGACGCCACCTTCGGGCGCTGGGTCGCCACGGTCGTGGCGCCGCCGCCCAGCGCGCCCGCCTGGGCGCCCGCAACGGCGGTCGCGCCCGCCGCGGCGATCGCGTCCGAGCCGGCCAGCGACTCGTGCTCGTAGGCGAGGGAGCCGTTCCCGTCGACGCCCATGTCCTCGGTCAGGTCCTGGACGTCGCTCGGGGTCACCTCGGCGTGGAAGAGCAGCGACACGACCTCCTCGCGGATCTCGCGGCTCAGCTGCTCGAACATCAGGTGCCCCTCGTGGCGGTACTCGACGAGCGGGTCCTTCTGCGCCATCGCCCGGAGATGAACGCCCTCGCGGAGGTAGTCCATGCTCTCGAGGTGCTCGCGCCAGCGCTGGTCGACCACCTGGAGGATCACGGAGCGCTCGACCTGCCGCGCGATCTCGTCGCCCCATGACTCCGCCCGGTCGCGGTACTCCTCCTGCGCGGTCTCGCGGAAGTCGTCGACGAGCGCCTCGCGCGTCAGCTCCTGGAGGTCCTCGCGAAGCTCCTCGACGGTGACGTCCGTCCCGAACGTGGTGTTCACGGCCTCGACGAGCGCGTCGAGGTCCCACTCCTCGGTGAACTCCTCGCTCGTGTACTCGAGCACGATCGCCTCGACGACCTCGTCGATCCACTGCTGGACGTCGCCGGAGAGATCGTCCCCCTCGAGCACGCGGCGGCGCTGGCCGTAGATCACCTCGCGCTGCGTGTTGAGGACGTCGTCGTACTTGAGGACGTTCTTCCGCATCACGAAGTTCTGCTCCTCGACCTTCTTCTGGGCGTTCTCGATCTGCTTCGAGAGGATCGACGCCTCCATGGGCTGGTCGTCGGGGAGCTTGAAGCGCTCCATGATGTTGTAGATCCGGTCGCCGGCGAACAGCCGGACGACCTGGTCCTGGCCCGAGAGGTAGTAGCGCGACTCACCGGGGTCGCCCTGGCGGCCGGAGCGGCCGCGGAGCTGGTTGTCGATCCGTCGTGCCTCGTGGCGCTCGGTGCCGAGGACGTACAGGCCTCCGAGCTCGCGCACGCCCTCGGCGAGCTTGATGTCGACGCCTCGACCCGCCATGTTGGTCGCGATCGTGACGGAGCCGACCTGGCCGGCGTCCTTGATGATCTCCGCCTCGCGCTCGTGCTGCTTCGCGTTCAGGACGCTGTGCTGGATCCCGCGGCGCTGCAGCAGCTGCGAGAGGAACTCGGATGTCTCGACGTCGATCGTGCCGACGAGGATGGGCTGGCCAGCCTCGTGGCGCTCGACGATGTCTTCGATCACGGCGTCGAACTTCGCTTCCTTCGTCTTGAAGATCAGGTCGTTTCGGTCGTCGCGCGCAATGGCGACGTTGGTCGGGATCTCGACGACGTTCAGGCCGTAGATCTCGACGAACTCCTTCTCCTCGGTCTTCGCGGTGCCCGTCATGCCGGCGAGCTTCTCGTAGAGCCGGAAGTAGTTCTGGAGCGTGATCGTCGCCAGGGTGACGTTCTCCTCCTGGATCGGCACGCCCTCCTTGGCCTCGATCGCCTGGTGGAGGCCCTCCGACCAACGGCGCCCCTCCATGATCCGGCCGGTGAACTCGTCGACGATCTTGACCTCGCCGTCCTGGATCACGTAGTCGACGTCGCGCTGGTAGAGCGCCTGCGCCTTGAGGGCCTGCGTGAGGTGGTTGACGAGCTGGACGTTGCGAGGGTCGTAAAGGTTGTCAATCCCGAGCATGCTCTCGACCTTGTCGATCGCCAGTTGCCCGGGAGAGACGGTCTTGTGCTTCTCGTCGAACGTGTAGTCGGCGCCGGAGAGCTCCGTCTCATCGACGCCCTTGGACGCTCCCTTGCTCTGAATGCCGTCAAGGGTCTTCACGACGCGGGCGAAGTCGTAGTACGTCTGCGCGGCGACCTCGGGCTCGCCGGAGATGATCAGCGGCGTCCGCGCCTCGTCGATCAGGATCGAGTCGACCTCGTCCACGATCGCGTAGGCGTAGCCGCGCTGGACGATGCCGTCGAGGCCGACGGCCATGTTGTCGCGCAGGTAGTCGAAGCCGAACTCGGAGTTCGTGCCGTACGTGATGTCTGCCTCGTACGCGTCCCGCCGCTCGGCGAACGGCATCATGTTTTGGATGTAGCCGACCTTCATCCCGAGGGCGTCCCAGACGGGCTTCGTCCACTCGGGGTCGCGCTTGGCGAGGTAGTCGTTGACCGTGACGAGATGGACGTTGTCGCCGGTGAGCGCGTTCAGGTACAGCGGCTGCACGGCGACGAAGGTCTTTCCTTCACCGGTGCGCATCTCGGCGATGTCCCCCTCGTGGAGCGCGATGCCGCCCATCAGCTGGACGTCGAAGAGCCGGATGTCCATCGCCCGCTTGAACGCCTCGCGGACGGCGGCGTACGCCTCGAAGATCAGGTCCTCGAGGATCTCGCCGTTCTCGATCCGTTGGCGGAACTCGGCGGTCTTGCCGCTCAGCTCCTCGTCGGAGAGCGCCTCGAACTCGGGCTCGAGCGTCCCGATGTACTCCGCCTGGCTTTTCAGACGCTTGAGCCGCCGGCCCTCGCCGACACGCAGGAACTTCTCGAAGTTGCCGAGCTGCGTCGTCACAGGACTAGGGTATCGGAGCCTTTCGCCGCGACCGTGAGCGGCTCACAAAGCGTTTACCTGCACCGACCACAGGTTCCCGTCGAGGCGTTCGGCCTGGAGCACGAAGTCCCTGTGCCGCTCGCGGGCATAGCTTTCGAGCGTCGGGATGTCGCTCCACCCGGGCCGCTCGTCGATCAGAAGCGTCCGCTCGTCGCCCTGCACGACGAGGCTCACCGTGTCGCCGTCGACCTCTTCGGGCGCCTCCACGACCTCGATCGCGGTCGCACCCACAGCCCACACGTCATCCTCGCGCCGCACGGCGCGTGCGCGGTACGGCGGGTCGAGCTCACGCTCGATCGCGTCTGCGATGGGGGCGAGCGCGCCTTCGGGTAGCTGCGCGTCGACCAGAACCGTCCCGTCAGGAAGCGTGACGAACTCGATCTGCTCGCCTGGAAGATCGGGTGCCTCGGCACCCGCAACGGCGTCCCACCGCCGTTGCCGTGGCAGGCCGTGGATCCCGGCCTCGGGGAAGGCTTCGAGAAACGGGTTCTGCTCGAGCGGCTCGGTGGCGTCGAGGTCGATGCCGGCTTCACGCGCGAGGCGCTCGTGCACCGGCTCTTCGTCGTCGCGCCGCCAGAACGGCAGGAGAGGTCCTTCTTCCTAGGCCGGCTCGGGCTCGATCAGCCCGTAGGAGCCGTCACGCCGCCGGTAGACGACGTTGACGTCCAGCGACTCGCCGTTTCGGAACACGAAGAAGTCGTGGCCGACCAGCTCGAGCTGGAGCACGGCTTCCTCCGGGCTCATGGGCTTTACCGGAAAGCGCTTCGTCTTGAGGATCTGCGGCTCGCCGTCCACGGGCACCGCGTCGTCGGGGATGACCGGCTCGAAGGCGGCCGACCCGCCCCGGCGACGGCTCCGCTTCGCCTTGTAGCGCTTGACCTGTCGTTCGAGCTTGTCGACGAGCTGGTCGATCGAGGCCTTCATGTCCACGTTCGCCTCGCGGGCGCGCAGCACCGGCCCCTTCGTCCAGATCGTCGCCTCGGCGACGTGGTTCGCCGAGATCGACGGGTTCTTCTCCAGCGCGAGCTCGAGCTCGACGCGCGTCGGATCCGCGAGCTGCCGTCCGAGCCGGCCGAGCTTTTCCTCCGCGTACTCCCTGATCGAGTCCGTGACCTCGACGTTCTTGCCCTTCACCTGAAGTTGCACCACGGACCTCCCGTGCTCGACGGCCGTCAGGTTCGCCTTCGATTCTATGCCCGAACCGTCCGCGCGAAGGTCACGACCTCCACGCGGCGTGCACCGCTGCGCCGCAGCGCCGACGCACAGGCAGAGGCCGTGGAGCCCGTCGTGTACACGTCGTCGACGAGGGCAACTCGGACCGGCACCCTTCGCACCGCCACGAACGCACCGGCGACGTTCCGCCGGCGTTCGGCGAGCTTGAGCCCGCGTTGGGGGCGCACCGTTCGTGCGCGGCCGAGCGCACCGGCCACCGGAAGCTCCCAGCGGCGGCCGAGCTCGCAGGCGAGCCGCTCGGCGGGGTGATGGCCGCGTTTGACGCTCCGGTCGCCGTCGGGCGGGACGTAGGCGAGCAGCTCGACGTCAGGCCGCTCCACCGTATTCGCGATGACGTCTGCCGCCGCGGGGGCGAGCCCGCGAAGCCCTCGTTGCTTCCAGGCGGTCACGAGGTCCTTCGCGGCGCCGCGGTAGGCGACGGCGGCGCGCGCGGAGGCGAACGCGATCCGCCGGCCCGAACATTCGCGGCAGCGCGACACGGGCCAGGCGGTGGGCGCGCCACAGCGTGCGCAGGCCGGGCCCGACAGGCGTGGCAGCGCCGCGAGACAGTCGGCGCAGGCGAGCGCGCCGAGCCGGCCGCAGACGGCGCAGCGCCGGGGCAGCAGGAGGTCGAGGAGCACATCCCACGACCGTACGCGGGCGCAACGCGCGTGTCTGTGCCGGAACCGTGCCTATTCGGGCACGTACTGGTCCCGAGCGGGCAGGCCCAGCCGGCGCCGCATCAGGTTGTCCGCCTCGAGGAGCTGCTGCGGGTCGCCGATGTCCATCCACCCGCCCTCGAACCGGTACCCGTAGACCGGCTCGCGCTTGTGCAGCCAGACGAGAAAGTTGCCCGGCGCGTCGGGCGGATTGCCCTCCGCCAGGTACTTCGGGACCAAGGCCGCATGCTCGGGAGGGAAGAGGTACGAAGCGGTCGCGGCCAGGTCGCTCCGCGGCTCCGCCGGCTTCTCCTCGAGCCCGACGATCCGGTCGTCGTCGTCGAGATCCACCACCCCGTACTGCTTGATCAGCTCCGGGTCGCGCACCTGGTGCACCGCCATCGCCGCACCGCCGCCCTTCCCTCGCCAGAACCCGACGAAGTCGCCGAGGTCGTACTCGATCAGGTTGTCACCGGCCACGACGAGGAGCTCCTCCCCCTCGAGGCCGGCCTGCTCGATCGTGAACCGGATGTCGCCGATCGCGCCGAGGCGGTCGTCGTTGCTCGACGTCCCGTCGTTCCACACCGCGATCGGCCGCAGCGCGGAGCGCTGCGACGCCCATGCGCCGAAGTCGCCGGCGAAGCGCGCGTTCGTCACGACGTGAATCGAGTCCACGTCGTCCACCGCCTCGATCCGCTCGATCAGGTAGTCGACCATCGGCCGCCCGGCGAGCGGCAAGAGCATCTTCGGGATCGAGTCGGTGAGCGGAGCGAGACGGGTCGCGTACCCCGCCGCGAGGACGATCGCCTTCAGCGGGCTACGTCCCTTCGTCCCAGGAGGCGAGGTAGTTCGCCTGCTCCTCGGTCAGCTGGTCGATGGAGATGCCCATCGTGGCCAGCTTGACGCGCGCGATCTCCCTGTCGATCTCCTCCGGGACGGGGTAGACCTTCCGCTCGAGCTCGGCGGCATGGTTCACGGCGTACTCGGCCGAGAGCGCCTGGTTCGCAAACGACATGTCCATGACGAGTGCAGGATGGCCCTCGGCCGCAGCGAGGTTGATCAGCCGGCCGTCGCCGAGCAGGTAGACGCGCTTGCCGCTCGGGAGCGTGAACTCCTCCACGAACTCCCTCGCCTCCTGCACGTCGGTGGCGAGCTGGCGCAACGCGCCGATCTCGATCTCGACGTTGAAATGGCCAGTGTTGGCGAGGACGGCGCCGTCCTTCATCCGCTCGATGTGCTCGCCGGTGATCACGGACTTGTCGCCGGTGGCCGTGCAGAAGATGTCCCCGACCTCCGCGGCCTGGGCCATCGACATCACTTCGAACCCGTCCATTGCGGCCTCGAGCGCGCGGACCGGATCGACCTCCGTGACGATCACGTGGGCGCCCATGCCTTTCGCGCGCGAAGCGACGCCCTTCCCCACCCAGCCGTAGCCGGCCAGGACGAAGTGCTGCCCGGCGAGGAGGATGTTCGTCGCACGAATGATGCCGTCGATCGTCGACTGGCCCGTCCCGTAGCGGTTGTCGAACAGGTGCTTCGTCTTCGCCTCGTTGACGGCGATGATCGGGAACCCGAGCGCGCCGTCCGCCTCGAGCGCCTTCAGCCGGATGACGCCGGTGGTCGTCTCCTCGGTGCCGGCGATGATGTCGCCGAGCTGCTCGCGGCGGTGCGAGTGGAGAACGCCGATCACGTCGGCGCCGTCGTCCATCGTCAGCTGGGGCTTGTGGTCGACTGCGGCCTCGATGTGCTGGTAGTAGGTGTCGTTGTCCTCGCCCTTGATCGCGAAGACGGCGATGTCGAACTGGTCGACGAGCGCCGCGGCGACGTCGTCCTGCGTCGAGAGCGGGTTCGACGCGCAGAGCACGACGTCGGCGCCGCCGGCCTTCAGCGTCCTGGCGAGGTTCGCGGTCTCGGTGGTGACGTGCAGGCAGGCGGAGATGCGATAGCCGGCGAGCGGCTGCTCGGCCTCGAAACGCTCGCGGATCGCAGCCAGCACCGGCATCTGCCGATCGGCCCAGGCAATCCGGCGCACGCCTTCCGGCGCCAGGCCGATGTCCTTCACGTCGAAGCGCCTAGTCGTCGCCATCCCGGCCGGGCAGTCTACTGCTCATCGTCGGCATCTCTGTCGTACTCGTCCTCGAGCCGGACGACGTCGTCGAGGTGCGGCGTCGACACCTCGAGCATCAAAACGTCCTCGAGCGCTGTGATCCGGTGCACCGTCCCCGGCTTGATCCGGAACGCCGCCCCCGGGGTCACCACCTCGGTCGTCGTCGCCTTCTCGCCCGGCGCCGCGAACTCGAGCTCGGCGCGACCCTCCAGGAGGTACCACGACTCGTCCTTTTCTCTGTGGAACTGGAGCGACAGCCGCTGGCCTGCGGTGACTGCGAGGAGCTTCCCCGCGTAGTGGTCGGAGAGTGCCCAGACGAGCTCGTGCCCCCACGGCTTGTCGATGCGCTGCGGCTCGAAGCTGAACCGGTCCAGGCCGCTGAGGTTGGGCGAGCTCAAACGCTGCTCCCGCACGGGTCGATCATCCCATTCCGTGCGGCTGAAGAAGCAGCTCTCGGTTCGACTCGACGTGCTCGCGCGCAACCCTGAGGTCCTTCGGCGTGTTCACCGTCAGCCAGAGCCCGGTATGGCGGAAAGCGCGCAGGCGGCCTTCGGCTGCCAGCTCGGGAAACGTGCTCGACTCGTGATCGCCCCGCTCGGGGAGCCGTTCGATCGCCTCCTCCTCGAGCACGTAGAGGCCGGTGTTGACCCAGTACGGAAGCTCAGGCGCCTCCCGGAAGCCGCGGACGACGTCCTCGTCGTCGACGTCGACGACCCCGAGGTGGCTTTTCAGCGGCGCGACCGTGATCGTCGCCGCCCCACCGCGCGCCCGGTGGTGCTCCCACAGGCGCGACAGGTCGAGATCGAAGAGCTCGTCGCCGTTGAGGGCGTACACGGCGCCCGGCGCCCGCCGCGCCCCCGCGGCGAGTCGCAGCCCTCCACCCCGACCGAGCGGCTCCGGCTCGCCGACCGCGACGACCTCCGGGCCGAGCCCGGAGAGCTCGCGCTCGAACGTCTCCTCGTGCCCTGCCGCACAGCTGACGATCACCCGCTCGACGCCGGCGGCCCGCAGCAGCGCCAGCTGGTACGCCGCGAGCGGCCGTCCGGCGATCTCGACCAGGGCCTTCGGTCTGCCCTCGGCTGCCTCGCCGAGCCGCTCGGCCCTGCCGCCGGCCAGGATGATCGCCTCGGCCGGCACGCCTAGGCCGAGGTGTTCTCGGTCTCGGTCGTCTCGGGCAGACCGGAGAACGCCGAGCTGGCGCGCCCGATGCCCTCGTAGACGAATCCGGCCTCCTCGGCCTCGGCGGGATCGAGCAGGTTCCGGCCGTCGACGATCAGCGGATTGCGCATCAGGTTGCGGATCTCGCCCGACGCGACGTCGCGTAGCTCCGGCCACTCGGTGACGATCACCGCGGCGTCGGCGTCCCGGACCGCCTCCTCGACGGTGTCGAAGATCGCGACCCCTTTCAGGAGCTCGGCCGGGCGGGCGACCGGATCCCACCCCCGCACCTCGGCCCCTTCGGCGAGCAGCCGCGAGGCGAGCACGATGCTGGGCGCCTCGCGCATGTCGTCGGTGTTCGGCTTGAACGCGAGCCCGAGCAGCGCCACGCGCTTGTCGCGCAGCTTGCCGAGGTGCTTCTGAAGCTTCGCGATCACACGGCGCTTCTGCAGCTCGTTGACCTCGATCACGGCCGAGAGCAGCTGGAAGTGGTAGCCGGAGTTCGAGGCGAGCTGCTTGAGCGCGGAGGCGTCCTTGGGGAAGCACGAGCCCCCGTAGCCGATCCCAGCCCGGAGGAAATGCGGCCCGAGCCTGTGGTCGAGCCCGACGCCCCGGGCGACCTCCTGGACGTCGGCCCCGACCAGCTCACAGACGTTCGCGATCTCGTTGATGAAGCTGATGCGCGTCATCAGCGCCGCGTTCGCGGCGAGCTTGATCATCTCGGCGGAGGCGACGTCAGACCGCACCACGGGCGCGTCGAGCTTTTCGTGCAGCGCCTCGACGCGGTCGCCGTCCTCATCCTCGAACGCGCCGATCACGATCCGGTCCGGGTTCATGAAGTCGGCAACCGCCGAGCCCTCCGAGAGAAACTCGGGGTTCGAGACGTAGCCGACGTGGTCGAGGGTGCGCGCGTCGAGCGCCGCACGCACCTTCTCCCCCGTCCCGACGGGGACGGTGCTCTTCATCACCAACACGGGCCGGCCGGAGAGCTCCGGCAGGTCGTCGAGCACGCTCCAGACGGCCGAGAGGTCGGCGTCGCCGGCGTACGTGGACGGTGTGCCGACACAGACGTAGAGGAACTCGGCGTCCTCGGCTGCCGCATCGGGGTCGGCCGTGAACGTGATGCGGTCTCGGTTCTTCTCGAGCAGCTCCGGCAGGCCCGGCTCGTGGATGGGAATCCTGCCGCTCCTCAGCGCGTCGACCTTTGCCTGAAGGATGTCGCGGACCACGACCGTGTGACCGAGCTCCGCGAAGCAGGCGCCGGTGACGAGGCCCACCCACCCCGCCCCGAAGATCCCGATCTTGCTCATCGCTTGCGGCCGAGCGGGCGGAGCCCGCGGGCGATCGCGAGCATCGTCTCGTTCGAAAGCGAGTCGCGCAGCGTGTTCACGACCCAGTAGCTGGCATCACCGGAGCGGAGGACGACCATGTGAAGGCTGGCGCCGTCGAAGTAGAGGTCGTAGTCGCGCTTGCCCAGGCGGCGGGTCACGTTCTTGCCGCCAAGGACAGGTGCATCCTCCCACGTGGTCTCCTCGATCCCCCAGTACTCCTGGGCACCGGTCTTGAAAGTCAGGCGAACGGCCCGCTCGCCCTTCTTCACCGCGTAGACACGGAGTGCCCGCTCCCAGTCCGGCGCCGAGCTGCGCTCGATCACGCTCGGCACCATCAGCGGGAAGTCGACGCGCCTGCGCACCGGGCGGAGCAGGCCGAGTGTGGCACTCGGGTTCCGCGTCACGTACGCCGGCTGACGCTTCGGCGTCCGGTCGACCGGCGCAGGGGCGAGGGTGTTGTGGAAGGTCTGCCCCACGACGACGACGACCATCGCGCCGTTCGCAAACGGTGCGATCACCGGCGTCATCGCGCCCTTGACATCAGCCGAGCCGAACAGGTTCGCGACCGCCCGAGCCGCCGAGCGGGCTCGACGCTGCAACGGGTCGAAGAACACCTGGGTGCGGAACACGCGCCTCGGCGCGTTTGCCAGCACGCCTTCCGGCGGCGGCAGCGTCCTGTAGCCGCGCTGCTGGAAGAGGTAGCTCGCGTTGGCCGCCGAGCCGGTGATGCCGTTGCCGTTCAGCACGACGAGCGAGGTGCGGCCGGGCGGCGGCGCCTTCGAGCCCCTGAGGCGCGGCTTCTGGCCGAGCGCAGCCGCGGCCGCCTTCTCCGGCGCGTCCACGTCCGGTGTCTGGAACTCCTCGACCGCGGCTCGGATGTTCGACGAGTCGGTGACGAGCGGATCACCCTCCGTCCCGGAGCCCGACAGGCCGCCGATCTTCGACTGGATGACGCGGCCGGGCGGCAGCTGGAGGGCGAAGAACGCCCAGGCGCGGACGACGTCGGGGTCGAGCGCCTCGTTGCCGCCGACGCCGATCTTGACGTTCTTCCGCACCACGCCGGTGAGCTTCGGGATCGCCGTCAGCTTGAAAGAGCTCGACAGCCGTTCCTTGATCGCGCGCATGAAGAGCCGCTGGCGCTCGATCCTGTAGAGGTCGGAGTCGGTGTGGCGGTACCGCACGAACGACAGCGCCTGGCGTCCGTTCAGGAGCTGGTAGCCCGGCTGCAGGTCGATCGGCGGGAAGGTGCCGTTGATCGGGTGCGAGTTGTCGTTGAAGTAGCGGCGGTCGATGTCCATCCAGACCCCGCCCAGCTTGTCGACGGTCTGGATGAAGCCGCGGTAGTCGATCGTGATCAGGTAGTGGATGGGCAGCCCCGTCATCTGCTTCACGGTCTCGACCGTCCCCTGGAGGCCGCAGAGGGCGAACGCCGAGTTGATCGGCCCGCCGAACGGCGCGCGACCCGGGCAGTGGATCTCGACCCAGAGGTCGCGCGGGAACGACAGCATCGTGAGCGTCTCCCGGTGGTTCGTGGGGTCGGCGCGAAGGAGCATCACGGTGTCGGAGCGGCCGCCGCGCTCGTCGTCCTTCGCCCAGCGCCTGAAGTCCTGGCCGACCACCATCGCGATCGCCGGCCGGCCGGGCAGGGCGAAGTTGAGCCGCTTCGCCGCCTTGCGGATCTGCGGGTCCTTGCGGGAGGCGTTCGAGATGTCGACGACGGTCTGCTCGCCCTCGAGCCAGTAGCCGCCGGCGACGCCGCCGAAGAGCGAGATCGCGGCGAGGATCAGGAAGAAGACGATTTTCCCGAGCACCCGGACGAAGCCGCCCCGTTTCCGCGGCTGCTGGTACCGGGAGATCGGCGTGAGCCCGGGTGGAAGCGCGCCGTGGCCGTTCCCGTCGCCGTTCAGGGACGCGCCGCGTCCGACTCCTCGTTTCAGCGTCGTCTTCATGGAGATGTGCGAAGCGCCCTCCCGGGCGCAATCGCCGCAGGATAGCTCAGGCCACGGCCGGAGCTGCCTCCGGTTCGTACGCGAGATTGGGGCGCAGCCAGCGTTCGACCTCCGCCAGCGCCATTCCCTTGCGGGCGGCGTAGTCCTCCGCCTGGTCGCGGCCGACCCTGCCCACCGCGAAGTACCTTGCCTGCGGGTGCCCAAGGTAGATCCCGCTGACGCTCGCGCCCGGGGTCGTGGCGAAACTCTCCGTCAGCTCCATCCCGGCCTCCTCGGCGCCCAGCAGGGCGAAGAGCGTCGCCTTCTCACTGTGATCGGGTGACGCCGGGTAGCCGTAGGCTGGGCGGATCCCGCGGAAGCGCTCGGCGATCAGCTCATCGCTCGAGAGCCTCGGCCCGGTCTCGTACCACTGCCGTCTCGCGACCTCGTGGAGGTATTCGGCGAACGCCTCGGCCAGCCGGTCTGCGAGCGCCTTGACCATGATCGCCCGGTAGTCGTCGTGCTCGGCCTCGTAGCCGGACGCGAGCTCGTCGGCGCCGTGGATCGAGACGGCGAAGCCACCGATGTGGTCACCCTCCGGCGCGACGTAGTCGGCGAGCGACCGGTTCGGCCTGGAGTCGCCGTAGGCGGACTGTTGGCGCAGCATCGGGAACCGCGCGCCGTTTGCGAGCACGATGTCGTCGCCGTCTGCGTGCGCAGGCCAGAAGCCGTAGACGCCGCGGGCCTGCAGCGACCCGTCGCGGACGATCTCCCCGAGCAGCTCCTGCGCATCGTCGTAGAGCTCCTTCGCCGCGGGCTGGTCGAGGATCGCCGGGAACTTTCCCTTCAGCTCCCACGCGTGGAAGAAGAACTGCCAGTCGATGTAGGGCACGAGCTCGTCGAGCTTCGGCTCGACGGCGCGGGTGCCGGTGAACTCCGGCGCGGGCAGCTCGCCGAACTCGACCTGCTCGCCGTTTGCCCGCGCCTCCTCGATCGGCAGCAACGGCTTCCGGTCGCGCTCGGCGTGCTGGTCGCGGAGCCGGTCTTGGAGCTCCACGTTTTCCTGCTGGAGCGTCGCCCGCCGCACGGGGTCGAGCAGGTTCGAGACGACGCCGACCACGCGTGAGGCGTCGAGGACGTGGAGCGTCGGCTGCGAGTAGGCCGGCGCGATCCGTACCGCCGTGTGCTGCTTCGAGGTCGTCGCGCCGCCGATCAGGAGCGGGAGGTCGAAGCCGCGGCGCTCCATCTCCTTCGCCACGTTCACCATCTCGTCGAGCGACGGTGTGATCAGTCCGGAGAGGCCGACGATGTGACAGCCCTCGGTCACGGCGGTCTCGAGGATCCTGTCGGCCGGGACCATCACGCCGAGGTCGATCACCTCGTAGTTGTTGCAGCCGAGGACGACCCCGACGATGTTCTTGCCGATGTCGTGCACGTCGCCCTTGACGGTGGCGAGCACGACGCGGCCCTGAGCGCGGCTCTCGGCCTTCTCGTCCTCCATGTAGGGCTCGAGGTAGGCAACCGCGCGCTTCATCGCGCGGGCGCTCTTCACGACCTGCGGGAGGAACATCTTCCCGGAGCCGAACAGGTCGCCGACCACCTGCATCCCGGCCATGAGTGGCCCCTCGATCACGTCGAGCGGGCGCTCCGCCTGCTGCCGCGCCTCCTCGGTGTCGTCCTCGATGTAGTCGACGATGCCGTGGACGAGCGCGTGCTCGAGCCGCTTCTCCACCGGCGCGTCGCGCCAGGCGGTATCGAGCTTCCGCTGCGTCCCCTCGCCCTGGACCGTGTCGGCGAACTCGACCAGCTGCTCGGTGGCGTCCGGGCGCCGGTTGAAGATCACGTCCTCGACGCGCTCCAGCAGGTCCGGAGGGATGTCCTCGTAGACCGCGAGCTGCCCGGCGTTGACGATCCCCATGTCCAGACCGGCCTGGATCGCGTGGTAAAGGAAGGACGCGTGCATCGCTTCGCGGACGACGTCGTTGCCGCGGAACGAGAACGAGAGGTTCGAGATCCCGCCGCTCGTCCGTGATCCGGGGCAGCGCTTCTTGATCAGCGGCAGCGCCTCGATGAAGTTCTTGGCAAAGTCGTCGTGCTCCTCGATGCCAGTCCCGACGGCCAGCACGTTCGGGTCGAAGACGATGTCCTCGGGCGGGAAGCCCGCCTCCTGGGTGAGGAGGTCGTATGCGCGCCCGCAGATCTCGACCTTCCGCTCGACCGTCTCCGCCTGGCCCTGCTCGTCGAACGCCATCACGACGGCGCCCGCGCCGTAGCGGCGGATCGTCCGTGCCTGCTCCAGGAACGGCTCCTCCCCCTCCTTGAGGCTGATCGAGTTGACGACCCCTTTCCCCTGCAGGCACTTGAGGCCCGCCTGGAGTGCCGACCAGCGGGAGCTGTCGACCATGATCGGGAGGCGCGCGACCTCGGGCTCCGTCGCGATCACGTTCAGGAACGTCGTCATTGCGCGCTCCGCGTCGAGCAGGTCGGCGTCCATGTTCACGTCGATGAGGTTCGCGCCGCCGCGGACCTGCTCGAGCGCGACGTCGATCGCGCCTTGGAAGTCGTCTGCCTCGATCAGCCGGCGGAAGCGTGCAGAGCCGGTGACGTTCGTCCGCTCGCCCACGACGACGAAGCCGGTGTCGGGGCCGATCTCGAACGGCTCCAGGCCGCTCCACCTCGGACGGTCGCTCCGTGCAGGGACTTCACGGGACCTGTTCCCGTCGACGGCCTGCCGGATCGCGCGGATGTGGTCAGGGGTCGTGCCGCAGCAGCCGCCGACGACGTTGACGAGGCCCTCGCGCGCGAACTCGCCGAGGACACGGCTCGTGTCCGCCGGCTGCTCGTCGTGCTCGCCAAACTGGTTCGGGAGGCCGGCGTTCGGGTGACAGGCCGTATACGTCGATGCGATGCGCGCCAGGTCCTCGACGAACGGCCGCATCTCCGTCGCGCCGAGCGAGCAATTCACCCCGATGATCAGCGGCTCGGCGTGCTCCACCGAGCTCCAGAACGCCTCGACCGTCTGACCCGAAAGGTTGCGGCCGCTGCGGTCGACTGCCGTGAAGGAGATCCAGAGCGGCAGCTCAGGCGCGACGTCCTTCGCCGCGACGAGCGCGGCCTTCGCGTTCAGCGTGTCGAAGATCGTCTCGACCATGAGGATGTCGACGCCGCCCTCGACGAGACCGCGGATCTGCTCCGCGTACGCTTCGCGCACCTGGTCGAAGGTGGCGTTCCGGAAGGTCGGGTCGTCCACCTTCGGCGAGATCGACAGCGAGACGTTCAGGGGGCCGATCGACCCCGCGACCCAGACCGGCCGGTCGAGCTCGTCCGCCGCGTGCCGCGCGAGCTTCGCCCCCTCGACGCTCATCTCGTAGGCGTGCGCCTCGAGCCCGTAGTCGGCCTGCCCGATCGTCGTCGCCGTGAAGGTGTTCGTGGTGACGACGTCGGCGCCCGCCTCGAGGTAGGAACGGTGGATGTCGCGGACGACGTCCGGCCTGGTCAGGTTGAGGAGATCGGGGTCGCCGGCGAGGTCGCGTGGGTGGTCGGCGAACCGCTCGCCGCGATAGGCCTCCTCCCCCTTCACCGTCTTCTGGATCAGGACGCCGTAGGACCCGTCGAGCAGGACGATCCGCTCGTCGAGGAGGTTCTTGAACTGTTCGATCGTCGCCTTCATCGAAAACGCTCCCGTCCTAAAGAGTGCGGGAGCGGAGGCTCCGCGGCTCTTTAGGCGTTTTTTATCCTGGTCGCCAAGCTGCCTTCAAAGCTCTCCAGGTTGTCGTAACTGTAGCCACTCACGCAGCGGCCCCGCCGCCTCGTCGAGAAACCGCGGCTCGATCTTGGCTCCCGCCTCGATGAGCTGCTCCGCTACCGCGACGAAGTCGCGATCCGTGAAGGCGGGGTGCGTCGAGGCCCAGACGGCCCAGGCAAGGGGGGTGTCGAAGTCCGCTCGAGACGTCCGATTGGGGTCTGCACCACGGGCAAGGAGCTCACGCGCTACGTCGACGTTGGCCATCCAAGCCGCGTGGTGGAGGAGCGTGCCATCGGGCGATCCACCGACGACTCCGTGGAAGTTCACGCCGATCACCCCAAGGTCCGCCTCACCGTCGAGGGCAGCGAGGATAATCACCTCCTGCCGGTCAGGGTCCCAGGTGAACGACTGAGTGTCGGGCCGGGGGGATCCTCCGCGCGCAACCTCGGCGATTTCGGCATCGGTCGGATCGACCTCGGTGGAGGCTCCGAGCCGGGCAAGGAGCTCGGCGTTGTCGTCGCGATTCCGGAGCACCGCATGCTGGTAGGCCGTTCGGAGGGGCACGTCGCCCCGCCACGTTTCGCCGCCGAGCGCCTCGAGGTCGGCGCCGTGATCGACGAGCAGCTGCAGGAACTCCGGGCCGCGGCCCCGGCGTACGGCATGAGCCAGCAGCGCGCCCTCGTTCGGGTCCGCCCCGGCCTCCAGCAGCATCCGCACGGGCTCGATCCGGTCGTAGTCGAGCGCATGCCCGAGCCCGTTCGTGCCGCGCGTCTCGGCGCCGTGCTCGAGCAGCAGCCTGAGGCACGCGGGATCCTCGGCCTCGACAGAGTGGTAGACGGATTCGTTGTCGTTCGGGTCTGCGCCGGCTTCGAGCAGGACGCGCGTCAGCTCCGGGTCGTGGACGACGCCCGCCGCCCCGTAGAGGGCCGACATCTCGCCGAACTCGTTCGTGAACGTCGCGTCGGGGTCGGCGCCGCGCGCCAGCAGCTCGCCGGCGAGCTCGGCGTTCGCATAGACGGAGTGACAGACGTAGAGGATCGGCGCCCAGTTGAGCGGCCCGCCCGGCCGGTTCGGGTCGCCGTCCCAGCCGCGGCCAAGCACCAGCCGTGCCCACGGGTCTCGTTCGATCTCCGGCCTCGCCGCCAGGAGCCGGTCGGCTCGATCCCGGCGCCCGCTGGTAGCAGCCTCGACGAATGCGTCCACGCTCGCCTCGGCCGCAGCTACGAGCGCCGGCCAACTCGCGTAGCCGATCTCTCTCGCCAGGACGAGCTGTGCGTTGGCCAGGATCGGCTCGCGACCTTCGAGCCTGTCGAGCGCCTCACGGTCACCGGACCGTGCAGCCTTCACGAGCTCCTTCGCCTGCTTGCGGAGTTGCTCCAGATTCATGCGACCTCCCTCCGTCGGCCCGTGTCCGCGTCGTCGGGCGGAGAAGAGATCGGTGCGTCGATGCTGCGATTCACGAGGTGGGCTCAGCCCTGCGCGCGGACCGCGTGCGCCCTCGGGCGCCCACGAATCATACGATGAGTACCGCGCGCTTCAGCAGTCCTATTGGGCATGACGACATTTCTCAACATCACCACGTCACTCGACGGCTTCGTCGCCGGGCCGAACATCACCCTGGAACAGCCGCTGGGCGAGCACGGCGAGGACCTGCACGAGTGGGCCACGCGACTGGAGAGCTGGCGCTCGCTGCACGGCCTCGAGGGTGGCGAATCCGGCCCCGACGAAGAGCTCGTACGCGAGACGCACGACCGGACCGGCGCGTTCGTGATGGGACGCCGGATGTTCAGCGGCGGCGACGGCCCGTGGGAGAGCGACCCGAACGCGAAGGGCTGGTGGGGCGACGACCCGCCCTTCAACGGGCCGGTCTTCGTGGTCACGCACCACGAGCGCGCGCCGCTCGAACTCGCAGACACGACCTTCACCTTCGTGGACGGTGTCGAGGACGCGATCCGTCAGGCGCACGAGGCGGCCGGCGGCAAGGACGTCCAGATCTCAGGCGGAGCCGCCGTCGCCCAGCAGGCGCTGGACGCCGGCCTGCTCGATGAGCTCCAGATTCACGTTGCGCCGATGCTGCTCGGCTCAGGCGTGCGGCTCTTCGAGCGGGTAGAGCCCCGGCCGATCGAGCTCGAACGCGTGACGCACGCACCACTCGTCACGCATCTGACGTACGCGGTGAGCGGCTAGCCCCCGGGCGGCGCGATCGGCCGGATGCGGCCGCCGCCGGCGCCCGAGTAGACCTCGAGCTGGTTCTCCGCATGGGCGATCCGCTGCTCGACCTGCCACCGGTCGGCGTCCGATTCGCCGCGCTCGATCCGCTCCAGCTCGGCCTGCGCCTCCTCGAGCTGCTGCCGAGCGCGGTCGGGATCGATGTGCCGCGCGTCGACGGCGTCGTCCACGAGCGCGAGCGCCCGGTCCTGCTCGACCTTGAAGAAGCCGGGACCCGTCGCGAAGTCGACGACCTCCTCGTCGCGCCGGATGTGCACGTGCGTGCCGCCCGCCTTCAGCGTCGCCACGAGCGGCGCATGTCGTGCGAGCACGCCGATCTCACCG
>DASTHD010000139.1:0-2399 GCA_035605555.1 Gaiellaceae bacterium
GGGAGAGCCCCGTCGATCGTGTCCGCCATCGAGGAGCAGGTCGGGCACCCGGCCTCGTAGTTCGGGCCGAACATGAAGTGGTACACGAGCAGCTGGCTGCGGCCGTCGAACAGCTCCGCGAGCGTGCGCTTGCCGTCGACCGTGTCGAAGACGTACTCCTTTTCGACGCGGACCCAGGGCAGCTCGCGCCGCCCCCGGGCCAGCTCGTCTCCCAGGCGGGTGTGCTCCTTCTCGCGGGTGAGCAGCTCGTCCCGGGCTGCTGCCCACTCCTCGCGGCTCACGACTTCGTGTTCGGCCATTGCACGCTCCTTTCCGGTCGCCGATCACGCTACCCGAGCGAACGTTGCCGCCGTGAGCCGGGGCCGCGCGCCGGGAGGGGCTAGCGCCTACGATCGGCGCATGGCCTACGACGAGGAGCTTGCCGGGCGGATCCGCGAGCTCGTGGGTAGCGAGCCGGGGCTGACGGAGCAGAAGATGTTCGGCGGCCTCGCGTTCCTGATCGGCGGGAACATGGCAGTTGCGGCAAGCGGCCAGGGCGGCCTGCTCGTGCGGGTCGACCCGGAGCAATCCGACGAGCTCGTCGAGCAGACCGGCGCACGGCCGATGGAGATGCGCGGCCGCCAGATGGCGGGGTGGCTGCGGGTGGAGTCCGATGAGGTGGCCGGCCCCGCCGAGCTCGCCGAGTGGGTCGCCCGCGGAACGGCCTACGCCCGGTCGCTCCCGGCCAAGCGCTAGCTGCTCACGAGCGGCGGTCGCCGAGGCTCCTGGGACAATCGCGGTCGATGCGCGCGGCGTCGCGATCGCTGGCCGGCACCGTCGTGGTGCTGCTGGCGCTCGCCGCGGCACCGTCGGCGGCCGCCGCGCTCTCGGACGAACAGGCGCTCGCAGCACGCTTCGCGCCGGTCGTCCGACTGGTCGAGCAGACCGAGGAGTGCGGCCCAGGCGAGCCGTTCCGGCCGATGGACGTCAACCTGCTCTTCGACGAGCCGACCGTCGCGCTGCGCGGGCCGTGGAACGCCGGGGACCTGGTCAAGATCGGCCCGAGCGCGGGCGACCTGGTCGATCGCTACGAGTACCACCTCGACTTCCCCGGGAACCCTCTGAACCCGGGCTGTGACTACGAGCGCTGGTCACGCCGCCTGACGGCAGGGAGCGAGCCGGCCGTCTACGCGCACGTCGCGGGCGACCGCGGTCATCCCGGCAAGCTCGCCCTCCAGTACTGGCTCTTCTATCCGTTCAACGACTTCAACAACTTGCACGAGGGCGACTGGGAGATGATCCAGCTCGTCTTCGACGCCGGCGATGCGGCCGAAGCCCTAGGCGAAGATCCGGAGTCGGTCGGCTACAGCTCTCACGAAGGCGCCGAGCGCGCGGACTGGGGCGACGAGAAGCTCGAGCTCGCCGATGGCACCCACCCGGTGGTGTATCCCGCCGCCGGCTCCCACGCGAACAAGTTCACGGATGCGCTCTACCTCGGCAACTCCGCCGAGGCCGGCGTCGGCTGCGACGACACGCGTGGCCCGCACATCGAGCTGCGGCCGGCCGTGAAGACGATCCCGAGCGACCGCGACTCGGCGCGGGCGGCCTTCCCGTGGATCGCGTACGAAGGGCGCTGGGGTGAGCTCCAGAAGGCGTTCTTCAACGGCCCGACCGGGCCGAACCTGAAGCAGCAGTGGACGGAGCCGATCGAGTGGTCCGAAGGTTGGCGGGATCGCAGCTACGCCGTTCCGACAGCGGGGGTCTTCGGCACCGGCGCGACCGACCTATTCTGCAGCGGCGTCGAGCGAGGCTCGCGTGGGCTGGTCCTGCTGCTGCGGAGCCCGGGCCTGACGGCGTTGGTGATCGGGCTGGTGCTCGCCCTGATCGCCTTCGTGGTCGTCAGGGCGACCTGGACGCCCGTCGCACCGCTCCGGGTCGGCCGGCGCCGGAGCTGGGGCCAGATCCTGTCCGCGTCGGCGTGGATGTACGGCAGGCGCGCTCCGGTGTTCCTCGGGATCGGGTTGCTGCTGATCCCGATCGTGCTGCTCATCACCGTCCTGCAGTGGCTCGTGTTCGAAGCGCTCGACCTCGTAGGGCTCGCGAGCACCGGCGAAGGTGCCGGCGCCTCGGCGCTCGTCCTCCTGCTCATCGGGACCGCACTCGCACTGCTCGGGCTGGCCCTCGTCCAGGCGGCAACCGCCTGCGCGCTCGTCGAGATCGACGCGGGACGCCCGGTCAACGTCGTCTCCGCGTACGCGACGGCCTTCGGCTTCGTCCGTCCGCTGCTCGCAGCCGTCGGCTGGCTTGTCCTTGCGTGGGCCGCCCTGACCGCGACGACGCTGCTGATCCCGGTCGCGATCTGGCTCGCCGTCCGCTGGTGCCTGGTCGCCCCCGTCGTGATGCTCGAGGGCACCGGCGGT
>DASTHD010000149.1:0-12751 GCA_035605555.1 Gaiellaceae bacterium
AAGCCCGCCGGCGCGTCGAGGATCTCGGCGGGCGGCTCGACGCCCGCCAGCGCGGCGGCCGCCAGTGCGTCCTCGGTGACGTCCTCGTCGACGAGCTCCGCGTACGTCGTCAGGTAGATCTCGTCGAAGAGCTCGTCCCAGTGGTCCTGCTCGAAGCTCACGAGATCCTCTTTAACAGACCCAGCGCGCGCTGGTCCCACGGGACCCGATGCGTGACCCCGGCCTCGCTCCCGACCTCGTCGCGGTGGGCGAGGTACCAGTCATAGGTCTCGATCAGCGCCTCGGCGTTCGAGAGTCGCGGCTTCCAGCCGAGCAGCTCCTCGGCGCGCGAGACGTCGACGAACGAGTCGCGGTGCGCCGTCTTGTAGTGCCATTCGACGAGCGGCGAGAGGCGGGCGAGCTCGAGGCCGCGAAGGACGAGCTCCGCCGGCCGCACCGGGATCGGCGTGATCCGGCTCAGGGAGCCGGCGTGGTCGATCAGCGCCTGGAGGTCCGACCGCACGGTGCCGAACTCCTTCGCGCCCACATTGATCGTCGCCCCTGCCGCGGCGCGCCTGCTCGCCGACCGGACGATCGCGTCGACGAGGTCATCGACGGCAAGCAGCTGATACCGGTTCGAGCCGTCGCCGAGGACGTAGATGCGGCGCCCCTCGCGGATCCAGTCGAACAGGATTTCGAAGACGCCCAGCCGCTCGGGCCCGATGAAGGTCTTCGGCCGGATGATCACGCAGTCGAGCCCGCGGCGCATGAAAGCGCGGCAGACCTCCTCAGCCTCGATCTTCGACTCGCCGTAGTTGCCGACGCCGTCGAGCGGGTCGTCCTCCTCGATCGGATGCTTCTCCGGCACGCCGTAGACGGCGGTCGAGGAGATGAAGACGACGCGGCGCACGCCGGCCAACGAGGCGGCGGAGAGCAGGGTCAGCGTGCCGTCGACGTTGACGGAGCGAATCTCGCCGCGCCCGCCCCGGATGGGCAGCGCCGCGGCGGCGTGGACCAGGATCCGCGCGCCGTCGACGAGCTCGCGAGCGGCGGTCTCGTCCCGGATGTCCCCTCGCACCTCCTGGACGTCGAGCCCCGGCGCGTTGAGCGGGACGAGGTCGAGCGAGCGGACCTCGTGGCCCTCGGCGAGGAGCCGTCGCGCGAGGTGCAGGCCGAGGAATCCGGCGCCGCCGGAGATCGCCCACCGCATGGCCGGACGTTATTCGTACTGGAGGGCTTGGAGGACGTTCAGGCGGGCGGCGCGCCGCGCCGGCAGCACGGCGGCGACCACGCCGACCAGGATCGCGACGACGGCGAAGAACACGAGCTGACCGAACGGGATCTTGAAGCCGACCTCGTACTGGCTTAACGCCCGCACGAGGAGCGCGGCGAGGAACACGCCGAGCGGCAGTCCGAGGGCTGCGCCGATCAGTGCCGTGATCACGCTCTCGTGGCGGATCATCCGGCGGGTCTGCCGCCGCGTCATGCCGACGGCGCGCAGCATCCCGAGCTCGCGCGTCCGCTCGAAGACCGACAGGACGAGCGTGTTGATGATCCCGAAGATGCTGACGATCACCGACAGGGCCAGCAGCACGTAAAGCATCGACAGGAACTGCTGAAACTCGGCGTCCTCCTTGTCGATCCACTCGGTCCGCGTCTGCACCCGCGCGTCGGGGAACTTCGTGACGGCGGCTTCCACGTCGGCCTTCGCCTGTTCGGTCGGTCCGTCGGCCATCTTCAGGAACGTGAAGCGGTTGCGCTTCGTGTCGAACAGCTTGTCGAAGGCCGCGATCGGCACGCTGGCCGAGCCGAGCAGCGGGTAGAAGGGCGGTGCCTTGTAGAGACCGCGCACGACGAAGTCGGCCTTCCTCCCGCCCGGCGCCTCGACCTTGAGCGTGTCGCCGATGCCGAGACCCTTGTCCTCGGCAAACTCGCTGTCGACGATCGCGCCGTTCGTCCCGAGCTGCGCGAGCGTCGCGTCGGACGAGCCGCCGCGCCAGTCGAAGTTGTAGCCGGACGCGATCTTGGCGGGCTCGATGCCGGTCAGGTCCTTGCCGGAGCCGGCGAGGCGGACGACTTCCTCGCGGACCTCCGTCACCGTCTCCGCGCCCGGTGCGGTGCGGGCGGCCGTGCCGGCGTCCGCCGCGAAGGGCGAGTAGCCGTCTTCGGAGGTGATGATCAGGTCGGCGGCGATCTGGTCCTCGATCGCCTTGCGGTTCGAGTCGCGCATGCCGGCCGCGAGGGTCGCGACGAAGGTGACGAGGGCGATGCCGATCATCAGCGACGCGGCGGTGGCGGCGGTCCGGCCGGGGTTCCGCTTGGAGTTCCCCTCGGCGAGCCGGCCCGCGGCGCCGCCGATTCGCTGGGCCGGCCAGCCCACCACCGAGGCGAGCGGCCGCACCAGCTTCGGCGAGAGGAGCGCGACGCCGAAGAAGAGCGCGAGCACGCCGACGGCGATCGACAGCAGGCGCTGCGCGATGTCGACATCGTCGGCGAAGAGCGAGTAGCCGAGCAGGAGCACCGAGAGCACGATCAGCACAGCGGCGACGTAGGGCCAGTACCGCGAGAGGCGGCCGGGCGGCAGCGTCGCTCCCTCCCGGACGGCCGAGATCGGCGGCACCTTCGTCGCCCTGAGGGCGGGCGCGAGGCCCGCGACCAGCGTGACGACGATGCCGACGACGAGCGCAACGATCACGGTTCGTGTCGAGAAGACGAGCCCGGTCGTCGGCAACTCGAGGTCGAGCAACTTGAAGAACCAGTTGAGGGCCTTCGCGAGGCCGATACCGAGGAAGAGCCCGATCACCGAGGCGATCACGCCGATGGCGAGCGCCTCCAGCATCACGGAGGCGAGCAGCTGGCGACGCGAGGCTCCCAGCGTCCGCAGCGTCGCGAGCTCGCGGGTCCGCTGCGCAACGGTGATCGAGAGGGTGTTGAAGATCACGAAGGCACCGACGAAGAGCGCGATCGCGCCGAACGTGAGCAGGAAGTACCGGATGAAGGTGACGAAGGTGGCGACCTCGCCGCTGTCCTCGTCCGCCTGCTCGACGCCGGTCCGTACCTCCACCGTCTTCGGCAGCTCGCCCTGGAGGTCGCTGACGAGCTCTTCAGGAGACGTGCCGCCCTTCGCCGCGACCGAGATCGCGTCGAGCTTCCCCCGGCGGTCGAGCAGCCGCTGCGCCTCCGCGAGGTTGAACACCGCGAACGTGGCGCCGCCGAGCGACTCGACGCCGGGGTATTGGGCGACCCCGACCAGCTTGAAGTCCTGGACCGGCCGCAGCGTCGCGATCGGCACCGGGCCACCAACGGTGTAGCCCTCATCCTTCGCCGTCCCGGAGTCGATCACGACCTCGTTTGGCCCCGAGGGCCACCGCCCTTCCTTGAGCTCCAACGGGTTGAAGCGCGGATAGGCCGGGTCGATGCCGAAACCGAAGGTCGGCGCGTTCTTCGAGATCACCTTGCCGTTGCGGTCGATGATCTTCACCGCGCTCTCCTCGAAGACGCTGCCCGCGGCGGCGTCGACCGCGCCGACCGACCGCACCTGGCCGAGGACCGACTGCGAGAACGGAGGACTGGTCGCGCTCTCCCCCTCGAATGTGATGTCTGAGGCCGCGGCCTGGACGACGGCGTCGGTGCCGGCATAGGAGTTGACGAAGATCCGGTTGAACGCGCGATCGATCGTGTCCGTCAGGACGAGGGTGCCGCTGATCATCGCGACGCCGAGGACGATCGCGATCCCGGTCAGGACCGCGCGGAACTTGCGGCCGGCGAGGCCCCTGAGCGCGACGCGGATCACGTCAGCGTGACGTCTTTGATCGTCTCGATGATCTCCTCCTCGCCGGCCTGGCCGAGCTCCTTCACGATCTGGCCGTCGGCGAGGAAGAGGACCCGGCCCGCGGTCGCGGCGGCGCGCGGTTCGTGCGTCACCATCACCATCGTCTGGCCGTAGTCGTTGACGGAATCCTGGAGCAGCGCGAGGATCTCCCCGCCCGTCTTCGAGTCGAGGTTCCCGGTCGGCTCGTCGGCGAAAACGACCGTCGGCCGGGAGACGAGAGCGCGGGCGATCGCGACGCGCTGCTGCTGTCCACCGGAGAGCTCGGACGGGCGGTGCGAGAGCCGGTCGGCCAGGCCGACCCGCTTGACCAGATCCTCGTAGAAGCCCCGATCCGGCTTCTGGCCCGCAAGCGACAGCGGGAGAAGGATGTTCTCCTCCGCGGTCAACATCGGGAGCAGGTTGAAGAACTGGAAGATGAACCCGATGTGCTTCCGGCGGAGCTTCGTGATCTCGTTGTCGCTCAGCTTGCCGAGGCGCGTCCCGGCGATCGTCACGTAGCCGTCGGTCGGCCGGTCCAGCGCGGCCAGGATGTGCATCAGCGTCGACTTGCCGGAGCCCGAGGGCCCCATCACGGCGGTCATTTGCTCGCGCTCCACCTCGAGGGAGACGCCGCGGAGCGCGTCCACGGCGGTGTCGCCCTCGCCGTAGCGGCGTGTGATCTCGTTCGCAGTGACGACCGCGCCGTCGCGATCGCCGTTCTGTGACAACTCCACGGTCCCTCCCAGAATGTGCGGCGAAAGTTAGTAGCTACTAGCTCTTAGCCAAGCTAGTCAAACCTGCCGCTGAGGTCAACCCCGTAGCGCGTCAGAGCTCAGCAGCGACGCAGGACCTTACAGACGCGCTCGATGCGCACGGCGAAGTTGATGTTCTCCCCGCCGCCGGCGAGCAGCACGCCGACGACTTGGCCCCGCCGGTTGACCGCCGGCCCGCCGGAGTTGCCCGGATTGGCGGCCGCGTCGGTCTGCACCATCCTCCTGGTGACGCGGCTGACGATCCCCGTCGTGACCGTGCCGCCCAACCCGTAGGGGCTCCCGACGAGGAGCAGTTGCTCTCCGGTCTTCGGCCTCGTGGCGCGCGGCTTCTGCCAGAGCGGTGGTGCGCCGTCGGGCCGACCCTCGACGCGGATGAGTGCCAGGTCGTTCTTCTTGTCGCGCCGGACGACTTCGCCGGTCCAGTCGTCGCCCTTGCGGGACAGCTCGACCGTCCCGTCGAAGCCCTCGACGACGTGCGCTGCGGTGATCAGGTACGTGCCGTCGACGTCGCGCCAGCCGACGAACGCGGTGCCGATCCGTCCGCCGGCCGAGACCGTGAAGACGCTCTTCAGGGCCCGTGCTGCGATCGGCGTGACATGGAGCTCTCGCTCGGTCGACCTCAATCGGCCGGCGAGCTGGTCGTTGTCCTCGTGCACGAACCGCAGCTCCCGCTCGACCCGCTGCGCGTGGAGCTGCGCCACGTTCGCGGCGTCGAGCGCGCTCTGCTGCCGCACGAAGGACATCGTGGCGACCACGATCGCGAGCAGCGCGACGGCGAGCGAGACGAACGGGCTTCGCAACCACGACGCGCGCGCCTGCTCGCCGTAGTCGTCGTAGCTCATGTGTCCGTTACCGACAGCGTGTCGCCCGCCTCGAGCCCCCGGCGGGCGGACTCGCCGGCCGGCAGCTCGAGGACAGCGCGCGCGCCGCGCTTGGACGCGGCGCGCCAGGGGCGAATGTCGTCAGAGATCCCGAGCACGCGCAGTCCTTCGTCGAGGAAGACCGCGTCGATCGGGAAGCGCATGAAGAACGTGTGGATCGAGCCGGCCGGGCGAAGGAGGAGGCCTTCGCCCGGCTGCAGCTCTTTCCGTCCGAGCAGGCCCTTCATCCGGGAGACCGGCGAGTCCGCGACGACGCAGTCGTCGCAGACGACCTCGCCGTTCTCCCGTCTGAGCGTGACCTGCTTGAGCATCGACCTAGTGCTCCTTAAAACCCCGCGTGGATGTGGTCGTCGTGGTTCGCCAGCGGGAACGACGGGCCGCCCAGGCCGAGCAGGGAGATCACCTGCACGGGCCGGACCTCCGCCGGGAGGAGCAGCATGTTGCGCACCGCCTGCTCCGTGACCGAGCCGGGCTGCTGGTGCCCGTAGATGCTCTGGCCGCCGAGCGCGGCGATGTCGACCGCAAGCCCATAGATGTGGTGCGAGACCACACCCGGGCGGGAGAAGAGGCCATGGCCGCTGAACAGGCAGGAGACCGTCACCTGGCCATGGGCCTCGGCGAGGTAGCGGATCAGGACGATCACGCGGACGTCGATCCGGCCCTGGAGCAGGTCGTTCCGGCCGCCGCCGTAGACCGTGATGCGCTTGTCGCGCAGCGTCCGCTTCGCCAGCATCGGCTTCGCCCACTCGAGACCGCGGACGAGGGCGTTCAGTCCGACGGCGCGGTGGTAGCGGGCGAGGGCGATCGTGCGGTCGGCGAACGCCGTCCGCCCCTCGATGGCCAGCACGGCGCTCCACTGATCCTTACGCGCGCCGTTCTTGGCCAGGTTCGTGGCCAGCCTGTTCAGCCCGACCTTCGTCGCCGGCACCGAGCCGCGGTAGCCGCGGGCCCGGAGGACGCCGAGCATCAGCGCCCAGTCGACCTTGTGCCGGTGGGCGGCGAAGACGAGCCGGTTGGCGAAGCGCTTGGTGAGCCGCTTCGACGCGGGCGTCGGATCCGGCATCGGGCGGTGCAGCCAGATCGTGGCCGCGGTGTTCGGCTCCGTCACCTCCGGGTCCGGCTTCCCGGCCAGCGTGTGCTTCCGGGTCGAGTTCCTGAGCACCGGCGGGGCGCCGTCGTTGCCCTTGGCCCTCGAACGCGGGCGCGCCTGGCGCGCCTGCGTCTTGACCGCGGTCTTCAGGCTCGGCCTGGCGGACCGGCCGGGCGTCGCGTTGACGACCGCGACCTCGTGGGCGGTCTGCTCGACCAGAGCGGCGGCGGCAGGCGCCTCCGCCTCGGGCGAGGTCGCCGGCTCGGTAGCCGGAGCGGTCGCCTCAGGCGCCGACGCGTCAGGCGCAGCGGCCGGGGCGTCGGTCGCAGCGGGGTCGGTCGCGGCAGGTTCACCCGCGGCGGGGTCGGTGGTCGCGTCGGCCGTCGGCTCCTCGGCGCAGGAGGAGCCGTCCTCCGCGTCCCAGTCGCTGCGCTTGGTCGACTCGCAGGTCGACGCCTCGGAGGTCGCGGCCTCCTGCGACTGGTCGGCGACGGCGGTCTGCGCCTCGCCCTCGACGAGCTGGACCATCATGTCGCCGGCGCCCGCGGAGAACGACGCGCCGGCGAAGAACAGGGTCGCGAACGAGAGGCTGATCGCGACCCGCCGGACGCCCGAGCGTCGCCGGCGGGGTTGCTGCACGCGCGCGTTCGCCTGCTTCGCCGGCCGCAGCACCGCGAGGGCGACGGCGGCGAACGAGAGCAGGACGAAGCGGGCGATCAGCCCTGAAAGACGGTAAGTCCGTGGTGGCATTGCCTTTGCTCCGATCTCTCGTTGAGCGCCGAGGCCGCCACTTCGGCGCGGATCTCTGACTCGAGTTCCGCGGCCGCAAACGGAATCCAAGCGTTCATCGGAGCGGTGGAGCAGGGCTTTATTCCCCCGATTGAGGGGGCCGCTCGGCGAATCGTCCATTCGAGGGATCGCCCGTCGCTCCGCGCGGATCGATGAACGGGGGCAGTTGAGAGCCCATGGCGGGGCGGCCACGCCGGAAGGATCGAACGAAAGGTTCGGCGTGAGCACACACGACTTCAGTCCCCAGTTCAGGCGCTCCACCCAGCATCGGGCTTTCTCGTCTTTCCCAGTTGATGTGTCGTCGTCGGCCCAGCTGCGCCGACCGAGAACCCGAAGGGAGGTGAAACAGGTGCAGAAGCTCTTCGCCTCGCTGCAGAAGCGTGAGGAGGGTCAGACCATGGCTGAGTACGGGGTCGTTTTGGCCGTAATTACGGCCCTCGTGTTCGGTGCCCTCTCGCTCCTCTCCGGCAACATCATCAGCGCAATTACTCGGGTCGCCGGCTACATCAGCTAGCTCCGAGCTTTGGCATGGACGGCGGGCCCTTCGCCGCCCGAAGGGTCCGCCCCCTCACCGCCCGCACCGAGCACCACCGCCTTTTTCGCAACGACCAGAAAGAGAGCCGCAAGCCGCACATGAGGAAGAGAGTCGCAGTCAATTCTGAGCGCGGTCAGACCATGACCGAATTCGCGCTGGTCCTGCCGCTGCTCGTGATGCTTCTCTTCGGGATCATCCAGTTCGGCATCACGTTCAACAACTACATCACTTTGACCGATGCCGTTCGCGCAGGAGCGCGCCAGGGCGCCGTCTCCCGGCACCTCGACGATCCGGAGGGCGCCGCTGAGGAGCAGGTGCGAGACGCCGCCACCGATTTGAAAGCCGCCGACCTCGACGTCGACGTCACTTCAACGTGGACTTCCGGCGAAGACGTCACGGTCGAAGCGAGCTACCCGTACTCGATCAAGTTGCTCGGCATGACGATCAAAAGCGGACGCATGCACAGCAAGACAACGGAGCGTGTCGAATGAGAAACCAGCGCGGTCAGTCACTCGTCCTCACCCTGCTCTTCCTGGCGGTCCTCGTCGGACTCGCGGCCGCCGTCCTCGACGTCGGCTCCTGGTACCGCGCCGACCGAAAGCTCCAGGCGAACGCGGATGCCGCAGCCCTGGCAGGCGCCCAGGACCTACCGGGCAGCCCTGCAACGGCAAGGGCCAAGGCGCTCGACTACGCCAACACGAACGACGGCGGCGTCGCCGCCGGAGACGTCACCGTCCGCAGCACGACGTCCCCCGGCGACACGATCGAGGTGAAGGCTGAGCGCGCCGCGCCGGGCTTCTTCGCCAAGCTCTTCGGCTTCAACTCGGTCACGATCCGCGCCAAGGCTGTGGCAAAGACCGGGACGCTCAGCAGTGCAAGGTGGGCGGCCCCGGTTGCTGTCGACGAGCGCCACCCGATGCTGCAATGCGGCCGGTCCTGCTGGAACTCCGGTAACCCGACGACACTCGACTTCTTTAAGGTCGGCCCGGGCGCGTTCCGCCTGATCAACATCGACAGTTCCCACGGCGGCACCGGCCCGAAGACGCTCGGCGAGTGGATCGACAACGGCCTGGACGCGTACATGGACAAGGACCGCTGGTACTACTCGGATCCCGGCATGAAGCCGGACTCGGCGAACGTCAAGAACGCACTGGACGACCGCGACGAGACCGAGCTGCTCTTCCCTGTCTACCGATCGGTCAGGGCCCAGGGCGCCGGCTTCGAGTACTACGTCGTCGGCTTCGCGGTCTTCCACGTCACCGGCTACGACATTCACGGCTCAAAAGATTCTCAGCTGTACGGCTGGTTCGTGGACATGGTGTGGGAGGGAATCCAGAGCGAATCTGGGGGAGATCCGGACTTCGGCGCAAAAGCGGTCGAACTGATCGAGTAACCCTGAGTAGAGAGAAGGAGAGAAACCGCCCACATGAGTTATAGGGTTCGAAATATCGGCATCGCAGTTGCGCTGGCCGTTCTCGCCGCGCTGCTGACGATCTTTTACGTCACCAATTACAAGCACAGCGTGCAGTCGGGAGAGGAGCTCGTGCCCGTCTACGTCGCCGCGGGTGAGATCCCCGTCGGCACGTCGGGCTCCGAGGTCTCCGATCGCAACCTGCTCAAGCCGGTCGAGGTTGCTCGCCGGAACGTCGTGCCCGGCGCGATCTCGAAGCCGGACCAGATCCAGCAGCTGGTCGCGACCGAGAAGGTGTACGAGGGCGAGCAGGTCACGCTCAACCGTTTCCGCCCGCTGGGCGAACAGGGCGTGCAGGCCCAGCTGAAGGGCCGGCTCCGCGCTCTGCAGGTCCCGGGCAGCGAGCATCAGCTCCTGCTCGGCACTCTGAAGACGGGCGACCGGGTCGACTTCGTCGGCTCGCTCGAGACGAAGGGCGACGGCATGCCGTTCACGCGGGTCGTGCTGCGCGACCTGCTCGTTCTGCGCGCGCCGAGCAACGCCGATGTCGAGAGCAAGCTGACCGCCCGTCCCGACGAGGCCTATTCGGTGCTGCTGGCCGTCAGCGACGCACAGTCCCAGAAGCTCTTCCACGTCGTGCAGAACGGCGACTGGGCCCTCGAGCTTCGCCCCGTAACCGACGCGGCCGACAGCAAGCCGAGCGCGGAGACCGACGTCACGGTCATTCGCGACGGTCTCAGCCGTCGGGCCGTACGTCGACTGGTGACAGGAGGCCGCTGATGTCCGAGCTGAACTTCAACGACGGAACCCGGATCTTCGTGACCGGGAGCTGCGAGGGCTTGAACGAGCTGACCGAGGCGCTCTCGCACCACCCGGAGATCAACGTGGTCGGCCGCAGCCAGTCCGTGCGCGAAGGAGCGGGCGCGCTCGCCGGCGGCCATCTCCAGGCCGTGCTCCACGGGACACGCGCCTCGGAGCTTCCCGGAGATGAGCTGGCGGCGATCCGCGAGTACACGCGGGCGCCCATCGTCCTGCTCGCCTCGGGCGAGGCCTCGGCGCTGCTCGAGTCCGCCCTCGAGGCGGACGTCGCCGACGTCCTCCTGCTCCCGCAGCTGCCCGAGAACGTCGTGTTCTCGATCCGCAAAGCGTGCGTGACCGGGAAGGCCGTGCAGGGCGGCGAACAGGGCCGCATCGTGACGGTCTTCTCGCCCAAGGGCGGGACGGGCAAGACCGTGATGTCGACCAACCTGTCCACGGCCTTCGCCAAGTTCGGCGGGAAGCGAACGCTCCTGCTCGACCTCGACCTGCAGTTCGGCGACGCCGCGATCATGCTCGGAATCGAGCCCGACAAGACGATCTACGACCTGGTCGTCGCGCCGGGCGAGCTCGATCCGGAGAAGCTGGCCGGCTACACGACCCGGCATTCGGCCGGAGTCGACGTCCTGCCCGCGCCGATCCGGCCGGAGGACGCCGAGCTCGTCACCGAGGCGAAGATCTCGCGCCTGCTCGAGGTGGCGAAGGAGTCGTACGAGATGATCGTCGTCGACACCTCGCCGTTCTTCCACGGGCCGATGCTGGCCACGCTCGACTCGACAGACGAGCTGCTGCTCGTCTGCGGCCTCGACGTCCCGACGATCAAGAACGTCCGGCTAAGCCTCCAGACGCTCGAGCTGCTCTCGTACCCCACGGAGCGGATCCGCGTCGTCCTCAACCGCGCGAACTCGAACGTCGGGATGAAGCGGGGCGAGGTCGAGGCGGCGCTGGAACAGCGCGTGCGCTACGAGGTCCCGAGCGACCGGGCAGTGCCGCTGGCCGTGAACCGCGGCAACCCGGCGGTCGTGTCCGACACCAAGGCCGACTTCTCGCGCGCCGTGCGCGAGATGGCGAAGTCACTCCAACCGGCCGAGCCGCGCGAGTCCAAGCGCAAGAGCTGGCGCCACCGCACCGTCGCGGCGAAGGCGTAGGAGGAAGCGATGGGACTCCACGACCGGATCAAGGGGCAGTCGACGCCCCAGAACGGCGAGGCAGGCGCCGAGGCGCCGATCGTCCTCGCCGGCGCGCCCCAGCAGCCGCGGGAAGAGCAGCCTTCGACGGCCGTCGACCCGTACGCCGAGCTGAAGACGCGTGTCCACCACGCGTGCATCGCGAAGCTGGGCCCGCAGCTCTTCACCACGGAAACAACCGAGGAGCTGCACGAGCAGGTGCACCGCGCCGTCACCGAGCAGCTGACGCTCGACCGGACGCCCCTCACCCGTGAGGAGCGCCGGCGGATCGTCCGCGAGCTCACCGACGACATCCTCGGCTACGGGCCGCTGGAGCCGCTCCTCCGCGACGACGAGATCACGGAAGTGATGTGCAACAGCTGGGATCGAATCTTCATCGAGCGAGACGGAAAGCTCGAGCGGACGAACACCTCCTTCGCCGACAACGCCCACCTGCTGCGGATCATCGACAAGATCGTCTCGCAGGTCGGCCGCCGCGTCGACGAGGCGTCGCCGATGGTCGACGCGCGTCTCCCGGACGGCAGCCGCGTCAATGCGATCATCCCGCCGCTCTCGCTCAAGGGCCCGACGCTGACGATCAGGAAGTTCTCGCGGGACCCGTACACGATGGACGACCTGATCTCGTTCGGGACGCTGACGCCGAAGTCGGCGCAGTTCCTCGCCGCCTGCGTCCGCGGGAAGCTGAACGTGCTGATCTCGGGCGGAACCGGCACCGGTAAGACGACCACGCTCAACGCGCTCTCAGCCTTCGTGCCGGGAGACGAGCGGATCGTGACGATCGAGGACGCCGCGGAGCTCCAGCTCCAGCAGGAACACGTGATCACGCTCGAGGCGCGCCCGCCGAACATCGAAGGCCAGGGCGAGGTCCGCATTCGCGAGCTCGTCCGCAACGCCCTGCGCATGCGACCGGACCGGATCATCGTCGGCGAGGTCCGCGGAGCGGAGACCCTGGACATGCTCCAGGCGATGAACACCGGCCACGAGGGCTCGCTCACGACGATCCACGCGAACTCGCCGCGCGACGCCCTTTCCCGGCTGGAGACACTGGTGCTCACAGCCGGCGTCGACCTGCCGCTCCGGGCGATCCGGGAGCAGATCTCGAGCGCTTTCGACCTGCTGATTCAGATCAACCGGCTCGTGGACGGCTCACGTCGGGTAACTAACGTCACCGAGGTCCTCCGGATGGAGTCCGAGGTGATCACGCTCCAGGACGTCTTCGTCGCGAAGCCGCCCGAGGAGGACGCCGCGAACGCGGGACGCACGCTGACGCTGCTCTCGCCCCTGGTGTGCTCCGGGCTCAAGCCGCACTTCCTGGAGAAAATGACGTCGAACGGCGTGACGCTCCCGACGAACTTCTTCGAGCGGGAGGAGATCGAGCTGAGGCCGGCCTTCACCGCCGGGTACGGCGGATGAGCTGGCCTCGCGGAAAGAGGATCCGGCTGAAGCTCGGGCTCGTGCTCGGAGCCGCGGCGCTCGTTG
>DASTHD010000195.1:0-11946 GCA_035605555.1 Gaiellaceae bacterium
CGCCGGAGTTCTCGGTCGCGAGCACCAAGCCAGAGTTCGCACTCCGACGAGCCAAGGTCAGAAGACCTTGGTGAGGAGGAGAGTGGGCTCTGGCGCCGCGTGATCGCGGGCGAGAAACCGGCATGTATTGCTGGACGGGGCACTAGTACCCGAGGTAGGACTTCCGAACGCCTTCGTGACGGCGGAGCTCGTCGCTCCTCCCCTCCACTGCGACCCTCCCGACCTCGAGCACGTAGGCCCGAGCCGCCACGTCGAGCGCGATCGTCGCGTTCTGCTCGACCACGAGCACCGTCAGCCCGTCCTCCTCGTTCAGCCGGCGCACGATGGCAAAGAGCTCCCGGACCACCGTCGGTGCCAGACCGAGGGACGGCTCGTCCAACATCAGCAGACGCGGGCTCGAGGCAAGCGCGCGGCCGAGCGCCAGCATCTGCTGCTCCCCGCCGCTCAGTGTCGCCGCCTGCTGGTCGCGTCGACGCTCGATCCACGGGAAGTAGCCGACCACCCGCTCGGCCTCCTCCGCACGCAGCTTCCCGCGGGCGCCCATCCGCAGGTTCTCCCAGACCGTCAGCTCGGGGAAGAGCCCGCGCCCCTCCGGAACGTGGGCGATGCCGAGCCGCGCGACGTACTCCGGGCTGCGCCGGGCGATCTTCCTACCGTCGAAGACGATGTCGCCGGACGTGCGGGTCATGCTCGAGATGCTCCGGAGGGTGGTCGTCTTCCCCGCGCCGTTCGCCCCGAGCAGCGCCACCACCTCGCCCTTGTCGACGGCGATCGAGATGCCGTGGAGCGCCCGAATCGGCCCGTACCGGGCGTGCACGTCGTTCAGCTCAAGCAGCGGCATCCTCGCCCCCGAGGTAGGCCTCGATCACCGCCGGGTTCTGCTGGACCTCTTGCGGCGTCCCCTCGGCGATCTTCTCGCCGAAGTTCAGGACGTGGACGCGCTCGCAGATGCTCATCACGAGCGCCATGTGGTGCTCGACGATCAGGATCGTCAGGTCGTAGTCCTTCCGGAGGCGGCGGATCAACGAGCCGAGCTCTTCGACTTCCTCGTGGTTGAGGCCGCCCGCCGGCTCGTCGAGGAGCAACAGGCGCGGCCGCGGGACGAGGGCGCGCGCCAGCTCGATTCGCTTCAGGGTTCCGAAGGGAAGTCCCGCCGCGGGCCGTCCGGCGATGTGGCCGAGGCTGAGGTAGTCGAGCGTCTCCTGGGCTCGCCGCCTGCCCTGCCGCTCTGCGAAGGGGCGCAGGGTCGAGTGCGCGCCGACCAGCACGTTCTCCGCCACCGTCATCGTCGGGAAGAGGACGACGTTTTGGAAGGTTCGGGCCACGCCTTGCCGGATCACGCGGTACGGCCGGGTCCGCAGGAGATCCTTCCCGTCGAAGACGACCCGGCCGGCGTTCGCCTTGTAGAGCCGGGTGATGACGTTGAAGAGGGTGGTCTTGCCGGCGCCGTTCGGTCCGATCAGCCCGCCGATCGTTCCCTCGTCGAGCTCGAGCGACACATCGTCGAGGGCGACGATGCCGCCGAAGCGGCGCGTGACGTTCTCGACGCTGAGCAGGGCCACGGGCCGACGATCATAAGCGGTTGAATGCGGCAGATGGTCGAGCTGGAGGGCGGAATCCGCCGTGTCACCTTTGCGATGCCCCTCGGGCTCGACCACGTGCACAGCTACCTCCTCCCTGCCTCGGACGGCGGTTGGACCGTGGTCGACACCGGGCTCGGGCTCCCCGACGCCGGCGAGCGGTGGAGCGAGGCGCTCGCTGCGCTCGACCAGCCGGTGACGCGGATCCTCATCACACACTTCCATCCCGACCACGTCGGCGCGGCCGCCGATCTGGCCGGCCTCACAGGCGCGCCGGTCTTCCAGGGAGCCCATGACTACGAGCAGTGCCTGCGGACGTGGGGCGACCTACGGATCGAGAGCCGGATGCCCGACTACCTCGAGCAGCACGGGACGCCCCCGGAGGAGGTCGAAGACTTCCGCCAGGAGAGCAAGGCCTTCGTCCAGTTCGTGCGCTTCGTCCGCGACCCGGCCCTGCTTCGGGCGGGTAACGAGGTCGATGGGTGGGAGGTGCTCGAGCTCCCCGGTCACGCCGACGGCCACATCGTTTTCCTCCGCGACGGGGTCCTCGTCGCCGGCGACACCCTGCTCGGCTCGATCTCCCCGAACATCGGCCTCTATCCGGACTCCCGGCCGGATCCGCTCGCCGACTATCTCTCCTCGCTCGAGCGGATCATCGAGCTGGCGCCTCAGCTCGCCCTGCCGGGCCACGGGGAGCCGATCGACGATCCCGCCGGGCGCGCCCGTGAGCTGATCGCGCACCACGGCTTGCGGCTGGAGGAGACGGCCGCAGCCCTCGACGGCCGGCCGCAGACCGCCTACGAGCTCTCACTGGCGCTCTTCCCGGACACGCTGTCACCGACGCTCCGGCGATTCGCCCTCGCCGAGACGCGTGCGCACGTCGAGTACCTCGTCAACCGCGGCGGCGCCCGGCGGCTTGACGGCGAGCAGGTCCTGTACTCGGCCGGCTAGGGCAGCCCGCCGTGGGGCACGTCCACGGTGGTCGTGAGCAGCACGGCCTCCCGGGCCGCGCTGCGCCGGCGCTCCGAGAAGTCCGGCGCGGCGCACAGGAGCATCGTCCGGCCGTCGTCGCCGCCGAGCATGCACGCGAAGAACTGCAAGCCGTCCGGTGCCGCGACCTCGTCGACGATCTCCCCGCCCGGCGCCAGCCGGCAACAGCGGCCGCCGCGCGCGTCGGCCGTCCAGATGTGGCCCTCGGCGTCCAGCGAGCACCCGTCGGGCGCGATCGTGGGTACCTCCGCCCAGACGCGCCGGTCGCCGAGCGCGCCGTCGTCGCCGATCGCGAACGCGACGTAGCGGCGGCCATAGGTCTCGCCGACGATCAGCGTTCGCCCGTCGTCAGTGATCACCATGCCGTTCGGAAACAGGAGGTCGTCCGCGACCTGCGCCGACGACCCGTCCGGATCCACCCGCACCAGCCCGGTCGGCTGAGGGTCGGCACGCGCCATCAGGTCGAAGCCGAAGTTCCCGACGAAGGCGCGGCCCTTGGCGTCCACGACCAGGTCGTTCAGCAAACCGCCGCAGAAGCGGCCGACTTCGGCGTGCACGGAGACCTCTCCCACCGGCGAGCGGCGAAGGAGCGCACGGTCCCGCATCGAGACGACGAGCAGCGAGCCGTCCGTCAGCCAGCCGAGCCCGGAAGGCTGTCCCTCGACGCGAAGCACCTCCTCCTCGACGCCGTCGGGCGCGATCGCAAAAACGGCCCGGCGGTAGAAGTCGGAGACCCACCAGCGCCCGTCGCGCCAGCGCGGGCCCTCGAAGAAGGCGCCGCCGGTGCACAACGTCGCCAGCGCGTGCGTCAACGCGCGAGTGGGACGAGGCGTGCGCCGGTCGCCTTGAAGGACGCGACGACGGGGACGCCGGGCGCGAGCTCGAGCTCCTTCGCCGCCGCCGCGGTGATCTCCGCGGTCAACAGCCCGACACGCACGCGAACGCGGTCTCCGTCGGGGACGAGCGCGGACACCGACCCGCGGAGATGGTTTCGGGCGGAGTCGGCCGAGACGGTCCGGGCGAGCGTGATCTCCCACGGATGCACGACCACGCCGACGCGTCCGACGCCGCGCTCGACCGAGTAGACGAGCGTCCCGTCGTCCAGCTCCACCTCGGTGAGCCCGTCCGGCCCGCGCCGCGCGCGCCCGGGGAGCAACACGCCGCCGGTCAGGCTGGCCACGAACGGGTCGGCCGGGCCCAACACCAGATCCGTCGGCGTCCCCGACTGCAGTAGCCGGCCGTCCAGCATCACTCCGACCCGGTCGGCGAGCGCGGCGGCATCCTCGAAGTCGTGCGTCACGACGAGCGTGGGCAGCCGTAGCTCGCGCAGCAGCTCGTGGAGCTCCACCCGGACCGCGTTGCGGGTGTGCGCGTCGAGCGCGGAGAGCGGCTCGTCCAGCAGCAGCACCCTCGGATCGCGGGCCAGCGCTCGCGCGACCGCGACACGCTGGCGCTCGCCGCCGGAGATCTCCGCCGGCTTCGCCTCGGCCACGTGCCGGATCGAGAACCGGTCGAGGAGCTCGTCCACCCGCCGCACCCCGCCGAACGCAACGTTTCGCCGCACGGACAGGTGCGGGAAGAGAGCGTAGTCCTGGAAGACGTAGCCGACTGCGCGCGCCTCCGGCGGCCGGTCGACCCGGCCGTCGGTGTCCAGCCAGACCTCGTCGCCGAGCGCGATCCACCCCCGCTCGGGGCGAACGAGGCCGGCGATCGCCCGCAGCACGCTCGTCTTGCCCGCGCCGGAAGGGCCGACGAGCGCCAGCGTCTCCCCGTCGACCTCGAGCGCTAGGTCGACGCGGAGCGTGCGAAGAGCGAGGGAGATGTCGAGCGCGAGCCGGTCCACAACGGGAGAACCTTGACGGCGAAGAGCAGCGCGCCGCTGGCGACGACGAGCACGGCGCTGATCGCGAGCGCCGTGTCGAGGTTGACGTCGAACTCCTGGTAGATCGCGAGCGAGACGGTCTGCGTGACGCCCTGAAGGCTGCCGGCGAACATGATCGTGGCGCCGAACTCGCCGAGGCCGCGAGCGAATGCGACCACGGCGCCGGCCCCGAGGCCGCCGCCGGCGAGCGGCAGTGCGACACGCCAGAACGTCCGTGCGGGGCCGGCGCCGAGCGTCCGCGACGCGTCGAGCATCGTCCCGTCCAAGGCCTCGAAGGCGGCGATCGCCTGCCGCACGTAGAACGGGCTGGCGACGAAGGTGATGGCCATCACCACTGCCGCCTGGGTGAAGCCGACCGTGATGCCCAGCGCATCGAGCTCTCCACCGAGCAGTCCGAGCCGCCCGAACGCGGACAGGAGCCCGATGCCCGCGACGGCCGGCGGCAGCACGAGCGGCAGCTCGAGGATCGTCACGACGAGCGAGCGGCCGACGAATCGCCGGGTCGCAAGAAAGTACGCCGCAGGGGTGCCGACCCCGAGGATCAGCGCCATCGAGATCGCGTTCGTCTTCAGCGTCACGCGGAAGGCATCCCGCGCCACGTCGCTCCGGAGCCCGTCCACGAGCCCCCTCAGCCCGACCTCCCAGAAGATCGCCACGATCGGCAGCAGCAGGAAGCCGACCGCCACGCAGACGGCGAGCACAAGCAGCGCCGTGAACCCCGCTCGGGCGCTCACCTCACGATGAACCCGGCGCGGCGCAGCAGCAGCCGCGCGCGTGCAGTCTGCGTCAAGGTCCGGATCCAGCTGCGTGCCAGCGCCTTGTGACGGCTCGAGCGCACCACTGCGATCTCGTAGCGGACCTCGGGCTGCCCACGCGCCGGGATCCGGATCGCCTTCAGCCGACCGCCCGCCGCCCGGACGTCGGTCCGGTAGACGAAGCCGGCGTCCGCCTCGCCGAGGGCGAGCTTCCCGACGATGCTCTTCACGTCCGGCTCCTCGCTCACGACCTTCGACAGGACGTCGGTGAGGCCGAGCTTCCGCAGGACCTGGCGCGTATACGCGCCGATCGGAACGGCCGCCGTCCCGATCACCAGCTTGACGTTTCGCCCTCGCAGGTCGACGACTCTTCCGAGCCCGGCCGGATTCGACTGTGGAACCGCGAGCACGAGCGCGTTCGAGGCGAACGTGCGCGGCTTTTCGACCAGGCGCTTCCGGTAGAGCCGCTGGGTGTAGGTCGGGGACGCGGAAGCGAACAGGTCCCCCGGTGCTCCCTGCTCGAGCTGTAGCGCCAGCTGGTTCGAGCCGGCGAAGCTGTACGCCGCACTCCGGTCGATCCGCGGAAACACCTCGGTCAGCGACGACGCTGCCAGGATCGTCAGTTTCGGGCTCGCTGCGGGTCGCGCCTGGGCCAGCTGCGGCAGGGCGACGACCAGCACGGCCCCGACGATCAAGGCCGCCCGCCGCATCAGTCTCCCCGCACCATCACGGAGGTCGCCTTGACGAGCGCCGTCGCCGCCATGCCCTTGCGGAGTCCGAGCTCCTCGACGGCGTCACGCGTGATGATCGCCAGGATCCGCGTCGGCTCAGTGACATCGAGCTCCACCTGCGCGAGCAGTCCGTCGACCTTGACGTCGCGGACGACGCCGTGGAAGCGGTTTCTCGCGCTGATGTCGGCCTGCTCCCCGCCCTTGAGCCGCTCGACCTCGCCGGCCGGGACGAGCCGCCGGTTCGCCGCATCGCGCCGCGTCCGGATCCGCCCGGCGCGATCCCAGCGGCGGAGGGTGTCGAGGCTGATCCCGAGCGCCCGAGCCGCCTCCGAGGCGGTATACACGTCCCTGTATTGCATAGGCGTTGCCTATGTAACCTTACCGCGCCGCACCCGATAATGTCGGGAGAGGTGGACGACCGGGCGCCGACCTGGGGGATCGAGCCCGTTCCGGAGCGGCTACGGACGCTCGGCCTCGCCGACCTCTTGGTGCTCTGGAGCAATCTCGGTGTCTCCCTGCTCGTGCTCGTGATCGGGGCGCTGCTCGTACCTGCGCTCAGCCTCCCCGACGCACTGCTGGCGATCCTCGTCGGCGGCGTGATCGGGAACGCGATGGTCGGCGCGGCCGCGCTGATCGGCGCCGATGCACGGGTTCCCGGCATGGTGCTGCTCCGCGCGCCGCTCGGCCGTCGCGGCTCCTACATCCCGACCGCGCTGAACGCCCTCCAGTGCCTGGGCTGGGCCACCTTCGAGCTGATCATCATCGCCGCCGCCTCGAGCGCGCTCTCCGACCGCCTGTTCGGGTTCGAGGCCAAGTGGTTCTGGACGATCCTCTTCGGCGTCCTTGCCGCCGTCTTCGCCCTGCTCGGGCCGATCGGCTTCGTCCGCCGAGTGCTCCGCCGCTATGCGGTCTGGGCGGTGCTCGCCTCGCTCGTGTACCTGACCTGGTGGGCCTTCTCGAGCGCCGACCTGCACGCCCTCTGGAACGCACCGGCGCAAGGCGGCACGAGCGTCTGGCTCGGCATCGACCTCGTGATCGCGATCACCGTGTCCTGGGTCCCGCTCGTCGCCGACTACACCAGGTTCGCCACCGACCGGTCCGGTGCGTTCTGGGGAACGGGCGTCGGCTACTTCCTCGGCGGCACCTGGATGCTCGTCCTCGGCGTCGTGCTCGTCCTCGACCGGAACCTCACCGACCCGGTCGACATCCCACCCGCCGTCGCCGCCGCCGGTTTCGCCGCGGCGCTCGCGCTCTTCGCCGTCACGTTCGACGAGACCGACGAGGCATTCGCGAACGTCTACTCCGCGGCCGTTTCCATCCAGAACATCGTCCCCTCGGCCGAGCAGAAGGTGCTCGTCCTCGCCCTGGCCGGCCTCTCGACCCTCGGCGCGCTCCTGATCCAGCTCCGGAACTACGAGTCGTTCCTGCTGCTGCTCGGCTCGTTCTTCGTGCCACTCTTCGGGGTGCTGCTCGCGGACTGGCTGCTCTCCGGCGCGCGCTACACGCGGCAGCAGATCTTCCACGCGCCGGCCTGGCGCCCGGAGCTGCTCGGGGCCTGGCTCGTGGGCTTCCTCGTCTACCACTGGCTGCACGAGCCGCCGCTGGGACCGTCGTGGTGGGTCGATCTCGTCGAGCGCACGGACCCGCAGAACCTCGGCGTCGGCGCCTCACTGCCGAGCTTCGCGGTCTCCTTCGTCCTCGGCCTCGCCCTCGGCTCACTCGGCTCACGTTTGCCCCAGACTGCTTCCAAGTGGTAAACCCCGCCACAGGCGCGTGGCTGAGGTCGAGTTCTCGGATGTCGCGAAGATCTACCCGGATGGCACCCGGGCTGTCTCCGACCTGAACCTGCGCACCCAGGACGGCGAGTTCATGGTGCTCGTCGGGCCCTCGGGATGCGGCAAGACGACGGCGCTCCGCATGGTCGCCGGCCTGGAGGACATCTCCGAGGGCGAGATCAAGATCGGCGATCGCGTCGTCAACCAGATCCCCTCGCGGGACCGCGACATCGCGATGGTGTTCCAGAGCTACGCGCTCTATCCGCACCTGTCCGTCTACGAAAACATCGCGTTCAGCCTGCGCCTGCGGAAGGAGAAGAAGGCGGAGATCGACAGACGCGTGCGCGAGGCGGGGCGCATCCTCGACCTCGAGCCGCTGCTCGACCGCAAGCCGCGGGCGCTCTCCGGCGGGCAGCGCCAGCGGGTTGCGATGGGACGGGCGATCGTGCGCGATCCGGCCGCGTTCCTGATGGACGAGCCGCTCTCGAACCTCGACGCCAAGCTGCGCGTGCAGATGCGGGCCGAGATCAGCAAGCTCCAGCGCGACCTCGGCACGACCACGATCTACGTCACGCACGACCAGGTCGAGGCGATGACGATGGGCGATCGCGTCGCGGTGATGCGCCGCGGCGAGCTCCAGCAGGTCGCCCCTCCGCAGGAGCTCTACGACCGGCCGGCCAACCTGTTCGTCGGCGGCTTCATCGGCTCGCCGGCGATGAACCTGCTCGATGCCCGCCTGGAGCGCTCGAACGGCGGCCTCGAAGCCTCCCTCGGCCAGCAGCGGCTCCGCCTCGACGACGAGCTCCTCTCCGCCCGTCCGGCGCTGAATGACTACGAAGGCCGCGACGTCGTCCTCGGCGTCCGCCCGGAGCAGCTGGACGACGCAGCACTCGTGCCCGATGCCTCCGAGGACCGCCGCATCCGCGGCAAGGTCGAGCTGCGCGAGGCACTCGGGTCGGAGCTGATGGTCCATTTCCGGCTCGAGGTTCCCCCGGCGCTGACGGAAGAGGTGAAGGAGCTCGCGGAGGATGCGGGAACGACGGCGGAGGAGCTCGGCGGCGGGGTCTCGAGCACGATCGTCGTCGGGCGGTTCGCACCGGATTCGAAGGTGCAGGAGGGCGACGAGGCGGAGATCGCGGTCGACACGCGGTCGCTCCACTTCTTCGACACAGAGACAGGCACGGCCATCTACGACGGATCGAACGAGACGAAAGGAGCATCTGCATGACGCGCAAGCGATGGCTTCCCATCGCCGTGCTCGCCGCCGCCGCCCTCGCTCTGGGCGCATGTGGTGGCGACGACGGCGGCGGCGGGACGAAGGAGGGCGACGGCCAGTTGACGGTCTTCTCCCTCTGGGGCGGCAGCGAGCAGGAGGCCTTCCAGAAGGTCCTGGACAAGTTCACCGCGGACACGGGGATCAAGACGAAGTACGAGTCGGCCCGCGACTTCCTGCCGGTGATCCGGACGAAGCTCGCGGCCGGCAATCCGCCCGAGGTCGCGATCATCCCGCGGCCGGGCGTGGTCGCCGAGCTCGCCCGGGACGACTCGCTGATCTCGCTCGAGGATCTCGGGCTCGACCCGGACAAGATCAACGAGAACTACAGCGACACCTGGACGAACCTGACCACCGTCGACGACACCGTCTACGGCGTCGTCGCGAAGGCCAACTCGAAGAGCACCATCTGGTACAAGCCGAAGTCCTTCCAGCAGAACGGCTTCCAGATCCCGAAGACCTGGGACGAGCTGATGCAGATCACGAAGGACTACAAGGCGAAGGGCGAGACCCCGTGGGCGGTCGGCGCCCAGGGTCGTGACAACTCCTGGACGCTCACCGACTGGTTCGAGAACATCTACGCGCGCCAGGCGGGGACGGACAACTACACGAAGCTCTTCAACGGCGACCTTGCGTTCAACGACCAGAGCGTGAAGGACGCGATGAACACGCTGACGAGCGTCGTGAACGACCAGTACGTCGCGGGCGGAATCGACACCGCGCTCGCGATCGGCTTCGTCGATGGAATCGGGCGCGTCTTCTCGAAGAACCCGGTCGCCGAGATGTACATGGAGGGCGGCTTCGTCGGCGGCATCGCCCTCGGGCAGGTGAACAAGGATCTCAAGGCCGGCCAGGACATCGACTTCTTCCCCTGGCCGCAGATCGACCAGGCGAACGGCAGCCCGCTCGTCGGCGGCGGTGACGTCGCGGCGGCGTTCGTCAACGACTCCGACGCGGCGAAGCTGATCGACTACCTCGCCACGCCGGACGCCGGGAAGATCTGGGTCTCGACCGGCGCAATCGCCTCGCCGAACAAGGGCGTCACGGCGAGCGACTACCCGAACCAGCTGGTCAGCAAGGAGGCGGACCAGCTGAAGACCGCCGAGACCTTCGTGTTCGACGGCTCCGACCTCCTGCCGGGCACGCTCGGCCAGGACTTCGGAACGCTTTTGCAGAAGATCGTCAAGAACCCGAGCAACATGAACACGCTCCTCGACGACTACCAGGCCGCGGCCGAGAAGGCCTTCGGCCAGCAGTAGGAACGACGTGAGCAGCACCGCCGTCCCCGGACCCGTCGGAGCACCCCGGGGGCGGCGGCTGCCCTTCTACAAGCGGGATCGTTGGCAGGCGGTCTTCTTCATCGGGCCGGCGGTGGTCCTGCTCGCCGTCCTCCTGCTCTACCCGCTGATCTACACCATCGCCCTCAGCTTCGCGAACACGAATGCGCGGCTCGAGATCACACGCTGGGTCGGGTTCGACAACTACACGACCCTGTTCACGGACGACAAGGAATTCCTCGACCTCGACGTCTTCCCGCCGACGGGCGCACTGATCAACAACCTGAAGTGGGTCGTCCTCTACACGTCGATCTCACTGGCCCTGGGGTTGCTGATCGCCGTGCTGTCGGTGCGGGTCTTCTACGAGTCCTACATCAAGGCCGTGATCTTCATCCCGATGGCGATCTCCGCGACCGCCGTCGCGATCATCTGGAAGTTCGTCTACGACCCGGACCCTGACATCGGCTCGCTGAACGCCGTGATCAGCTTCTTCGGCGCCGACCCGATCGCCTGGTACGGACGTGCCGACGTCGTCAACTACGCCCTGATCTTCGCGTACGTCTGGGCCTCGACCGGCTTCGCCATGGTCGTGCTGTCGGCGGCGCTCAAGGGCATCTCGCAAGAGGTAATCGAGGCGGCGCGGACCGACGGCGCCTCGGAGTGGGACATCTTCCGGCGCATCCAGCTCCCGCTCCTGTCCCTCCCGATCGCCGTCGTCACCGTCTGGCTGCTGATCAACGTGATCAAGGTCTTCGACATCATCTACGTGATGACCGGCGGCGGTCCCGGAAACGCCAGCGAGGTCATCGCCTTCACGATGTACGACGAGACCTTCCAGAACGGGGAGGCGGGGTACGGCGCGGCCGTCGCCGTGGTGATGTTGCTCCTGATCGTCCCGATCATGCTCTTCAACATTCGCCGGTTCCGCAGCGAGCGGGTGGTCGGATAGATGGCAACCGCGGAAGTCACGGTCCAGCGCCCGGCGGCGACCACGAGCGAGAAGGCGATGCGCGTGGTCTCGCGCACGCCCGTCCACGTCGCGCTCCTCGTGATCGCCGTGATCTGGCTCGTGCCGACGATCGGCCTCGCCGTGACGTCGTTCCGCCCGCGCAGCGAGATCCAGTCCTCGAGCTGGTGGAGCTCGCTCACCCACTTCAACTTCACGCTGCACAACTACGACCTCGTGCTGAGCAACGCGAAGATGGGCCCGGCGTTCGTCAACAGCCTGATGATCACGATCCCCTCGACGCTCCTGCCCCTGACGCTGGCGGCGATGGCCGCCTATGCGTTCTCGTGGATCAACTTCCCGGGCCGGGATTCGATCTTCCTGCTGATCGTCGCACTGATGGTCGTACCGATCCAGATGGCGCTCGTCCCGCTCCTGCGCCTGTTCCGCGACCTCACCCTGGCCGACTGGTACTGGGGGATCTGGCTCGCCCATACGGCGTTCGGGCTCCCGCTCGGGATCTTCCTGCTCCGCAACTTCTTCATCACCCTGCCGCGAGACCTGATCGAGGCGGCGAAGGTCGACGGCGCCTCCCACGCGCGGATCTTCCTCAAGGTCGTCCTGCCGCTCTCCGTGCCGGCGCTTGCGTCCTTCGCGATCTTCCAGTTCCTCTGGGTCTGGAACGACCTGCTGATGGCCCTGATCTTCGTCCAGAACTCCGACCTCTGGCCGATGAC
>DASTHD010000201.1:0-4763 GCA_035605555.1 Gaiellaceae bacterium
GCCCGGCCGGCATCAGGCGCGACGGACACGACGCCCTCGCCGGAGAGCCCCTGGTCTCGCAGATGCTGCGCGAAGATCGGCAGCGCGACCATGTGGTCGACGGGGATCGAGAAGAAGCCCTGAATCTGACCGGCGTGGAGATCCATCGTGAGCACGCGGTCGACCCCTGCGATCTGGAGCATGTCTGCGACCAGGCGCGCCGTGATCGGCTCGCGCGGCCGGGCCTTCCGGTCCTGGCGCGCGTACGGGTACCAGGGAACGACCGCGGTGATCCGTTTGGCGGAGGCGAGCTTGGCCGCCTGGATCATGATCAGGAGCTCCATCAGGTTCCGGTCGACGGGCTCGCAGCCGGTCTGGACGAGGAAGACGTCGGCGCCTCGGATGGACTCCTCGAAGCGACAGTAAGTCTCGCCGTTCGCGAACGACCCGATCGTGATCCCGCCCAGCTCGACGCCGAGCCGCTCGCCGATCTTCGTCGCCAGCTCGGGATGCGAGCGCCCAGAGAAGAGCATCAGCCGCTTCTGCGGCCCCCGCTCGATCCAGTGCTCCGGCGCTTCCTTGGTGTCGATCTCCGGCGTCACGCTGCCGGGGATCGTCTCCAGGCCGGGCAGGGTTGCGAGCTCAGTCGCCGTCGTCTGCTCCGTTGTCTCCACGTGCGGCGTACCCCTCCTTGTTCTCCTGCCTCGCCCGAGCGACGGCGAGCGCACCGGGCGGGACATCTTTGGTGATGACCGATCCCGCCGCAGTCCAAGCGCCCTCGCCAACCTCGACCGGAGCAACGAATGAATTCTGGACGCCGGTCCTGACGTTGCCGCCGATCGTCGTCCGGTTCTTCGGCTTGCCCGGCTCGTGCGGGAAGTTCGCCGTGATGTTCCCGGCGCCTATGTTGGACCCGGGGCCGATGTCGGCGTCGCCGATGTAGGACATGTGGGGGACCTTGGTGCGCTCGCCCACGCGCGAGTTCTTGATCTCCACGAACGTGCCCGCCTTCGCGTCCGCCTCGAGAACCGTGCCGGGGCGAAGGTAACAGAACGGTCCGACCGGCACACGAGGGCCGATCGCGGCGTCGACGGCGACGACGTGCGGCCCGACCTCGGCGCCCGCGCCGACCGTCGTCCGGCCGCGGAGCACCGTGAACGGATGGATCGTCGAGTCGGGCTCGAGTGCCACCGTCGGGTCGATCCACGTCGCCTGAGGGTCGACGATCGTGACGCCGGCCAGCATGTGCCCCTCGTTGATCCGGTCGCGAAGCTCAGCCGCTGCCGCGGCGAGCTCGACGCGTGTGTTCACACCCTCGGCCTCGACTGCGGCGGCTCGATGCGCAGAGACGCGCTCACCGTCCTCGACGAGCACCCGCACGGCGTCAGTGAGATAGAGCTCGCCCTGCGCGTTCGCCGGCTCGAGCCGCTCGAGCGCGGGCCAGAGCCTGGCCGCGTCGAAGACGTAGATCGAGGAGTTGAGCTCGTCGATCGCCGCTTCCGCATCGGTCAGATCGGTCGCCTCCACGATCCCGCTGATCTCGCCGTCCTCGCCTCGCACGATCCGCCCATAGCTCCCGGGGTCGTCACGCGTGAACGTCAGGACCGTGGCGGCGGCTCCCGTCGTCCGATGCGTGTCGAGCAGGCCGCGGAGAGTCTCCGGCCGGAGCAGCGGGGAGTCGCCCGACAGGACGAGGACGTCGCCGCGGTGGCCGTCGAGCGATCCTCGGGCGGCGTTGAGCGCGTCGCCCGTCCCGAGCGGTTTTTCCTGGACGGCAACCTCGAGCCCCTCGAACGCATCGGCCTGGGCGGGGGCGGTGACGACGACGAGTGGATCGGGCCCGAGGCCCCGAGCCGCCTCCGCCACCCAGTCGACCAGGCGCCGCCCGAGCAGCGGGTGGAGATGCTTCGGCGTCTCGGAGCGCATACGCGTGCCAAGTCCACCGGCGAGAACGACGGCGGCGAGACCGGAGGATCCGTTGGACGAGGTCACGGAAATGCCTAGATGGCTGGGGCGCCAGGATTCGAACCTGGGATCACGGGACCAAAACCCGTTGCCTTACCGCTTGGCTACGCCCCAAAAGCTGGAAAGAGTGCGACCGACGCCACCATTTTAGACAGCCGGCCGGCATCGCAAGCGACGCCTCAGCGCCGGTCGCCGAATAGGAGCACGAGCGCCACCAGGGCGAGGACCCCGACAGCGATCAATGCCAGGGTGCCGACGAGGATGACGAGGATCGGCACCAGCGCGACGAGCGCCTGCGACACCGCCGCGGTCCAGAGGGCGTCGCGCGCGACGCCCGACCGCAGCCGCGACCCGATCACGAAGTAGCCGGCGATGAAGAGCAGGGCGAAGAAAAACACCGCCCACCGGTCGAGCACCCCGGCGACGAGCAGGATCGCCTCGGCGACGGCGACCCAGAACGCGATGCGGAGTCGGTAGCGGCGTAGCCAGCGACCCGAGCGTGTCGAGCCGTGCTCGAGGGCCGGCTGCTCCATCACGCGAATGACGCTACCAGGCAGGTGTCGCGATCCAGGCGCGGCCCCTGTCACTGAGCGCCGCCAGTGCTGCGACAGCTTCCGACTGCTCCTCAAAGAGCCCATAGACCGTCGGCCCCGCCCCGGAAACGTCCGCGCGAAAGGCGCCGTGGGTGAGCAGCTCATCCGAGAGCGGCGACGAGGCGAGGTCGTTCGGCGGAAGCCCGGTGAGGGAGCCGAGCGCGACTGCCTGCCGCACCGCCGCCCGCCGCTCCGGGAAGCCGTCCTCGTTCGAGAAGCGCTCGTACACGTCACCGGTGGACGCCTTTCGCTCATTGGTCGGAAGGAGGAGGAGCACCCAGTAGTCCTGCGTCAGCTCCAGCGGCTCGAGTGTCGTACCGTCGTCCTCGCCGAGCTGCGGGCCGGCGGTCAGGAAGAACGGCACGTCGGCGCCGATCGACGACGCGATCGACCGGAGGTCGGCCTCGGCGAGCGGTCGCGCCAGGCTGTCGTTTGCGAGGCGAAGCGCCGCCGCCGCGTCGGAGCTCCCCCCGCCGAGCCCCGCCGCGACCGGGATCTGCTTCTCGATCCGCACGCGCCACGACGGCTGCCTCCCCACCGCCTCGGCGAGTGCCGTCAGCGCGGCCCGCACGATCGTGTCCTCCTCGAATCCCGTCACCTCGAGCGCATCCGACCGCTCCAGCGCGATGCGGTCGGCGAGCGAGATCCGTTGCATGACGGTGGAGACCTCGTGCCGGCCGTCCGGCCGCCTGGGCCCGACCACGAGGGCGAGGTTGATCTTTGCCGGGGCGAGGAGCTCGGTCACGAGCCTGCGAGCGCGGCCGTGAGGCTGACGAATTCGGTCGGCTGGAGCTCCTCGGCACGGCTTCCCTCCGAGCGGCCGATCGACCGAAGCGCTGCCCCGGCCTCGTCGCGGCCCGCCACGCCCGCGAGCTCGAGGGAGTTCGGCAGCCGCTTACGGCGGTGCGCAAACGAGCCCTCGACGACACGCTTGACCTCCCGCCAAGCGATCGGAAACTGCCCGGGACGCCGCCGGAAGGCGACGAGCGCCGAGTCCACGTTCGGCTGCGGCCGGAACACGGTGCGCGACACCGGGTGGAACCCTGTCCGCTCCGCGGCCAGCTGCACCAGCACGGAGACGGCGCCGTACGCCTTCGTCCGCGGCTCCGCGAAGAAGCGGTCGGCGACCTCGCGCTGCACCATCACCGTCCAGTGCCAGATCGTCGGGTAGCGGTCCAGGCTCTCGACCACGATCGGCGTCGCCACGTTGTACGGCAGGTTCGCGACGAGCTTCGTAGGCGGTGGATCGAGCTCGCCGGGATCGAGCGAGACGGCATCGGCGAAGCGGAGCTCCACGTTCTCGCGGTCGTCGAACCGCGTGTGGAGGTACGGCTCCAGCCGCCGGTCGAGCTCGACTGCGTGGACCTTGGCGACGCGATCCGCCAGGTGAGCCGTGAGCGCGCCGGGGCCCGGACCGACCTCGAGCACGACGTCGTCCGGGCCGAGCTCGGCGAGTCGGTCGATCACACCGAGGATGTTCTCGTCGACGAGGAAGTGCTGGCCGAGCTCCTTGCTCGGGGTGACCGGGACGCTCCTCCGAGCCCGAAGGCCTCGTCTGCATTGGCGTCGATCCGCGCCGCAAGCTCCTCGGGATGCTCGCCGCGGGCCTCGGCGAGGGCGGCCACCGTGTGGACGACGTTCGCCGGCTCGTTCGGTCGCCCACGACGCGGCTGCGGCGAGAGGTACGGGGTGTCGGTCTCGGCCAGGATCCGTTCCGCAGGGATCTCGCGGGCCGCCGCGCGCAGGTCGTCGGCGTTCGGGTACGTGACGTTCCCGGCGAACGAGACGTAGTAGCCGCGCTCGAGTGCGGGATGGAGGAGGCCGGGCGACGAGAAGCAGTGCAGTACGACCGTTCCGGCGAAGTCGCCCAGCGCCCGGGCGACGTCGAGCTCGGCTGCGCGGCAGTGGATCACCACCGGCCTCCCCAGCTCCTCCGCCACGGCCAGGTGCGCCTGGAAGAGCTGACGCTGGGCGTCGCGCGGCGCGTAGTCGCGGTAGTAGTCGAGCCCGGTCTCACCCACAGCGACGGCGGGCAGGTCGGCGAGACGCGCGAGGTCGGACGCGTCGGCGTCGCCCGCGTCATGGGGGTGGATGCCGAGGATCGGTTCGAGGCCCTCCAGCTCGGCGCAGAACTCGACGACCTCGTCCCACGACGCCGGCGAAGCGCCGACCTCGAGGATCCGATCGACGCCCGCCGCGCGGGCCCGCTCGACCAGCTCGAGGGGT
>DASTHD010000105.1:0-4786 GCA_035605555.1 Gaiellaceae bacterium
TCGTCGACCGCGCCGACCGTCGTCGCCACCGCTGCGCCGAGCAGGATCCCGCGGTAGACCCCGTCGAGCGGGAGGAAGGCCAGGGCCGGAACGAAGACGCCGAGCAGCAGCGCGAGCCCGCCGAGCCTCGGCACCGGCCGCACGTGCACCTTGCGGGTGTCTCCCGGCTCGTCGACGACGCCGAGGATCCGCGCGAACCTCCCGACGCCCGGCGTGAGCAGGAGGACGACGACCAGCGCGAGCACGAAGCCCCAGATGACCTCCGGGTTCTGGCGCAGCGTGTCGATCAAGGCGAAGCGCTACTTCGTGCCGTACAGCCGGTCGCCTGCGTCGCCGAGCCCCGGGACGATGTAGCCCTTCTCGTTCAGGCCGCGGTCGATCGAGGCCGTGACGATCCTGACGTCGGGGTGCTCGGCGTGGACACGGTCGATGCCCTCGGGCGCCGAGACGAGGCAGACGAGCGTGACTGACTTCGCCCCGGCCTCCTTCACCTTCGAGATCGCCGCCACGCTCGAGTTGCCGGTGGCGAGCATCGGGTCGAGCACGATCGCGTCGCGGTCGGCGAGATCGGTCGGAAGCTTCACGTAGTACTCGACCGGCTGAAGGGTCTCCTCGTCGCGGTAGAGGCCGATGAACCCGACGCGCGCGCCCGAGACGAGCGACAGCACGCCGTCGAGCATCCCCATGCCCGCGCGCAGCACCGGGCACACGACGACCTTCTTCCCGGAGATGCGCTGCACCGTCGTCCGCTCGAGCGGCGTCTCGATCTCGACGTCTTCGGTCGGGAAGTCCTTCGTCGCCTCGTACGTGAGGAGCAGTGTGACCTCGTTCGCGATCTTGCGGAAGTGGACGGTCGGCGTGTCCTTCTCGCGCAGGTAGGACAGCTTGTGCTGCACCAGCGGGTGCGTGACCTCGATCACGCGCTCGGTCGCCACGGCCGCGCTCATGCGACGTAGGTCGTGAAGCCGCGGAAGCCCGGGTAGAGCGGCCGCCGCTCGCAGAGCGCGCCCGACCGGGCGGCGAGCGCCGGGATGTCCGCGTCGGCGCCGAGGGCCGCGACGATGATCTGCCCGACCTCGCGGAAGTCGTCGACGTCGAAGCCGCGCATAGTCGCGGCCGGCGTGCCGATGCGGACGCCGGAGGCAACCGTCGGCGGCCGCTCGTCGAACGGCACGGTGTTGCGGTTCACCGTCAAGCGGACCTCGTCGAGCCGCTCCTCCGCGTCCTTGCCGGTCCAGTCGGTCGAGCGGAGGTCGAGCTGGAGCAGGTGGGTGTCCGTGCCGCCGGTGAGGACGTCGAGCCCGCCCTCGATCAGCGCCTCGGACAGCGCGTCCGCGTTGTCGCGGATCTGCTGCTGGTACTCCCGGAACGCCTCCGTCGCGGCGATCTTGAAGCACGTCGCCTTCGCGGCGATCGTGTGCTCGAGCGGCCCGCCCTGCATTCCCGGAAACACCGCGCGGTCGACCGCCTGAGCATGCTCCTCGCGGCAAAGGATGAAGCCGGCCCGCGGGCCGGCCAGGGTCTTGTGCGTCGTCGAGGTGACGAAGTCGCAGTACGGGACCGGGTTCGGGTGGAGCCCGGCGGCGACGAGGCCGGCGAAGTGGGCCATGTCGCAGAGGAGCAGCGCGTCGACCTCGTCCGCGATCGCCCGGAATCGGTCCGCCTCGACCGTGCGTGGATAGGCCGAGCCGCCGCAGACGATCAGCTTCGGCCGGTGCTCCTTCGCGAGGTCGAGCACATCGTCGTAGTCGACCATGTTCGTCTTCCGCGAGACGCCGTAGTGGACGATCGTGTAGAGGCGGCCGGAGAAGTTGACCTTGAGCCCGTGCGTCAGGTGGCCGCCGTGCGACAGCTCGAGCGACAGGATCGTCTCGCCGGGCTGGAGCGCCGCCATGTAGACGGCCATGTTCGTCTGGGCGCCGGCATGCGGCTGGACATTGGCGTGGTCGGCGCCGAAGAGCTCCTTCGCGCGATCGATCGCGGCCTGCTCGATCTCGTCCACGACATGACAGCCGCCGTAATAGCGCTTGCCGGGATAGCCCTCCGCGTACTTGTTCGTCGGGGTCGACCCGATGGCCTCGAAGATGCTCGGCCAGGTGAAGTTCTCGGAGGCGATCAGCTCGATCTGCCCACGCTGCCGCTCGAGCTCCGCGCCGAGCAGCTCGGCGATCTCAGGATCGATCTCGGCGAGGCCCGCGGTGCGGAGGTACTGCAGCGTCTCCTGCGCGACAGCCATCCCCGGCATCGTATCCCCCACTCCGGCGCGTAACCGTCCAGCAGGCCACAGCTGCGCAAGCGCCGCCGCCACGGCGACAAGCTCGGCCGCTGCCGGCGCGTCCGCCGGCGCTAGTCCAGACGCGCGAGCGCTTCTGCCGCGGGGACGGCGCCCTCGCGCACGACCACGGGCTCGGGCCCCGTCAGGTCGATCACCGTCGACGGCTTTCCGAGCAGCTCACCCGCGTCGACGACCGCGGCGCAGCCCGCAAGCAGTTCGTCCGGAATCTCCCCGACCGCCCTCGGATCCCTCCCTGCGGGAAGGTTCGCGCTCGTGGCCGCGACCACGCCGAGGCGTCGCACGACCTCCCGAGCGTCCGGCGGCAGGTCCGGCACCCGCACGCCGATCGTCTCGGGCCGGTCGCCGGTCAGCCACGGGAAGCGCCGCCGGGGGTTCGGGAGGATCAGCGTGTACGGGCCGGTCAGCATCGGGCGACCGCCGAGCTCCGGCACCGCCTCGAGTAGCGCCTCGATCTCCGCGGCGATCACCGCCGTGGGCTGGGGCTCGGCGCGTCCCTTCAGCCGGTAGAGCGCCCGGACCGCGGCCTCGTTTCGCGCGTCCGCCGCCAGGCCGTAGACGGTGTCGGTCGGGAGCACCACTGGCTCGCCGGCGCGGAGCGCGGCGACCGCCTGTTCGATCACCGGCGGCGAGCTTCGACGATGCGCTCGCGTCCCGCGAGGTCGTTCGAGACCCGCACGTCCCTGTAGCCGAGAGCGACGATCAGCGGCGAGACGTTGCACGCCTGGTCGTCCCCGACCTCGAGCACGAGCGCTCCGCCCGGCCGCAGCACGTCGAGCGCCGTCTGCGCGACCTCCCGGTGGCGCCCGATCCCGACGAGGGCCTCGACGGGCTCGTGCTGCAGCTCCGGCTCGAGGCCCGTCATGTCCTCCGGCGCGACGTACGGCGGGTTCGAGACGACGAGGTCGAACGGCCCCGCCTCGCCGGCCAGCAGGTCACCCTGGACGAAGCGAACGCGGTCGGCCACGCCGACCCGCTCGCGGTTCGCCTCCGCGACCTCGAGCGCCTCGGCGGAGGTGTCCGTGCCGACGACGAGGGCATCCGGGCGCTCGTCCGCGATCGCGAGCGCGATCGCGCCCGAGCCGACGCCGATGTCAAGCACGGCCGGCTCGTCGATGCCGTCGAGGAGCGCGAGGCTGCGCTCGACGACCGCCTCGGTCTCCGGCCTCGGGATCAGCACCCGGGGGTCGACCGAGAGCGTCAGGCCGCGGAAGCCCCACTCGCCGAGGATGTAGGCCAGCGGCTCCCGCTGCGCGCGCCGGTCGACCAGCCGGCGGAACTCGTCGAGCTCGCCGTCCAGCGTGGCCGCGTAGACCTCCGAGCGCCGGACGCCGAGCACGTGGGCGAGCAGCCATTCGGCGTCGACCTCGGGCGACGGGACGCCGGCCCGCTCCAGCGTCGCGGTCGCCTCCCGAAGCGCCTCGCGCGGGGTCACACCGCGGCGGCTTCGAGCGCCCGCCGCCGATCCTCCGCGGTCAGCGCCTCGGTGAACTCGTCCAGCTCGCCGTCCAGGACCGCATCCAACCGGTGGGCGGTCACCTTCACGCGATGGTCGGTGACGCGATTCTCCGGGAAGTTGTAGGTGCGGATTTTCTCTGCGCGCTCGCCCGATCCGATCTGTGAGCGCCGGGCGCTCTCGAGCTCGGCCCGCTGCCTGGCGCGCTCGAGCTCGTAGAGCCGGGCCCGCAGGACGCGCAGGGCCTTGGCGCGGTTCTGGAGCTGCGACTTCTCGTCCTGCATCGAGACGACGAGACCGGTGGGGATGTGCGTGATCCGGACGGCGGAGTCCGTCGTGTTCACGCTCTGGCCGCCGGGCCCCGTGGAGCGGTAGACGTCGATCTTGAGCTCGTTGGGGTCGATCTCGACCTCGACCTCCTCCGCCTCGGGCATGACGGCAACCGTCGCCGTGGAGGTGTGGATCCGGCCCTGTGACTCCGTCGCGGGCACGCGCTGGACGCGATGCGTCCCGCCCTCCCACTTGAAGACGGAGTAGGCACCCTCGCCGGTGATGCCGAACGTGACCTCCTTGAAGCCGCCGGCGTCGTTCGGGCTCGAGCCGAGCTGCTCGACCTTGAAGCCGCGGCGCTCGGCGTAGCGGGCGAGCGCGCGGTAGATGTCGCCGGCCCAGATCGCTGCCTCGTCGCCGCCGACGCCCTGGCGGATCTCGACGATCACGTCCTTGCTGTCCGCGGGATCCGTCGGCGCGAGCGCGACGCGCAACTCTTCCTCGAGCGCGTGCCCGCGCTCCTCCAGCTCCGGAACCAGCTCGCGCAACTGTCCGTCGTTCCGTGCCGCCTCGAGGTCCTCGTGGATCAGCCGCCACTCCTGCGCCAGCTTGTGCGGCCCTTCGAGCTCCTTCAGGCGCCTGCCGGCGGACGCAGCCTCACGGTGGTCGTTGTAGACCGCAGGGTCGGACATGCGCTCTTGCGCTTCCTTGTACGTCCGTTCGAGCTCATCGACGAGTTGTTCGACATTGCCGGCCATCGCCGGGCC
>DASTHD010000207.1:0-4464 GCA_035605555.1 Gaiellaceae bacterium
GGAGGAGACGCTCATCGCGACGCTGACCTTCCTCCAGCTGCCGCTCTCGTTCATCAGCTCGACCCTGATCGCGCCCGGGCTCATGCCGGGCTGGATGGAGACGCTGGCGAACTACAACCCGGTCGAATGGGCCGTCGAGGCCGGACGCGCGGCGGCGCTGGGCGAGGGCGGCTTCGAGGTCGTCGTCACCCGGGCAGGCCTCCTGGCCGGCTTCGCCGCGGTGGGCGCGTGGCTCGCCCTGAAGGCGCTCGAGAAGTATCAGCGCTCGCTCTGAGCGCGCCCTTCCTCGATCCGCTTCCGCTCGGCGAGGCGGGTGTCGCGACGCAGCTGTGCCTCGCGCGCCCGCCTCGCCTCCTCGGGGGTCTCCGGCGCGATCGGCGGGACCTCCGTGGGATGCCCGTCGTCGTCGAGGGCGACCATCGTGAGGTAGGCGGTGGAGGTGTGCTGGACCTCGCCCGTGCGGACGTTCTCGGATTCGACCCGCACGCCGACCTCCATGGAGGTCCGCCAGGCGGCGTTGACCGTCGCCTTGACGTTCACGAGCTCGCCGACGTACACCGGGTGACGGAAGTTCATCCGGTCCATCGCGGCGGTCACGACCCGGGTGCCCGAGTGCCGCACCGCGGCGATCCCGGCCACGTCATCGCAGAGGTGCATGATCAGCCCTCCGTGCACGTTCCCCGCGTTGTTCGCGTCCGCTATTCCCATCCAGCGGCTGAGAGTTGAGCTCGACGCTGACGGGGGACGTGGCTCCACGAGGGCGCGGAGACTACTCTTGGCCCGACTGACCGCGTCGGAGATGAGGAGGAGACATGCCAGGGCTTGCAGGTCGCATGTCGACGGTTGTAAAGGCGAAGATCTCGAGAATGCTCGACCGGGCCGAGGATCCGGGCGAGACGCTCGACTACGGGTACCAGAAGCAGACCGAGCTGCTTCAGAACGTGAAGAAGGGCATCGCCGACGTCGTGACGTCGAAGAAGCGCCTTCAGATGCAGTCGACGAAGCTCGAGCAGCAGGTCGTGAAGCTCGACACGCAGGCGCGCCAGGCGCTCGCCCAGGGCCGTGAGGAGCTCGCCCGGACGGCGCTCGAGCGCAAGACGCTTGCGCAGACTGAGCTGCAGGGCCTCGACACGCAGATCAAGGAGCTCGAGGCTCAGCAGGAGCAGCTGACGGCCAACGAGCAGCGGCTGCGCCAGAAGATCGAGCAGTTCCGGACGAAGAAGGAAGTCATCAAGGCGCAGTACTCCGCCGCCGAGGCGCAGGTCCGGATCTCCGAGGCCGCCAACGGCGTGGGCGAGGAGATGGCGGATCTCGGCCTCGCGATGCAGCGCGCCGAGGACAAGACGGAGACGATGCGCGCACGCGCGTCCGCGGTCGAGGAGCTGGAGCAGGCCGGCGCCTTCGACGACATCACCCAGCTCGGCTCCGGCCAGGACGACATCGACCGCCAGCTCTCCGAGCTGACGAGCGGCGCCCAGGTCGACGACGAGCTCGCCAAGATGAAGGCGGAGCTCGGGAGCGGCGGCGGCGACTCGCCCGCGCTCGAGCAGGGGAAGGAGAACGCGTGATCGTTCGGATCTCCGGCGAGGGCCAGTTCAAGCTGCCCGACGAGGACGCCGAGCGGCTCAACGACCTCGACAACCGGGCGGTCACCGCCGTCGAACAGGGCGACGAGGCGGGCTTCAAGGAGCTCTGGAGCCAGATGCTGGAGCTCGTCGCGAGCGACGGCAACGCGGTGGACGGCGACGAGCTGGTCGAGTCCGACGTGATCATGCCCCCACGCGACATCTCGTTCGACGAGGCGAAGGGCGAGTTCTCGGGCGACGGCCTGATTCCGGACTGAGCTCGACGCGGTCGTGCCCGCCCGTGCGGCCGCTCTCGGCGGCGCCCGGCTCCTGGTCGAGACGTGCGAGCTGTCTGGGGAAGCGGCTGACGACTAGGCTGCGGCCATGGACGAAGAGGCCTTCAACCTCTCGGTGCGGCGCTTCCTCAAGAAGCTCGGCGTGACCTCGCAGCGTGAGATCGAGCTCGCGGTCAGGGAGCAGATCGACGCCGGGTTGCTCAGCGGGAGCGAGACGCTCCAGGCACGGGCGGTCGTGACCGTCGACGGGCTGGAGCGCGAGATCGTCGTCACGGGCGACATCGCGCTCAGCGGAGAGCCGAGCGGCTCCCCGAAGTAGCGCGATTGGCGTCGCTCGCACCGGGTAACGCCCCCACATGCGCTGGGTGTTCGTTGCGGTCTTCGCCTTGACGTTCGCACTGCCGGGGGTGGCAGCGGCGCAGACCGCGCCCGGCGCACCGGGCACCAAGGCCACCTGGACCGAGGCGGACAAGGACGGCTACGGCACCTCCACCGCGACGAGGAGCAAGGTCTGGCACACGCTCGACGACGGGCGCCTGACCGAGGTCTTCTATCCGGATCTCGGGACGCCGAGCGTCCGGACGCTCGAGTTCATCGTTTCGGACGGCAAGACGTTCGCCGAGAAGGACACGCAGGCGCGCCGACGCTCGATCGAGCAGGTCGACTCGCGCAGCCTGACCTATCGCCAGGTGAACGAGCAGCCGGGCCGCTACCGGTTGACGAAGACCTACGTGACGGACCCCGCGCGCAACGTGCTGCTCGTGCGGGTCAGGCTCGACTCGCTCACCGGCAAGAAGCTCGGCCTGTACGCGTACTACGACCCGGGGCTCGGCAACGACGGCGACGACGACAGCGGCAGCTCGGACGGCGGCGCCCTGCTCGCGACCGACACCGGGAGCCCGGTTGCCAGCGCGCTCGTGACCTCACCGGCGTTCGACCGCACCTCGAGCGGCTACCTGGGCACGCCGAGCGACGGCTGGGAGGACATCCGCAGCGACCATCGGATGGACTTCGCGTACAACTCGGCGCCGAACGGCAACGTCGTCCAGACGGGGCGCATCCCGGTGACCGGCAAGCGCGGAAGCCGCCGGCTGACGCTCGCCCTCGGCTTCGGCGGGACGCCCGGCGTCGCCCGGCAGTCGGCGCGGGCGTCGCTGAGGAACGGCTTCGGCGCGGCGAGGCGCTCCTACGAGGGCGGCTGGCACAGGTACCTGGCGGGTCTGCGCAATTCGCCGGCGACCGCTGACCGGCGGCTCTACAACGCGTCGGTCATGACGCTGGCCGCGCACGAGGACAAGACCTTCCGCGGCGGCTACATCGCCTCGCCCACGATGCCGTGGGTCTGGGGCACCGGCCTCGAGAACCCGTCCGGCGCCTACCACCTCGTGTGGTCCCGCGACCTCTACCAGATCGCCACCGCGCTGATCGCGGCCGGCGACACGGCCGGGGCGAACCGCGCGGTCGACTACCTGTTCTTCAGGCAGCAGAAGCCCGATGGCTCGTTCCCGCAGAACTCGACGGTCGACGGCGCGCCGCACTGGACGAACCTCCAGCTCGACGAGGTGGCGTTCCCGATCGTGCTCGCCTGGCAGCTCCACCGCGACGGGCCGGCGCTCTACCAGGACCACATCAAGAAGGCCGCCGACTTCATCGTGAACTTCCCGAACGCGCCGTTCAGCCCTCAGGAGCGCTGGGAGAACCAGAGCGGCTACTCGCCGGGCACGATCGCGTCGGAGATCGCGGGCCTCGTGTGCGCCGCGGACATCGCACGCCGTAACGGCGACGCGGCGTCGGCCGCCCGCTACGAGGCGACCGCGGACGACTGGCAGCGGCGCGTGGAGGGTTGGACCGTCACGTCGACCGGCCCCTACTCGTCGCAGCCCTACTACCTGCGGCTCACGAAGGACGGGCTGCCGAACTCGGGCATGCAATACAACATCGGCGACAGCGGCCCCACCGTCGACCAGCGCAAGGTGGTCGACCCGAGCTTCCTCGAGCTCGTGCGGCTGGGCGTGAAGCGCGCGGGCGACCCGGTGATCCGGAACACCGTGGGGGTCGTGGACCAGCAGCTCGCATCCGGGAACGCGCGCCAGCGCTACTTCTGGCACCGCTTCAACTTCGACGGCTACGGCGAGAAGAAGGACGGCACCCAGTGGGACATCGGCTTCCCGCCGAACCCGACCGAGGACTGGTCGAACAACACGACCATCGGCCGCAACTGGCCGATCTTCGGCGGTGAGCGCGGCGAGTACGAGCTGCTGAGGGGCGACTCGACGGCGGCGCGGAACCGCCTGGAGCACATGGCCGCGGCCGCGAACGAGGGCAACATGCTTCCGGAGCAGGTCTGGGCACCGGACTTCCCGCCCGCGGGCCAGCCCGGCTTCCCGCTCGGCGAGGGCACCTTCTCGGCCACCCCGCTGGCGTGGTCTCACGCTCAATACGTCCGGCTCGCCTGGTCCATCCAGGCGGGGCGGCCGGTGGAGCGCCCGAGCATCGTCGCGGCTCGCTACGGCGGCTGACCCGGTCCGCGCCCGGGCAGCTCGATCCAGACGTCGGCGCCGCCGCCCTCGCGCTGTCCGGCGCCCGCGCTGCGTCCGTGGGAG
>DASTHD010000243.1:0-5774 GCA_035605555.1 Gaiellaceae bacterium
CCGTGGTAGTTGCCGGCGAACTTCAGCACCCGGTCGCGGCGGGTGAATCCGCGCGTGAGCCGGACCGCGCTCATCGCCGCCTCGGTCCCTGAGGAGACGAGCCGGACCAGCTCCACCGACGGGACTGCGTCGACGATCTCCTCCGCCAGCAGCACCTCCCGCTCGGTCGGCGCCCCGTAGCTCGTGCCCTCGAGCGCCGCCTCCCTGACGGCCTCGACCGTCTCCGCATCGGCGTGCCCGAAGATGAGCGCGCCCCAGGAGCAGACCCAGTCGAGCAGCCGACGACCGTCCTCGGTCTCGAGGTAGGCGCCCTCGCCGCGGCTGACGAAGAAGGGCTCGTCGAGCCCGACCGCACGCATCGCCCGCACCGGCGAGTTGACGCCGCCGGGGATCAGCCGCTGGGCGCGACGGTAGAGCTCGCTGGCCTGCTTCAGAGCGATCGGGCGAGCTCCTTCGCCCAGTAGGTCACGATCACGTCGGCGCCGGCGCGCTTGATCGCCGTCAGGGACTCGAGCGCGGCGGTCTGTTCGTCCATCCACCCGGCGGCGCCGGCGGCCTTGATCATCGCGTACTCGCCGGAGACGTTGTACGCGGCGACTGGGAGGTCGAAGCGCTCGCGCACAGCGCGGATCACGTCGAGGTTCGGGAGGGCGGGTTTCACCATCAGCACGTCCGCCCCCTCCCCGACGTCGAGCTCGCACTCGCGCAGCGCCTCGCGGACGTTGGCGGGATCCATCTGATAGCCGCGCCGGTCGCCGAACGACGGCGCCGACCCGGCGGCCTCTCGGAACGGCCCGTAGAAGGCGGACGCGTACTTGGCGGCGTACGACAGGATCGGCGTCTGGTCGTACCCCGCGTCGTCGAGCGCGGCCCGCAGCGCGGCGACCCGCCCGTCCATCATGTCGCTCGGCGCGACGGCATCGGCCCCCGCCTCGACGTGGCTGACGGCGGTGCGCGCCAGCAGCTCGAGGGTCTCGTCATTCGCGACCTCCTCGCCGTCGAGCACGCCGCAGTGGCCGTGCGAGGTGTACTCGCACAGACAGACGTCGGTGACGAGCACGAGCTGTGGGACGCGCTCGCGGATCGCCCGCAGCGCCTGCTGGACGATTCCATCCTCGTCCCAGGCGCCGGAGCCCCGGTCGTCCTTCTCCTCGGGGATGCCGAACACGATCAGCGCCTGGATGCCGACCGCCGCGGCCGCCTCAGCCTCGGCGGCCACCTGCTCGACGGTGAACCGCGACATCGCCGGGAGGGCCGCATTCGGCAGCGGCTCCGGTGCGACGAAGACGGGCAGCACGAAGTCCTCGACCGAGAGCCGCGTCTCGCGCACGAGCGTGCGCAGCGCGCCGCTGCGCCTGAGGCGTCGGAGACGGGTGACCGGAAAGGTGCTCATGGCTGGACGTTAGCTCGGGGCGGGGGAGGCGCCTCCACCACCTCCGGCTTCTTCTCGACCTCCACCTCGACCGGCACCGCCGGTCCGCCCTCCTTCCACGCCTCGAGCTCGACCCGCTCGCCGGCGAACTCCCAGAGCGCCCTCATCACGGCGAGCAGCGGCAGCGCGACGAAGATCCCGGGGAGCCCGTAGATCTCGCCGCCGGCCAAGAGGCCGAAGATCACAAGCAGCGGGTGCAGCCGCAGGGCGCTCCCCATCACGTTCGGGACGACGATGTGGCCCTCGATCTGGTGGATCCCGAGGAAGAGCAGCGCCACCCAGATCGCCGAGACGGGGTCGACGATCAGGGCGTACGTGATCGGCGGCACCGCGCCGAGCCACGGACCGAGGTAGGGGATCAGCTCCATCGCGCCGACCCAGGCCCCGAAGAGCAGTGCGTACTGGTCCATTCCCTCCGCCCAACCGAGGGTGCCGAGCAGCCAGAGGCCGACGCCGGCGCTCGTCCCGATGATCAGCGAGAGCAGGAACTGGCCTCGGACGTAGCCGAGGAGCGCGCTCTCGAGCCGCGGGATCAGCGAGCCCGAGCCCGGTCTTGGCGGGAAGCGGCGGTCGACGGCCGCCGACAACCTCCCCATGTCGAGGAGCATGTAGATCGAGACCACGAGGATGAGCACGAAGCTGAAGATCAGCTGGAAAATCGAGAGGGCCGCGCCCTCGAGGAAGTCGATCGCCCGGGTCGTGTACTCCCTCGGGCCCGCGTCACGCAGCGAGTTGACGAGATCGTCCCCCTGCTTGCGCACCCGGATCCGCTCGAGCCCGTGGTCGTCGAGCCAGGCCTGGAGGCGCACCACGTCCCGCTCCGCGTCGGTCTGTGGGGGCTGTCCGCGCTCGACCGTAAGGTAGGTGTCGATCCGGTCCGCAGCCGCTCGTGACTGGTCGATCACGATCGCGCCGATGGCGATCGCGGAGGCCACGATCACGGTGGCGAAGCTGAGGTAGACGACGGCGATCGAGAAGCCACGCGGAACCCGCAACCGAGCGAACGCCCGCACGATGGGGTCGAGCAAGAGCGCGATCAGCGCGGCGACGATGAACAGGAAGACGACGTGAGTAACCGTCGCCGCCAGCTTCCACACGAGCAGGAGCACAAGTGGGAGCCCGACGAGCTGGATCCAGCGCGGGATCTCGATCTTGTGGGCGGCGGGCGACATCGAGTTGATCGTACTGCGCGTGTTCGACCCCTCAGACCGCCCGACTGGGACTGGAACTTTCAGCTAGATGGGAACCTTGCGCTCGACCGTCACGAAGTCTGGGTCGATTTGGCTCTAGACTCCGCCTCCGCCGTGCCACGAAGTGCCCAGTTGAAGCGCGCCCGCGCACCGGTTAGCGTGCGCGCAATGCCTCCGCCCAAGGCAGTGTCGAAGGCGCGTCGCGCCCGACAGCGCCGCGCTGCCACCGGTCGTCACCAGACCAGGCGCATCGCATTGCTCGTCCTCGCCGTCGGCGCGGTCGCGGTCACGCTCCTGCTGAGCGCCTTCGGCCCGGGCAACTCCGGGCCGGCGCTGACGACGGCGCCCGCGCCCGCGCAGCGGCTGCTGCCGACCGGCCCGCCGAGGCCGCAGGTGATCGCCCTGAAGGACACGCTGCGGATCCAGATGCCGATCTCGCAGTCGCGCGTGACGGCACTGGGCTACCACGGGGTCGACAACGGGGCGCTGCCGCTCGACCCGGTCGGCCGCCAGGCGAACGAGGGCGTCCTCGCCCGATTCGTCCGCCGCGTTGCCGGCCTCGGCGACAACGGCCTCGCCTACTACCAGCTCGGGGGCGCCGGGCCTGGCACGGCGGTGCTCGACGTCGGCGCCGCGCCGGGTACGGACGTCTACTCGCCGGTGGACGGCGCGATCGTCGGGATCACCGACTTCGTGATCAGCGGGCGGAGGCTCGGGAGCCGCATCGACGTCCAGCCGACCGACGGCCCGTCGCTCGTGGTCTCCCTGACGCATTTGCGACCCGATCCGTCGCTCACCGTCGGGTCGAACGTGACGGCCGGGAGCTCGAAGCTCGGCACCGTGCTCGACTTCTCGCGGGTCGAGAAGCAGGCGCTGGCGCGGTACACGCAGGACGCGGGCAACCACGTCTCGCTCGAAGTTCATCCCGCCGCAACGCTGGCGATCCCATAAAGCTCCTCTTCGTCGCCGACGTCAACGGAGCACCGGGCACGCGCGCGGTCGAACGACTGCTGCCGGACCTCCGCGAGGAGCTCGGTGTCGACTTCTGCGCCGTCAACGGCGAGAACGCGGCCGACGGCCTCGGCATCACACCGCAGATCGCGGAGAAGATCCTCGCCTCCGGCGCCGACGTGATCACGCTCGGGAACCACACCTGGCGGCGGAAGGAGGTGATCCCGTACCTGGCCGAGGCCGACCGTGTGATCCGGCCGGCGAACCTTTCCAGCCACACACCGGGTCGCGGCATGACGATCGGCGAGGCCGCCGACGGAACGCCGGTCGCGGTGATCAACGTCCTCGGCCAGCTGTTCCTGTCGCCCCCGCACGGCCCATGGGAAGTGATCGACGACCTCGTCGCCGAGGCGCGGCGCACGACGCGCGTGATCGTCGTCGACTTCCACGGCGAGGCGACGAGCGAGAAAGTCGCAATGGCGGCCTACCTCGACGGAAAAGTTACCGCCGTCCTCGGGACCCACACGCACATCCAGACGAACGACGCGCGGGTCTTGCCCGGCGGCACAGCGGCGATCACGGATGCCGGGATGACGGGACCACACGACTCCGTGATCGGCGTCGTCACCGAGCTCGCCGTGGAGCAGATGCGCACCGGCATCCCGATCCGCTTCCGCACGGCGAAGGACGGTGTCCGCCTCGAAGGCGTTGTCGTCGAGTGCGGCGCCGACGGGCGCGCTACACGCTGCGAGACCGTCCGGGTTCCACTCGAGCTATGAGCAGCACGGCCAGCGCGACGAGCGTCAGGTCGCGGGCCAGGACGAGCCACGACGCCGCAGCGTCGAACTCGAGCGCCAGCCGCCAGTAGCGCGACGGGAACCACAGCTGGGTGAAGACGAGGGCCGCGGCGAGCACCCCTGACGCGGCCAGCCCGCGTCGGCCGCGCACGAGCGGCACGAGGGGAATGAGCCAGATCAGAAACTGGGGCGAGAGCACCTTGCCGAAGGCGATGAAGGCGCAGACCGCCGCCGCGCAGGCTGTGACGAGCCGATCGCGCGTCGCCGGCCCCCTCGCGTACCAGACCCAGATCGCGGCGAAGGCGACGATCTGCGCCAAGGTCGACGCGACTGCCAGGGCATCGGCAGCCCCGCCGGCGAGGTTCTGGGAGCCGTGACTCGACTCCATCGTCAGGTCGAGGCCGAACACCTGATGCGCTACGAGCAGGAGCGAGGCGCCGAGGCTCTCGAGCTGGAGCGGCCGCCCGGCCTGAACCCAGATCGCTTGCCAGACGCCTCCCGGCGAGGCGACGACGAACGGCGCCAGGATCGCCGCGAAGACGCTCGCGGCGATCGCGGCGCAGACGAGCGCCTCGCGCCGGCCTCGCGCTCGCCACACGTGCGCCACGAGGATCGGCGCCAGCACGGCCGGGTAGAGCTTCGCCGCCGTGGCGACGCCCAGCGACGCGGAGGAGAGACGGAAACGGCCGGCGAGGAGCAGAGCGAGGGCGAGCGCCGTGAGCGCCGCAGGCCAGAGGTCGAAGCGCGAGAGCACGACCGAGCCGAGGAGGAGCGGGGAGAGCCCGACGACGATCGGCGCCCAGAGCGCCGTCGTCGAGGCAGCGACGAGCAGCACGCAGGCCACGCCGAGCCCGGCCATCAGCCCCTCGAAGCGCCGGTCGTAGTCGCCTCCCCCAAGCGCCGGCAGGAGGAACACGGGCAGCGCCGCGGGCGGGTACTCGACGTCGAAGTCGCGGTACGGCACCTGCCCGTCGGCCATCGCCTCGCCGTAGCGCTCGTAGATCGGCGTGTCGCGGATCTGGCTGCGCGCGAGGACGCCGTGGTGGAGCAGACCCCAGGAGAGGAGAAAGAGCGCGACGCCGCGCGCCGCGCTAGATGGCCGAGCCAGCGACCTCGCGCGTGCGGATCCACGATCCGGCGCGTCTGGGCCGCTCCGCGCTCCAGCCACGGACGACGCGGCGTCCGCGTCTGAAGCGGTCGCTTCCGGACGCCGCGTCATCGTCGATGCTTCGAGCATCGACGAAGGCACGTCGTCCGCCCCCAGAGCGGCCAGCTCGCGGCCCGAACCTGCGATTTCGCTGCCTCGTCCATCAGCGAACCGCAACGAGCTCGGGCTCTCGCTCAACCGCAGCAGGCGGCTCCTCCGGCTCCTGCCGCGTCGGCGCCAGGACGGCGAAGGCGACG
>DASTHD010000006.1:0-2032 GCA_035605555.1 Gaiellaceae bacterium
CCTCGCCCCGCTCGAAGACTTCAACCTGACGAGCGACGTCATCGTCGGCTTCCCGGGCGAGGACGAGGCCGCGTTCCGGAACACGCTCGCCGTGCTCCGCCGGGCGGGAATCACGAAGGTGCACGTCTTCCCGTACTCGCCGCGGCCCGGCACGGTGACGGCCGAGGCTGACAGCGTCCAGCCGGCCGTCAAGAAGGAACGCAGCGCTCGGCTGCGCGCCATGTCCCACGAGGCGTGCCTGGCGCGGTGGCGCGAGAAGCTCGAGCGCGAAGACCTCGTGCTCGTGGATCGGCCCGGGCGCGGTTACGGCGACGACTACTCGCCCTGGCTCCTTCGGGAGGATGCGCCGGTGGGCGAGCTCGTGCGCGTACGCGGCGCTGCGGTCACGGAGGAGGGGATCCTCGCCGCATGAGACGTCGCTTGCGATGTCTCAGTCAGGCCGTACGGGCTTTGCCCGTGCGGCCGTCTGAAACGACCGGTCGAAACATCAGAGGCCGGAAGGTTCGGCCATGAGCAACGCGGATTGCCTCTTCTGCAAGCTCGTTCGCGAGGGCGACCATGTGAACAAGGCCGACGGCTTCGTCGCCGTCCGCGACATCTACCCGAAGGCCGAGACGCATCTGCTCGTCCTGCCCGAACGGCACGTCGACACCTTCCGCGACGTCGAGGCGTTCCCGCCCGACGAGGCCAAGCGCATGCTCGACTTCGTGGCGGAGACGGCACGCAAGGCGGGGCTTGAGGACTACCGCGTGCTCGTCAACGTCGGGCCCGGAGGCGGCCAGACGATCTTCCACCTGCATTGGCACGTCCTCGGCGGGCGAATCGAAGGGATGCCGGAGTGAGTCTCATCGAGCGGCTCGAAGACGAGCTCAAGGAGGCGATGCGCGAGCGCGACTCCGAACGGCGTGACGCGCTCCGCTTGATCCTCAACAGCCTCCGGTCGGCGGAGAAGGAGCTGCAGCGGCCCTTGAACGACCAGGAGGAGCTGCAGGTCCTCCAGCGCGAGCGCAAGCGGCGAGTGGAGGCGGAGGAGGCTTTTCGGGCCGCCGGCCGCGAAGAGCAGGCGGACGCGGAGGACTACGAGCTCGAGGTGCTCGAGGAGTTCATGCCCGAGCCGCTCAGCGAGGCCGAGCTCGAGGAGATCATCGACGACGCCATCGCGGAGAACGGCGCCACGAGCCTCCGCGATCTCGGCCGCGTCATGGCCGACGTGATGCCGCAGGTAGCCGGCCGGGCGGACGGCTCAGAGGTCAGCCAGCTCGTCCGCGAGAAGCTCGCGTAACTCGCCCGGGGGCCTCCAACCTCCTCCCCGATTCGAGCGTATCCAGATCCAGCGCACGCGTGGCGCACGCGAGCGTGACGAATGTGTTCTTTTGAGACCTATGCGCGCACGGCGAGTCGTCCCGACGTCAGCTCCACCAGGACCTCGACCAACAGGTCCACGTCTCGTTCGGTTGTGCGCCAGTTGACGATTGCCGGGCGGAACGCGACCTTGTCGTCATAGCGGGTCGTCCCGAAGAAGACACGGCCGTCCTCGAGCACATCCTGTCCGAGCGCGAGGTTGAGCTCGTCTAGCTCTTGCTCGTCGAGCCCCGGCGGGCGGACGCGGAAGCAGACGATGTTGAGCTTCGTCTCCGCGAGCCGCTCCAGCTCCGGATTTTCGTCCACCGTTCGGGACAACCGCTGCGCAAGGTCGAGATGCCGCTCGACCATCGCGCGGTAGCCGGCTCGGCCGTAGGCGCGCAGCGTCGCCCAGACCGCGAGCGACCGTGCGCGTCGGGACGCCTCGGGGCTCGGAGTCTCGTCCGACGGCAAGTAGGCCGCGGTAAGCCTGAAGGGCTCTCGCAGCAGTTCCCGGTCGCGGACGAACGCGAAGCCGCAGTCGTAGGGAACGTTCAGCCACTTGTGGCCGTCTGCGATCACCGAGTCCGCCCGCTCGACGCCCTCGGCCAGCGCCGCGGCTCTCGGCGTCACACGCGCGAAGAGCCCGAACGCGCCGTCGACGTGAAGCCAGGCACGGTGCTCGGCGGTG
>DASTHD010000011.1:0-3021 GCA_035605555.1 Gaiellaceae bacterium
GCGACCTGTCGGTGCAGGTCGCGTCGCTTCCTGCGCAGCAGCCGCGAGTACGCGACGTCCTGGACGAGTGCGTGGTGGAAGAGCAACCGACCGCTGCCTTCTCCGTCGAGCGGGTCGAGGAACCCTGCGGCGACGAGCCGCTTCAAGGCGCCGTCAAGCTCGGGCGCGTTCGTGACTGCCTCGAGCAGGCCCACTTGCACCCGGCGTCCAATCACGGAGGCCGTCTGGAGGATCGAGGCGTCGCTCCGGGAGAGCAGGTCGATTCGAGAAGCCAGCAGCTCCTCGATCGTAGGCGGCACCGCTTCTGCGTCCCAGCCGCGCTGTGTGTGCCAGGAGCCGTTTTGGCGCGCCAGGGCGCCAGTCTCCTGCAGCGACCGCAAGAGCTCCTCGACGAAGAGCGGGTTCCCGGCCGTGCGCTCGCGAACAAGTGCGGGAAACCCCTCATCGACGTCTCCCGCAAGCAGGCTGCCGACCAATGCCGCGACCCCTTCTTCGTCGAGCGGCTCGAGGGCAATCGCGCGGCGCGGCGAGTCGCCCGTGATCTCATCGAGCGCCGGTCCCGCTTCGGGGCGCGCTATCAGGTAGAGCGCGAGCGGCTCCCGTTCGCAGAGCTTCGCCAGCTCCCGCGTCAGATCGGCCGAGGAGCCGTCAAGCCAGTGCGCATCCTCGAGCGCGACCACGAGCGGCCGCTCGTTCGAAACTGCAACAAGGGTTGTGGCGAAGGCGGCGTGCAAGCCGCGGCGGAACGCCTCGGCGTTCAGCCCCGCGACCTCCTCGGAGACGCCCGGCAAGCCGAGCAGGCGAGTGAAGAAGGGGACCGCCGCGCCGGAGCCTGCACGCTCGAGCGTGTCCGCCAGACGGCGCTGTGACTGTTCCGGCTCATCCTCGCTGCGGATGCCGGCGAGGGAGCGAACGAACTCGGCGTACGGCCAGTACGCGAGAGAAGCGCCATAGGATAGGGATCGCGTCTGCAGCCACCTAAGCCCGAGCTCGTCTGCCCGGGTCTTGACGGCCTCGCTCAGGCGAGACTTCCCGACGCCGGGCTCGCCCATGACGGTGATGATCCCGCCGCGCCCGCTGTTCAGGACGTCGAGCACATCGCTGATCGCGGCCAGCTCCCGGTCTCGGCCGACCAGGACGGCACGCCCGTCGCCTCGGAGTACGCGAGTCGTCCGTCTGCCGAGAAGGCGCCAAGCCGGGACGGGCTCCGCCTTTCCCTTGAGGGTGAGGTCGCCGACAGACTCGAACTCGAACATGTCATCGGTCAGCCTCTTGGTGAGCTCGCCGACGTACGTCTCGCCGGAGGGCGCCGCCGACTCGAACCGTTGAGCGAGGATCACGGAGTCGCCGAGGACGGAGTAGTCCATCCGCGCCTCACTGCCGATGATGCGGGCGACCCCGTGGCCGGAGTTGACGCCGACGTGCAAGGTCAGCTCCGCCTCGTACGGGAGGTCGCTGCAAAGTCGCTCCAGCTCCGCGTGCATCTCGAGCGCGACGATGAGCGCCCGGCCGGCGTCGTCCTCGTGCGTTACCGGAGCTCCGAAAAGGGCAAGCAGGGCATCGCCCGCGAACTTCTCCACTAAGCCCTCGTAGCGACCGACGATGCTGCTCAGGCCCGTGACGACTGGGTCGATCACCTCGAGCAGCTGCTCGGGGTCGAGGCGGTCCGCCAGCGACGTGAAGCCGGAGATGTCTGCGAAGAGGGCCGTGATCAGGCGTCGCTCCTCGGGGATATCGCCCCGCGCCTCGATGAGCCGCTCGGCCACCGGTCCGGCGACAAAGCTGCGGAGCGTCTCGGTGACGTCCTGTTCGGGTTCGGCGAGAGCGGGCGCTGACTGGGCCGCCTCAGCCGAGGCACCGCAGTGGCCGCAGAAGCGTGTCCCTTCGGGGTTATCGCCGCCGCACGATTGGCATGTCCAAATCGCCATGGCCCGGATCAGTCTAGGCAGAGCCTTCGGGCCGGACTAGCCAGGTTCGCCGGCCGGCGGCCGCGGCATCTGGGTTCGCCGGAATGTCAGCGCCAGTCGATCGTGACCACCTCGAGCGGCTCGGAGATCCCTTTCAGCGTCACCGTTTTCGGCTCCGAGTAGCCGAGGCCGTCTCCGAGCCGAGCGGTCGCGAGACTGGCGTAGATCTCTCCGGGGCCGCCGAGCGCCCCCACCCGGGCAGCTTCGTGAACGCCCTTCCCGCTATAGCCCGCCGCCGAGCGACTGGCCTCGGCGGCGTGGACGCCGATGCGCACCTCCGGCGCGAACCCGTTCGTCCGCCGGTGTGCTGCCAGCCGGCGCTGGACCGCGGCGGCGCACTCGAGCGCGCTCGTCGGATCGGGAAACGCGACGAAGAAGCCGTCCCCGGCATGACCGACCTCCTCGCCTCCGTACTGGCCGAACAGTTCCCTCAGCGTCCTGTCGTGCCAGCCGACGAGCCCCACCCATGCCTTGTCGCCGATTGCCTCGACGAGCGGGGTCGAGTCGCAGATATCCGTGTAGAGGAAGGTCCGGCCGGCTCGCTCGCCGCCGGCAGCGGCCGCAAGCCGGCCGATAGCCTCCGCCGTCCTCCGAACGTCCCGCGCGGCGCCGAGCCGGTCGAAGGTCGCCGCGGCGGCGCGAAGCTCGAGGTCGGCCGCGTCGGCGTCCCCGTCCAGCCGGTACGCCTCCGCCGCAAGTAGGCGGGCGCGGGCGCCCTCGTACGGAATCTCGACCTCCTGGTACAGCCGGATCGCGCGCCGGAGATGCCCAAGCGCCGCGTCCGCGTCCTTCTCTGCGAGCGCGACGGCGCCGGCGGCGGCAGCTGCATGTGCCGCGAGCGTCGTCGTGCCGTAATCCTCCGCGATCTCGGCCAGTTCCTCGGACGCCGCCCTCGCCTCGTCGACCTCGCCCGAGGCAAGTGAGATCTCGACGCTCGCCGGCAAGAGGCGGGCTCGGGAGAGCCGGTTCCGCGCCTCGTCGGAGAGCGCCCGCCTGAGACCACGGCGGGCCGACTCGACGTCACCGTTCGCGAGACGAAGGAGCGCCAACCCGG
>DASTHD010000019.1:0-2061 GCA_035605555.1 Gaiellaceae bacterium
CCGTTCTCGGCCAAGCCGTCGACTCCGTGGGAGGCGACGGGCAGCATCCACGACTTCATGCACGCGAAGCTGACCGTCGCCGACGACACCATCTTCGTCGGGAGCTTCAACCTCTCGCGCTCAGGCGAGCTGAACGCGGAGAACGTCCTCGAGGTGACCGATCCCGACCTGGCCGAGCGGCTCGCGGGCTTCGTCGACCAGGTTCGCTCTCTCTACCCCCGGTTTACTCCCATTCGATCGTCGACGGCGGCTTCGAGCTGATGTCGAGCGCGACGCGGTTCACGGCCAGGATCTCGTTGATGATCCGGCCCGAGATCGTCTCCAGCAGGTCGTAAGGCAGTCGCGCCCAGTCGGCGGTCATCGCGTCCTCCGAGGTGACCGCGCGGATGACGATCGGGTACGCGTAAGTCCGCTCGTCGCCCTGGACGCCGACCGAGCGGATCGCCGGCAGAACGGCGAACGACTGCCAGAGCTCGCGATAGAGGCCGGCGCGCCGGATTTCCTCCTGCAGGATCGAATCCGCCTCGCGGAGGATCTCGAGCCGCTCGCGCGTGACCTCGCCGATGATCCTGATCCCGAGGCCAGGCCCGGGGAACGGCTGGCGCCAGACCATGCGCTCGGGCAGGCCCAGCTCTTCGCCCACCCGCCTGACCTCGTCCTTGAAGAGCATCCGCAGAGGCTCGACGAGCTCGAAGTCGACGTCTTCGGGAAGGCCCGCGACGTTGTGGTGGGACTTGATCGTCGCGGCGACGCCCTCGGTCCCTCCGGACTCGATCACGTCCGAGTAGAGCGTCCCCTGGACGAGGTAGCGGATCCGCCGAGGCGCCGACTTGGCGGCGCCGTTTGGAGGTCGGGCGGGCTTTGCCCGTCCGACCGTCTGTCCAACCGTCTGAGCTAGCCGCTCCGATTCCTGCTCGAAGACGCGGATGAACTCCTCGCCGACGCGCTTCCGCTTCTCCTCCGGATCGTCGACTCCGGCGAGCCGCGCGAGGAAGCGCTCCTGCGCGTCGACGTGGACGAGCGGAACCTGGAAGTGGCCCTGGAAGGTCTCCACCACCTGCGCTGCCTCGCCCTTCCGCAGCAGCCCATGGTCGACGAAGACGCAGGTGAGCTGGTCGCCGACCGCCTTGTGGACAAGCAGCGCGGCGACGGCGGAGTCGACGCCGCCGGAGAGGGCACAGAGGACACGTTCCGAACCGACCTGCCCCCGGATCCGCTCGACCTGCTCCTCGATCACGGCCGCCGCTGTCCAGGCCGGAGGCGCGCCGGCGACGCCGTAGAGGAAGTTTTTCAGCACCTCGTTCCCATGGGGCGTATGCACCACCTCGGGGTGGAACTGGACGCCGTATAGGCCGCGCTCGGGAGCTTCGAAGGCGGCGATCGGCGTCGACGGCGACGATGCGGTGACACGTGCGCCCTCCGGCGGCGCGGTGACCGAGTCGCGGTGGCTCATCCAGACGTCCTGCTCCGCCGGCGTGTGCTCCAAGAGCGCGCCGCCGTCGGCGTGGAGCTCGGTGCGCCCGAACTCTGAGGCGCCGGTGCGTTCGACCCGGCCGCCGAGATCCCGCGCCATCAGCTGCATGCCGTAGCAGATGCCGAGCGTCGGAACCTCGAGCTCCCAGAGGCCCGGATCGACCTCCGGAGCGTCCTCTGCGTACACCGATGCCGGCCCGCCGCTCAGGACGATCGCGCGCGGGTTGCGAGCGCGCAGCGCCTGCGCCGGCGTCGTGTGGGAGACGAGCTCCGAGTAGACCCGGCACTCGCGCACGCGGCGGGCGATCAGCTGCGAGTACTGCCCGCCGAGGTCGACGACCAGCACGGGGCGGTCCTCCGGCTGGGCCTCCGAGCGCTCGAAGGGCAGGACTTCCGCGGCCATCAGTGTTCCCCCAGGTGATGCTGCGTAGTTCCTGGGTCGCGAGCACCAAGCCAGAGTTCGCACTCCGACGAGCCAAGGTCTGAAGACCTTGGTGAGGAGGAGGGTGGGCTCTGGCGCCGCGTGATCGCGGGCCAGGGACACGCGTGTATTGCCTGGGGGAGCACTTACCCCATGCCCACGCGTTG
>DASTHD010000129.1:0-22048 GCA_035605555.1 Gaiellaceae bacterium
CGGAGGAGAAGCAGTCGCTGCAACAGGTCGCCGACCTGTGCCGGAAGGTCAATGCCAACGGCCGCAGCATGGGCATGGCGCTCACGTCGTGCATCGTCCCGACCGCCGGCACGCCGACCTTCGAGCTCGGCGACGACGAGATGGAGATCGGCATCGGCATCCACGGGGAGCCCGGTCGCGAGCGGCGCAAGCTCGCCCCCGCCGCCGAGATCGTCGAGAGCCTGGCCACGCCGGTGATCGAGGACCTCCCATACGAAGAGGGCGACGACGTGCTGGCGTTCGTGAACAGCATGGGTGGAACCCCGACGATCGAGCTCTACGTCGTCTACAACGAGCTGCGCAAGCTGCTGGAGGGGCGCGGGATCAAGATCACGCGCAACCTGATCGGGCCGTACATCACATCGCTCGAGATGGCCGGCTGCTCGATCACGCTGCTCAAGCTCGACGATGAGCTCACGAGGCTCTGGGACGCTCCGGTCAATACGCCGGGCCTGCGGTGGGGCGCCTAGGGGTATCGTGGAGACCGTCGCGGTGACAGTCTCGTACGCCCGGGTGCTCGACTGGGTGAAGGCGTTCGCCTCCACCGTCGCCGAGAACAGGGAGTACCTGACCCGGCTCGACTCGGCGATCGGCGATGCCGACCACGGCACCAACATGGACCGCGGGATGAAGGCGGTCCTCGCGAAGCTGGACGCTCAGGAGGGCGAGGACATCGGCGCCCTCCTGAAGACCGTCGGCATGACGCTCATCTCGACGGTCGGCGGTGCCGGCGGGCCGCTCTATGGAACGCTGTTCCTGCAGATGGGCATGGCGACCACCGGGAAGAGCGAGCTCCAGCCGGAGGACTGGGCCGTGGCGCTCGATGGGGCGGTCAGTGGCGTACAGATGCGTGGAAAGGCCGAGCTGGGCGACAAAACGATGCTCGACGCCCTGATCCCGGCGAGGGACACGTTCAACTCGGCCCTGGCCGACGGCGCGTCCTTCGAGGACGCCCTGCGGCGCTCAGCGCAGGCGGCTCAGCAGGGCATGGAATCAACGGTGCCGCTCGTGGCCAAGAAGGGGCGGGCGAGCTACCTGGGCGAGCGCAGTGCAGGTCACCAGGACCCCGGCGCGACCTCGACCCACCTGCTCATCGAGACGGCCGCCGAGACCTGGGCTCCCGAGTGAACAGATAGGAGGTGCAGCGGATGGCGCAATACGCAGCAGCGATCGACCAGGGAACCACGAGCACGCGCTTCATGGTCTTCGACCACGGCGGGCAAGTCGTCTCGGTCGATCAGAAGGAGCACGAGCAGATCTATCCGAAACCGGGTTGGGTCGAGCACGATGCGATGGAGATCTGGGCGCGCACGCAGGAGATGGTTGGCGCCGGGCTCAACAAGGTGAAAGCGTCCGACCTGGCGGCCGTCGGCGTCACGAACCAGCGCGAGACCACGGTCGTCTGGGAACGCTCCAGCGGACGCCCGGTTCACAACGCGATCGTCTGGCAAGACACCCGGACGGACCAGATCTGCAACGAGCTGGCCGGCGACGGCGGCCAGGACCGATTCCGAGCGAAGACGGGCCTCCCGATCGCCACGTACTTCTCCGGCCCGAAGATCAGGTGGATCCTCGAGAACGTTGACGGCGTCCGCTCGAAGGCCGAGAGCGGCGAGGTGCTGTTCGGGAACATCGACACGTGGGTGATCTGGCAGCTCACGGGCGGCCCGGACGGCGGCGCCCACGTGACGGACGTGACCAACGCGAGCCGGACGATGATGATGAACCTCGAGACGCTTGACTGGGACGACGAGATCCTCGGCATCCTCGGCGTCCCGCGGGCGATGCTGCCGGAGATCCGGGCCTCGAGCGAGGTCTACGGCGAGGCGAAGGGCGACCTGAGCGGCATCCCGGTCGCCGGTGACCTCGGCGACCAGCAAGCCGCCCTCTTCGGCCAGACCTGCTTCGCCGTCGGCGAGGCGAAGAACACCTACGGGACAGGGAACTTCCTCCTGCTCAACACGGGCAACGAGGCCGTCCAGTCGAAGAGCGGCCTCCTGACGACGCTCGCGTACAAGATCGGCGATCAGCCGGCGACGTACTGCCTGGAAGGCGCGATCGCGATTACCGGGGCGCTCGTCCAGTGGCTACGGGACAACCTCGGCCTGATCAAGGAGTCGCCTGAGGTCGAGAGCCTGGCGAAGAGCGTCGAGGACAACGGCGGGATCTACTTCGTCCCTGCCTTCTCGGGCCTCTTCGCCCCCTATTGGCGGGGTGAGGCACGCGGTGTGATCGCCGGCCTGACGCGGTACGTCAACAAGGGCCACATCGCCCGTGCCGCACTCGAAGCGACCGCGTGGCAGAGCAAGGAAGTGGTCGACGCGATGAACGCCGACTCCGGCGTCGAGCTCACGTCGCTCAAGGTCGACGGCGGAATGGTCTACAACGAGCTGCTGATGCAGTTCCAGGCCGACGTCCTCGACGTGCCGGTGATTCGACCGACGGTTGCCGAGACGACCTCGCTCGGTGCCGCTTACGCCGCCGGTCTTGCGACCGGCTTCTGGTCCGAGGTCGAGGACCTACGCGCCAACTGGGGCAAGGACAAGGAGTGGCAGCCCAAGATGGATGCGCAGGAGCGGGAGAAGGAGTACCGCTTCTGGAAGAAGGCCGTCACGCGGACCTTCGACTGGGTCGAGTAACGCACTGACTCGGAGGGCCCGGCAGCGGATCTGCTGCCGGGCCCCTCCGTACCGCGCCCTTCGCGCGCGCGAGACCAAAGCCGCCTTGAGGCGCGCCCTCGGGCCGGCTCCTCCGGACGAGTGAAAGCGGTTCGTCACGCTCATGCCACGGGGGCTGTCCCCGTTACGCGAGCGTCACGAGACAGGCCGCTTCTCGACCGGCCTAGTCGTCCTCTTCGATCCCTTCAGCGAAGTCGCCGTGGGTGCTGCGCTCGGGGTGGTGCTCGGTCTCCTCGATCCCCTCCGCGAAGGTTCCCTCGTGCTCGGGCTTGGTCTCCTCGATGCCCTCCGCGAAGTCACCGTGGGTGCTGCGTTCGGGGTGATGCTCGGTCTCCTCGCTCCCCTCGGCGAAGTCGCCCTCGTGCTCGCGTTCTTCGTGCTCCATGCGCCCGAGTGTACTCTCGCCGTGGCGTCCCCATGAACCGGAGGGTCTAGTGGCGTCACTCGAGACCGAGGTGCTGGTGATCGGCGGCGGCTCGACGGGCGCCGGGGTCGTCCGCGATGCCGCCATGCGCGGGCTCAAGACCGTGCTCGTCGAGCGCAAGGACCTCGCGGAGGGGACGACGGGGCGCTTCCACGGCCTGCTCCACTCAGGCGGGCGCTACGCGGTCAAGGACCCCGCGGCGGCGAAGGAGTGCATCGAGGAGAACCTCATCCTTCGCCGGACCGCCGCCGACTGCATCGAGGACACCGGCGGGCTCTTCGTCTCGACACCGTGGGACGACCCGGCGTTCGGCGACACCTTCGTCGAGGGCTGCCGGGCGACCGGCGTGCCGGCCGAGGAGATCTCCGTCGCGGAGGCCCTGCAGCGGGAGCCACGCCTGCACCCCGGGATCTCGCGTGCCTTTACCGTCCCTGACGCCTCCATCGATGCCTGGAAGCTCGTATGGGGCTGCGCACGCTCGGCGCAGGAGCACGGTGCCGAGATCCTGATTTACCACCGCGTCGTCAGGCTGGAGCGGACGGACGGCAGGGTGAGCGGTGCGGTTGTCCGCGACGAGCTGACGGGCGGGGAGCTACGAATTCACGCGGACGTCGTCGTCAACGCGGCGGGCGCGTGGGCGGGGCAGATCGCCGAGCTCGCCGGCTGCCGGGTCAACGTACTCCCGGGCAAAGGGATCATGATCGCGATGAACCACCGGCTCGTGAACACGGTGCTCAACCGCTGCAAGATGCCGGCCGACGGCGACATCCTTGTCCCGATCCGCACTGTGTCGGTGATCGGGACGACCGACACGCGCGTCGCCGACCCCGACGAGCTCGAGATCACCGAGGCTGAGGTCCAGGAGATGCTCGACGAGGGCGAGAAGCTCGTTCCCGGCTTCCGCGAGGCGCGGGCGCTCCGGGCCTGGGCCGGCGCGCGGCCGCTCTTTGCGCCGGAGGAGGTGGCGGACACGCGGGACGTGAGCCGCTCGCACGCGCTCATCGACCACCGCGACCGCGACGGCGTCGAGGGCTTCGTGACGATCACAGGCGGCAAGACGACCACGTTCCGGCTCATGGCGGAGGTCGCTGTGGACGCGGCCTGCGAGCAGCTTGGGGTCGACCGTCCTTGCCGCACGGCCGAGGAGCCGCTGCCCGGGTCGGAAGGCGGTGAGTTCTACACGCTCGGGTCGCGCGTTCGTGCCCGCGAGCCGGTTCCCCAGCTGCAGGGAATCATCTGCGAGTGCGAGCTCATCACCCGGGAGCGGCTCGAAGAGGCGATGGAGTGGCGGCACACCCCTAACCTGGACGACATCCGCCGCACGCTGCGGCTCGGGATGGGACCGTGCCAGGGCGGCTTCTGCATCTACCGGGCGACCGGCATCCTCCACGGCGTCGAGCGGCTCGACCACCTCGCCGCCAACGAATCCCTCCTCTCCTTCCTGCAGGAGCGCTGGAAGGGCGTGCACCCGATCCTCTACGGCGACCAGATGCGGCAGGCCCGGCTCGACGACTGGATCTTCCAGGGGCTGCTCGGGGTCCAGCGGTTGCCGACGTGACGTACGACACCGTCGTCATCGGAGCCGGGCTCGCCGGCCTGACTGCGGCACTCCGCCTAGTCGAGGAAGGGCGGCAAGTAATCCTGGTCGCGAAGGGCGTCGGCTCGACCCATCTCGCGCCGGCGACGATCGACGTCCTAGCCGTGGACGGCGAGAGCCCCGCCGAGGCTCTGTCGAAGCTCCCGCCGGAGCACCCTTACGCGCGGCTTCCTGTGGAGGTCGTTGCGGCGAGCATGGAGTGGTTCAAGGCCCGCGTGGCCGGCTACCGGGGCGGGCTCCACGAGAACTTCCTCCTCCCGACCGCGGTCGGCGCGTTGAAGCCGTCGGCGGTCGTGCCGGAGTCGATGGCAGGCGGCGACCTGCGCGGCGGCGGACACTTCGTCTTCGTCGGGCTCGGGCTGAAGGACTTCTATCCCGCCTACCTCGCCGAGAACCTCGACCAGCTTGCGGACGTCTCGGCGCGCGGGATCGAGTTGACGCTAACGCACGAAGGAAGCCTCGACCTGGCCAGGCGATTCGAGCAGGCCGACCTCCGCGAGGTGATCACGCGGCAGCTGAGTGCGCAGCTGGAGCCGGACGAGCGCGTCGGGTTTCCGGCCGTCCTCGGCCTGCGGCAGGCGGCGGAGGTGTGGCGCGACCTCGAGCAGCGGCTGGAGCGACCCGTGTTCGAGGTCGCGACGCTCCCTCCGTCCCTCTCGGGCATGCGGCTCTACGAGGCGATGAGCGAGGCGCTCCGGAAGGCCGGCGGCCGGATCCTCATCGGGCCGACGGTCGTCGCGGCGGAGACCTCGAACGGACGGGTCGAAGGCGTCGTCGTCGAGCAGGCGGCGCGGTCGACGACGCTTCGTGCCCGGTCGTTCATCCTCGCCACCGGCGGCTTCGCGTCCGGCGGGCTGCAGCTCGACTCTCGTGGGCGGATCCGCGAGACCGTCTTCGACCTCCCGGTCGCCGGCGCGCCGGACCGGCCGCGTTTCCTGCCGACGTACCTCGAAGAGCAGCCGCTCGACCGAGTCGGCGTCGCGGTCGATAAGCAGTTCCGCCCCACCGACGCCGACGGGAAGCCCAGCTACGAGAACCTCTATGCGGCGGGCGCCGCGCTCGCCGGCGCCGCGCCCTGGCGGGAGGGGTCAGGCAATGGACTCAGCGTCGCGACGGGGTATGCCGCCGCCACGATCCTGGAGGGCGCGCAGTGACCGAGCTCGTCCGCGACTCGCTCGACCATTGCGTCAAATGCACGATCTGCGAGACGTTCTGCCCGTTCTCGCAGGTGACGCCACTCTTCCCCGGGCCGAAGTACGTCGGGCCGCAGGCCGAGCGTTATCGCGGCGCCGGGCTCTCTCCGGACGCGTCCGTCGACTACTGCTCCGGCTGCGGGATCTGCACCCAGGTCTGCCCGCAGGGCGTGAAGATCGCCGAGATCAACTCGCAGGCGCGGGCGCAGCTCTGGGAAGACCGCGGCATTCCGCTGCGCAACCAAGTGATCGCGAGGCCGAGCGTGCTTGGCCGGCTCGGGACGCCGGTCGCGCCACTCGCCAACTGGGCGCTGCAGAACCGCGCGATCAGGCTCCTCGCCCACCGGCTGGTCGGCATCCACTACAAGGCGCCGATGCCCAAGTTCGCGGGCCACACGTTCCAGCGCTGGGCGAAGCGGCACCGCAGCACGGTCTCTCGCCGCAAGGTCGTCTACTTCCACGGCTGCGGCACGAACTACTACGAGCCCGGCGTCGGGGAGATGGTCGTCGCCATCCTCGAGCACAACGGCTTCCACGTGAGGATTCCGCCGCAGGACTGCTGCGGACTGCCGCTGCAGTCGAACGGCAACTTCCCGGCGGCGCGGAAGTACGTGCGGCGGCTCATCGGCAAACTCGCCCCGTACGCTCATGACGGCTGGCCGATCGTCGCGAACTCGACGAGCTGCGGGCTGATGCTGAAACGCGAGGCGCGCGAGATCCTCGAGGTCGGGGACGAGGATCTCGAGGCAGTGAGCGCTGCGACGCACGACATCTGCGAGTTCCTCCTGGGCCTGCACGAGCGGGGCGAGCTGCGCACAGACTTCCGCTCCCTGCCGCTGACCGTCCCCTACCACGCGCCGTGCCAGCAGCGGGGTCACGAGATCGGCAAGCCCGCCCTCGACCTGCTCGCCCTGATCCCGGACCTGCGCGTGATCGAGCTGGATGCCGACTGCTGCGGCATCGCGGGAACGTATGGGCTGAAGAAGGAGAAATACGCGATCTCGATGGCCGTTGGGGAACGGCTGTTCCGCGACGTGTACGAGAGCGGCGCCAACGTGGCTGCCTGCGACAGCGAGACCTGCCGCTGGCAGATCGAGCACGGCACCGATGTCCACGCCGTCCACCCCGTCGAGCTTCTTTACCGCGCCTACGGGCTCGACGCACCCGTCGCGGTAGGTGCGGGCTAGCCATGGTCGGCCTCGTCATCGTCTCGCATTCCGCGATGCTCGCCGAGGGCGTGGCCGAGCTGGCGCGCGGCATGGGCGCCGACGTACCGATCGAGCTCGCCGGCGGGATCGACGCGCCGGAGCCGGCGCTCGGCACCGACGCCACGCGTGTCCTTGAGGCGATCGAGCGGGCGGACCAGGGCGACGGCGTGGTCGTGCTGATGGACCTCGGCAGCGCAGTCCTGAGCGCCGAGATGGCGCTCGACCTGCTCCCGCCGGAGCGACGCGAACGCGTCGTGCTCTGCGAAGCGCCGCTCGTAGAAGGCGCCGTCGCGGCAGCGGTCACGGCCAAGCTCGACGCGTCGCTCGAGGAGGTGGCCGCCGAGGCCCGTGGTTCGCTCGCCGCCAAGGTCACGCACCTGGCCGCGGATGAGCCCGTCGCATCGGCCGAGGCTGCGGCCGGGGACGGAGAGAAGCTCACGGTCGAGGTGCAGAATCCGCTCGGCCTGCACGCGCGCCCGGCCGCGCGCCTCGTCCAGACGGTGGGCGGGTTCGACGCCGAGGTCACGGTCACGAACGTGACGACCGCGCGCGGCCCCGCCAGCGGGCGCAGCCTCAACGCGCTTGCCACCCTTGGTGTCAGTCAGGGACACGAGATCCTCGTCACCGCGCGAGGACCGGAGGCGGGCGAGGCGGTCGCCGCAATCGCGGCGCTCGCCGAGCGTGACTTCGACGACGCGCCCGCCGCCGCGCCGCCCCCGCCCGCGGCTCGCCCGCCCGCGGCTCCGGCGGGAGCCTTGGCCGGGCTTGCCGCCGCCCCCGGCACGGCGCTCGGAGCTGCCCGACATTTTCGGTTGACAGCGCCGGAGATTCCGACCGAGCCGGCGAGTGACCCGCAGGCGGAGTGGGAGGCATTGGAGCGGGCGATCGAGAGGGTGCGCGCCGAGATCCAGTCAACCCGCGAGTCCGTCGCCGCCCGGGCGGGCGAGTACAGCGCCGCCATCTTCGACGCCCACCTGCTCTTCCTCGACGACGACGCACTGCTCGAGCCCGCCCGGCGCGCGATCTTCGAGCAGGGCCAAAACGCCGCGCAAGCCTGGCAAACGGCGGCCGAGACTGTCGCGGCCCAGTACCGCCGCCTCGATGACGAGTATCTCCGGGCGCGGGCAGAGGACTTGACCGGCGTGGCGCGCCAGGTGGTGGGCGAGCTCCTGGGCGAAACGGCGACCGCCGCCGTCGTCGAGCCCGGCATCGTCGTCGCACCTGATCTCACGCCCGCCGACACGGCTGCGCTCGATCGCGAGCTCGTGCGCGGCATCGCGACCGCCTTCGGCGGCCCGACTTCGCACAGCGCGATCCTCGCCCGTTCGCTCGGCATTCCGGCTGCGGTCGGGATCGGCGAGCGGATCCTGGACGTTCCCGAGGGCACCCCGCTCGTCCTCGACGGCGACGCCGGCGCGGTGTTCGTCGATCCCACGGAAGAGCTCGTGCGCGACTACGAACAGCGGAACGCCCAGCGGCAGGCGGCCGCCCGGCTTGCGCTCGCCTCCGCGCACCAGCCGGCGCGGACGCTCGACGGCCGCCGAATCGAGGTCGTCGCCAACGTCGGCTCACCCGCGGACGTCGACGCCGCCGTCGCGAACGGCGCCGAGGGCGTTGGGCTCCTGCGCACCGAGTTCCTGTTCCTCGAGCGTGACTCGTTGCCGAGCGAAAACGAGCAGTACGCGGCCTACGAGGACATCGCCAGGCGGCTGGACGGAAGACCCCTGATCCTGCGCACGCTCGACGTCGGTGCGGACAAACCGCTTCCTTACCTGCCGCGGCGGCCCGAGGCGAACCCCTTCCTCGGCATCCGGGGAATCAGGCTGGGGCTCGCGCAGCCCGAGCTCCTGGAGACGCAGCTGCGCGCGGCGCTGCGGGTTGCTGTCTCCCGCCCGCTGAGCGTGATGTTTCCGATGGTCGCCACCCTCGCCGAATACCGCGCGGCAACCGCGGTGCTCGCACGTGCGCGAGAAGACCTCGAGGCGGACATGGATGTCGGCGTGATGATCGAGGTTCCTGCGGCCGCTCTCGCCGCCGAGGCGTTCGCGGACGAGGTCGACTTCTTCTCGATAGGGACGAACGATCTCGTGCAGTACACGATGGCCGCCGAACGGGGAAACGACGCGGTTGCTGGGCTCGCCGACCCGCTGCACCCGGCAGTCCTGCGGCTGATCCGCTTCGTGACTGAAGCGGCCGAGGCGCACGGGAAGTGGGTCGGCGTCTGCGGCGAGCTGGCGGCCGACCGGCTGGCGGTTCCGATCCTGGTCGGGCTCGGCGTGTCCGAGCTGAGCGTGAACCCACCGGCAATCCCCGCGACGAAAGAGGCGGTGCGGCAGCTTGACGCCGGAGCGGCCGCCGATCTCGCCGGCGAGGCGCTGCGGCTGGTGTCGGCCGAGGACGTGCGCGCGCTAGTGAGCGCTGAGATCACGAGAACGCAGGTCGGGTCGTGACCGAGGGAGGCCTGCCCGGCTCGCTCCTCCTTGGCCTGACCTACCTCCGCATCCTGTTGATCCCCGTGGTGATGGGCCTGATCCTGGAGGGGCCCGACCGGGACGGCGCCTACGCCGCAGCCGCCGTTGCCTTCGCGATCGCGGCGACGACGGACTTCGTCGACGGTCACCTGGCGCGGCGGTGGGCGCTGACAACGACGCTCGGCTCGTTTCTCGACACGACCGCCGATAAGCTGCTCGTGTCGGGCGCGCTGATCGCACTGGTCGAGGTCGATCGCGCCTCCGCATGGGTCGCGATCATCATCATCGGTCGCGAGCTGGTGATCCTCGGGCTGCGGGGCGTCGTCGCGGCGGAAGGAACCGTCTTCCCGCCGTCGATCTGGGGGAAGCTGAAGACGAACGTCCAGTTCCTTGCGATCCTCCTCGCCATCCTCCGCTACGACGAGCCCCTGGGGCCGCTGTTGCTGGACGAGTGGGCGATGCTGGCGGCGGCGGTGATCACGGTGCTCTCCGCCGTCGAGTACCTGGTCCGCTTCTCCTCGGCGCTCTCCGAAGGCTCGGGCTGAGCACCTTCGTGACCGGGGGCACAGGGTTCCTCGGTGGGAGCATCGTCGAGCGCCTCCTCGCCGACGGGCGGAGCGTCAAGACGCTCGTGCGCTCCGACGAGGCGGCGCGCAGGCTCCGCGGGCGAGGCGCCGAGCCGGTCCGCGGCGACGTCCTCGACGCCGCGCTGCTTCCGGCCGCGATGCGCGGCTGCGACGTCGTGTACCACGCCGCCGGCGTCAACGCGCTCTGCGTCCGAGATCCGCGGCGGTTGCTCGAGGTGAACGTGCAAGGGTCGCGCAACGTCGTCGAGGCCGCGGCGGCGGCCGGTGTACGGCGCGTCGTCTACACGTCGTCCGCTGCCGTCCTCGGAGAGCCCCGCGGGAGGGTCGGGACGGAGACCTCGCCGCACCGCGGCTGGTTCCTCTCGAGCTACGAGCGTTCGAAGTACGAGGCCGAGCAGGCGGTGCTGGCTGCGGCGCGCGAGACCGAGCTCGAGGTCGTGTGCGTGAATCCGGCATCTGTCCAGGGTCCCGGGCGCGCGACGGGCTCGACGAAGCTCCTGCTCGACTACCTGAACGGCCGGCTCAGGGTGATTGTCGACTCGACGCTCAGCCTCGTCGACATCGCCGACTGCACCGACGGCCACCTGCTCGCCGAGGTGCGGGGGGAGGCGGGCGAGCGATACGTCCTCAGCGGCGCGACCCTGACGGTGCGGGAGGCGGTGGAGCTTCTCAACCGCCTAACGGGCATGGAACGGTCGCCGAGGGCCATGCCTCCTGCCGTCGCGAAGGCGGCGGCGCTCGCCGTCGAGACGGCCGCCCTGCTGCGCCGGACGAGGCCACGCGTCTGCCGCGACCTCGTGCGGACAGCGCTTCACGGCCACGCTTACGACGGGTCGAAGGCGACGCGCGAGCTCGGTCTCAGCTACACACCGTTGGAGGAGACTGTTCGGCGAACGCTCGAGTGGTTCGAGGAGCAGGGCCTCGTCAGAGCGCGCTCAGAGCCGCGCGCGCCCGCGCGCTGAATGCCGCTCTCGTCTCGCCGTCCTCGAGCCGCATGGGCGTACCGAAGATCAGGTCGCTCTCCTGTGGGCGTGGCAAGTGCCGCCCCTTCGGGAGCACCTTGTGGGCGCCGCTGATCCGCACCGGGACGAGGTCGACGTCCGGGCGCTCGCGAGAGAGGTAGTAGAGACCGCTCCGGAACTGCCCGATCGACTCGCCCGAGCCCCTCGTCCCTTCGGGGAAGAGGATCAGCGAGTACTCGGAGCCGAGCCCTTCGACCATCTGCTCGACCGCCTCGCGCGCGCCGCCGTTGCGCTCGGCGAGCTGCGCGCGATCGATGAGGACGGCATCGAAGACCCGCTGGACGTAATAGCGGCGGAAGCGGCTGCGCTCCCAGTAGTCCCGCCCGGCGACGGGTCGCGTCCGCTCGCGCACGTGCCGAGGCAGCGAGGACCAGATGAGGATGAAGTCGAGATGGCTCGAGTGGTTGGCGAAGTAGATGCGCTGGCGGGCTTCGTCGATCCGCTCGAGGAAGCGAACGGACTTCTTCGTGATCGCCCGGGCAACGAGCACGATCAACCAGGCAGCGAGCCGACGCCGAAGCTTCCAGTCCGGCGCCGCCCGTCCTCGGGGTCTATTCATACTGGCGGCAGGTTAGTTCCATGGCAGGCCGGACCGGGTTGACCAGTACTCGGCCGCCTCCTCGACGAGCGGCGCGAGCCGTCGGTCGAGCTCCTCGTCGACGTCGAGGTCGAGCCCGGCCAGGTTGCTGTGGAGCTGGTCGACCGTCGTCGCACCGGAGAGGACGACGTCGGCCCACGGCTGCGCGAGCACGGCGGCGAGCGCAAGCGCGTCCGGCGTCGTGCCGAGTTCCCCAGCGACATCCGCGAGGAGGGGCTCGCCGCGGGCTGTGAGGCGGCCGTTGGCGAGAGCCTCTTTTGCGATGACGCCGATGCCCGCGTCGTGCGCCTCGGCGAGGGCAGCGCCGGCGGAGCGCTCGATCAGGTTCCAGGTCGCCTGGACGGTGTCGAAGATCCCGACCGCGAGCGCCCGCCGGATCGTCCGCGCCTGCCCGGCGCCGGTCACCGAGAAGCCGACGAAGATCCCCTCCGCCCGCAGCCCTCTCAGCTCGTCGATCACTTCGCGGTCCTCGAGCACTCCGCTTTCGATCGTGGCCGAATGGATCTGGTAGAGGCGAAGGTGAGGCCCCAGGAGAGCGCGACTCTCAGCGAGCTGCCGCCGCAGGGTCGCCGCCGCCAGGTCCTTGACCTCCGGCGGGTCGGCGTCGACCCGCCAACCGGCTGTGTACGTGTAGCCCCATTTCGACCCAACCGTCACGTCGCCCGGCCGCAGCCCGCGCCGCTCGAGCCAGGAGCCGAGGAAGGCTTCCGCCTTGCCGTAGGAGCGAGCGGCGTCGAGGTAGCCGACGCCGCCGGCGAGCGCAGCGTCCAGCACGCTGTGCGCGTTGCGCTCCATCGCGGTGACGTCGATCCGGCCGCTCAGGTCCTCGCCGTGGCCGAGATTGATGTAGCCGGGACGTCCGATTGCCGCCAGGCCGAGACCGATGGGGCTGACCCGCAGCCCGGTGCGCCCGAGCGTTCGCAACTCGCGGTTTGTCACGTTTCCCGCTTGGCCACGGTGCAGAGGGAGAGTGAAGCAAACGAGTCTGCGCCAGGCCGGCGATCGGTCAGGTGATCACAGACTGCGGAGCCCCTCGGAGGAGAGAGTGCGGCTGACCGGTTCCCGGCTTACGATGCGGACGATAAGTGCTCTCCACGCCGCCCTGGTGACGACCTTGGTTCTCGTCACCTGCTGGAGCCGCTACAGCCGCAACCGGCGGGCGGGGGCCTTGATGGCGCGCGGCGCCACCCCGCAGGACGCGGTCCGGAAGCTGAAGACCGTCGAGGGACTGACGACCGCGCCGATCCTTCGGGATTTCTCGGAGAGCCTCGGCATCGAGCTGCCGATCACGAACGGCATCGTCGAGGCGCTCGAGGGCCGCCCGATCGGACACGTGATCGCGGACTTCATGCGCCGCCCACCCACCGGCGAATAGCCGAACTACGATGAGAGCGATGCGCGTAGCCGTCGTCGTCGCCCTGGCCTCGCTGACCGTCGCACTGGCCGGATGCGGCAGTGCCGACGTCGGCTCGGGCCCACCGTCGTCCGCCGGCTCGCTGACGGCCGGGGCCCTCGTCTACTGGCAGACGGTCAGCGACCCGGGCTCGGCGCAGTGGCAGCGGGTCGACGACCTGCTCGGGCGCTTCCCGGACGGCGACAAGTGGATCGCCGAGCTCAAGCGGAAGCTGGCCGACGAGGGCGTCAGCTGGGAGCAGGACGTCAAACCGGCCCTCGGCGACGTGGTGGACGTCGCGGTCTACCCGAGCGCTTCCGGCGGGAGTCCCGCCGTCGTCGCCCTCACGAACTCGCCCGACCGGGACAAGCTGCGCGCCCTCGTCGACAAGCTCAACGCGAAGGACGGCGGCAAGCAGGTGGTGATGCGGAACGTCGGCGACTGGGCGGCGATCTCCGACAAGGAGTCGTCGCTGGACGCGGCCCTGAAGGGCACGAGCGGCCGCTCGCTCGCCGACGACGACGCCTTCAAGTCCGGCATGGCCAAGTTGCCGGACGACGCCCTCACCCGCATCTACGCCGACCCCGCCCAGCTCGTGGAACAGGCCGGGTCGATGGAGCCGCAGGCGAAGCAGGCCCTCTCGATGTTCGGCCTGGACAAGCTCGACTTCGCCGGCGCCTGGGCGAAGGCCAAGAACGAGGGAGCCGAGCTCGCGTTCTCGCTCAGCGGCGAGGGCGCCGAAAAGCTGCTCGGGGCGACCGACGAGTACTCGTCGGCGCTCCTCGACAAGGTTCCCGCCGACGCCTTCGCCTTCTACACGCTCCGCGGAGACGGCCTGCGGCAACAGCTGCAGCAGCTGGAGTCGAGCCCGCTCCTCGCCATGGGGCTGCGTCAGTTCGAGCGCGAGTACGGGATCGACGCCGACGAGGTTGCCAGTCTCTTCGAGGGCGAGACGGCGATCTATCTGCGCAAGGGATCGCCGATCCCGGAGATCACGATCCTGTTCGACTCCGACGATCCCGCCCAGGCGAAAGCGACCGTCGACCGCCTCGTTCGTGTCGTCGAGCCGCACCTGGAGGGCGTCCAGCTCACCACCGGAGTCGTCGGCAACGTCGTCGTCCTCTCCACTGCCCGCGGAGCGATCCGGGACCTCGAGAACCCGACGGAGACGCTCGGCGACAGCCCGCGCTTCAAGGACGCGCTGGAGGCCGGCGGTGCACCCGACCAGTACACCGGCCTCCTCTACGTCGACCTCCAGGACGCGATCGACGTGATCCTGGGCTACGCAGGCGCCTCGGGCGAGCAGGTCCCTGCCGAGGTGAGCCGCAATCTCGCGCCGCTCAAGACGCTCGTCGCCTACGGCGCAAAGGACGGCGCCGTCGTCCGCGCGCACGCCTTCGTCCAGATCGACTAGCCTTCGCGCCCGCATGGGGCGGGACTACCTCTTCACCTCCGAGTCGGTCACCGAGGGCCACCCGGACAAGATCGCCGACCAGGTCTCGGACACCGTGCTCGACGCGGTGCTGGCGGGCGACCCGAACGGGCGCGTCGCCTGCGAGACCCTGATCACGACCGGCCTCGTCGTCGTCGCGGGCGAGATCTCGACCGAGATCTACGTGGACATTCCGAAGCTCGTCCGCGAACGGATTGCAGAGATCGGCTACACGCACTCGGAGTGGGGCTTCGACGCCTACACGTGCGGCGTCGTCGTGGCGATCGACGAGCAGTCGCCCGACATCGCGCTCGGCGTCGACCAGTCGTATGAGCTCCAGCACGACCCGGGCGACAACGACCCGCTCGACCAGATCGGCGCCGGCGATCAGGGGATGATGTTCGGGTACGCCACGCGCGAGACGCCCGAGCTGATGCCGCTCCCGATCCAGCTCGCGCACAAGATCGCGCGGCGGCTTGCAGGGGTTCGGAAGTCCGAGCAGGTGAAGTACCTGCGACCCGACGGCAAGGCGCAGGTCACGATCCGCTACTCGGTTGACGACGAAGGCCGGCAGGTGCCGGTCGAGATCGCCCGCCTGCTCGTCTCGACGCAGCACGACGAGAAGGTCGACCCGGCGACGATCAAGGAGGACATCATCGAGCACGTCCTCCGGCCGATCCTCGACCCGCGCCTCTACGACGAGCGGCGGCTCTACGACGACCGCGACTTCGTCTACGTCAACCCCACGGGCAAGTTCGTGCTCGGCGGGCCGATGGGGGATACCGGCCTCACTGGCCGCAAGATCATCGTCGACACCTACGGCGGCGCGGCGCGCCACGGCGGCGGCGCCTTCTCGGGGAAGGATCCGACGAAGGTCGACCGCTCGGCTGCGTACGCGGCGCGGTACGTCGCGAAGAACGTCGTCGCCGCCGAGCTCGCCGACCGGGCAGAGGTGAACGTCGCCTACGCGATCGGCGTCGCGCATCCGGTCTCGATCGCGGTGCGGACGTTCGGCACCGAGCGGGTGCCGGTGCCGAGGATCGAGGAGCTCGTCCGTGAGCACTTCGACCTGCGTCCGGCGGCGATCCAGCGCGACCTCCAGCTGGGCCGCCCGATCTACACGAAGACCGCGGCCTACGGCCACTTCGGGCGCGACGACCACGACTTCACCTGGGAGCGCACGGACAAGGCCGACGCGCTCCGCGAAGCCGCCGGCCTCGCGTCCGAGACGGCCACGGCTCCGGCCTAGCAGGGTTCCCGCCGCCTGCTCCGAACGGAGGAGGCTCATGACGAAGCACGCTGCACTGATCGCGCTCGCCCGCAATCGCGGCGAGCTCGACGCCACGGCGCTCTCGAAGCTGCTGGCTGCCACCAAGCGCTAGCGCGCAGGTTGCTCTGGCGTTAAGCGGGCGGCGCGTCCGCATCCGCTACGACTGTCGCGCCGTATTCCCTGGTGTACGAGCCCCGACTCCCAGGGTCGGAGGGCTCGGTTCACACCACCAGGGAGGAACCAATGAGCACCCTGAAGCTCGGAGCGGTCGCGCTCGTCGCGGTCGTGGCCGCCATCGTGATCGGCGTGATCGCCGTTCGCTCCAGCGCGGGCGGTGACGGGAAGTCGGTCGTCAAGACCGAGCACGTCGGCGGGAGAACACTGCTCGCGAACCGGCAGGGCCGGACGCTCTACCACTTGAGCGTCGAGCGTCGCGGCCACTTCATCTGCACGAACGGCTCCTGCCTCGCGCTCTGGAAGCCGCTCGTCGTGGCGCGTGGGACGAAGCCGAGCGGCGCACGGTCGCTCGGCACGGTGAAGCGCCCCGACGGCCGCCTGCAGGTCGCCTACAAGGGCGGCCCGCTGTACACCTTCGTCCAGGACCGGAAGCCCGGCGACATGAAGGGCGACGGCTTCAAGGACGTCGGCGTCTGGCACGCCGTCCTCGTCAGCGGGAGCGCGGCACCGGCGCAGGCACCGTCCAGCGGGTACGGCTACTGAGGCCTGACGAAGAGCCCGGCCGCGGCGCGCTCGCCGACCGTCTCCTCGCGCGAGCCCAGCTTCACCCTGAAGCCGCCCGCGGCCGGGTCCGCCGCCTTCATCTGTAGCTTCGTCCCCGGCTCGAAACCCTGGTCGTAGAACCAGTGCAGAAGGTCGCCGTCGTGCTCGGCCAGGCGGACGATCGTCGCGCGCGAGCCTTCATCGAGCTCCGCTAGCGCGACGAGCTCCTCGTTCTCGGCCTGCTCGAAGTCCGGGTCGACGGGCCAGCCGTGCGGGCAGCGCTCGGGGTTCCCGAGCCGCTCGGCGACGCGCTCGATCATCTCGTCGGAGAAGGTGTCGCCAAGCTCGTCGGCGTGCACGTGGGCCTCGGCCGCGGTGTAGCCCATGAAGTCCGTGAGCAGCCGCTCGATGATCCGGTGCTTGCGGACGACCCGCTCCGCCCGCGCGCGGCCCTTCTTCGTGAGCAGCGCCTCCTTGTGCTCCCCCCGCCGCACGAGCCCGTCGCGCTCGAGGCGCTTGAGCATCTCGCCGGCGGACGCACGGGAGACGCCGAGCATCTCCGCGACGCGCGAGGCAAGCGTCGGGGTGCGTGAGCCCGGCGGCGCGTACTCGCCGATCGGAAAGGCCAGGAAGTAGATGGTCTCGAGGTATTCGTCGACGGAGTGGCGATGGGCCATACGGTTCCCGCTTGCAGGGCGGACGGGGCGCCACTATAGTCGCGGCGCCTGGCTGTAAGGTAACCCTTACAACGACCGAAAGGACAGCCTGACTCGATGAGCTCAGCCCAGATTCTCACGCTCGGCGCAGTCGCCGGTTTCACGATCTTCCTCGGCCTTCCCTTGGGCCGGGTGCAAAGCGCCGACGCGAGACTTCGGGCGGCTCTGAGCGGGCTCGCCTGCGGCATCTTGCTCTTCCTGCTCTACGACGTCCTCGCCCATGGGGTCGGCCCCGTCGAGGAGTCGCTGGAGGAAGCGGTGGCCGAAGGCGGCTCGTGGGGCGAGTTCGTCGGCCTCGCCGGGCTGATGGGGGCAGGGCTGATCTTCGGGTTGATGAGTCTCGTCTACTACGACCGCTGGATGAAGAATCGGCCTGCACCGGACCTCGTCGGCCCCGGCGCCGCCGCGGTCGCCGAGTACGAGGCGCGCTCCTGGTTCGCGCGGCTCGGCCCGGGACACCGGCTCGCGCTGCTCATCGCCACCGGCATCGGCCTGCACAACTTCGGCGAGGGGCTGGCGATCGGCCAGGCAGGCGCGGCGGGCGAGATCTCCCTCGCGCTCGCGCTGATCATCGGGTTCGGCCTCCACAACGCGACGGAGGGCTTCGGCATCGTCGGCCCGATCTCGTCGGACGGCGTCCGCCCGAGCTGGTCGTTCCTGGGGCTGCTCGGTCTGATCGGCGGCGGCCCGACCTTCCTCGGCACCGTCGTCGGGCAGGCATGGGTGAGCGAGGCGTTGACGGTCGCGTTCATGGCCGTCGCCGCGGGCTCGATCCTCTACGTCGTCCAGGAACTCTTCAACGTCAACCGGAAGTTCGGCTTCCCGGTGCTCGTGACGTGGATGCTGCTCCTCGGCCTCGCCCTTGGCTTCGGCACCGACTTCGTCCTCGAAGCCGCTGAGCTCCTAGGCTGACCGTAGGCTGGCGGGGTGACCCGCTACGCCTCGGTCTACCCGCTCGTCTCGTCGCGCGCAGTCGCCCGGCCGTTCACCTATGAGGTGCCTCCAGGCGTCGACAAGGGCGCAGTCGTCTCGCTCCGGTTCAACGGGGCGAAGCGGCGTGGAGTGGTCGTCGGCCTCGAGGAGGCTGCGCCCGTCGGGGTGAAGACCGCGGCGGTCGGCGACGTCGTCGACGAGCTGCCCGCCCCGCTCGTCGATCTCGCCCTCTGGCTCGCCGACTACTACGGGTCGACACCTGCACGGGCGCTCGAGCTCGTCGCGCCGCTGAAGCGCAAGCCGCGCGGTGAGCGGGAGTCGCCGGCCGCGCGCGACGCGCTCGCCGGGGAGGAGGAGCCGTCACAGCTCTCGGACTCGCAGCGCTCGGCGCTCGCCCGCATCGTCGGCGCGCTCGACGGGGGCGGCGGGAACTTCCTCCTCCACGGCGCCACCGGGAGCGGCAAGACCGAGGTCTACATTCAGGCCTGCGCGGCGGCGCTCGAGCGCGGCCGGAGCGCGGTCGTGCTCGTGCCCGAGATCGCGCTCGCGCCGCAGACGGTCGGCCGTCTGCGGGCCCGGTTCGGCGATCGGGTCGCGGTGCTGCACTCCGCGCTGACGGAGGCGGAGCGCCGCGACGAGCGGGAGCGGATCGCGAGGGGCAAGGCGCCGGTGGTCGTGGGCGCGCGCTCGGCCGTCTTCGCGCCGGTCGACCGCCTCGGCGTGATCTGCGTCGACGAGGAGCACGACCAGGCGTACAAGCAGGAGTCGGACCCGCGCTACGACGCCCGGACCGTCGCGGTGAAGCGCGCGGCGCTCGAAGGGGCAGTCGCCGTGTTCGGCTCGGCGACGCCTCGGCCGGAGAGCTGGGCGACGCTCGAGCGGCTGGAGCTCGGCGGGCGGCTCGGCGGGTCGCTGCCGCCGGTCCGGATCGTGGACCTTCGCCGCGAGGCCGGCTACCCACTCTCCGCGCCGCTCCTGGAGGCGCTGGGCGCGATCGCGGAGGGCGGCGGAAAGGCGATCCTGCTGCTCAACCGGCGCGGGATTGCGCCGGCGATCCACTGCCGCTCGTGCGGGGAGACGCGACGGTGTCCCAACTGCGACGTTGCGCTCGTCCTGCACCGCGACGAGCGGCTGCACTGCCACCACTGTTCCTGGGAGGAGGAGCGAGGCACGAGCTGTCCGGCCTGCGGCTCCGGCGAGCTCGCCCGGATCGGCGCCGGTACCCAGAAGCTCGAGCGCGAGCTCGAGACGCGGTTCCCGGAGCTGGAGCGGATCCGCCTCGACGCGGACGCGGTGAAGAAGCCGGGCGACCTCGCCGCGGCGCTCCGGCGCTTCGCGGAGGCGGACCGGGCGGTCCTCCTTGGGACGCAGATGGTGGCCAAGGGCCATCACTTCGCCGGCGTGGCGCTCGCGGCGGTGGTGGACGCCGACACCGGGCTCGGCATGCCGGACTTCCGCGCCGAGGAGCGCACCTTCCAGCTGATCACCCAGCTCGCCGGCAGAAGCGGCCGCGACGCGCCGGGACGCGTGCTCGTCCAGACCTTCCAGCCGGACGCGCGCCCCATCGTCCACGCCGCGCGCCACGACGTCGGCCGCTTCCTGACCGAGGAGCTGGAGCGTCGACGGGAGCTCGGCTACCCGCCCTATCGGCACCTCGTGCGCGTGGTCGCCTCAGGCGAGGACGAGCGGAGCCCGTCGCGCCTGCTGGAGGAGGTCGGTGCGGGGCTCGAGGGTGACGTGCTCGGCCCCGCGCCGCTGCTCCGGCTCCGAGGCCGCCACCGCGCTCAGCTGCTCGTGAAGACCGACCGGCCGCGCCGCGTGGCGTCGCGGGTGGGGAGACTCCTCAGCTCCGCGGCGGCGCCGATGCGCAAGGCCGGGGTCGCGGCGGTCGTCGACGTCGACCCGCAGGGCCTCTGATTCCGTAGGCTTCGGCGCCGTGGCAGAGGAAGCCGGACAGGTCCGGACGGAAGAGCTCGACCCAGAGCGCGAAGCGCTGCGGCAGGCGGCGCTCGCGCAGATCCGCCAGTACCCGGATCCCGTCCTGCGGCTGCGCGCGAACGAGGTCGAGGACTTCGACGACGACCTGCGCCGCCTCGCGGACCGGATGCTCCGGCTGATGGACGACGCGAACGGCGTTGGGCTCGCCGCGAATCAGGTGGGCGTCGTCCGGCGGATCTTCGTCTTCTATCCCGACCCCGAGGGCGACCCGGTGGCTGTGGTCAACCCGGTGATCGTCTCGCGTGGCGACGAGGCCGAGTCGGACGACGAGGGCTGCCTTTCGATGCAGGGGATCCAGGTCCCGGTCGAGCGCGCGACGACGGTGACGCTCGCGGGCAAGGACCCCGAGGGGAACGACGTCTCGTACGAGCTCACCGACCTCGGTGCGCGGGTCGCGCAGCACGAGCTCGACCACCTCGACGGCGTGCTGATCATCGAGCGGACGACCGACGAGGCGCGCAAGGCGGCGCTCGCCGAGCTGCGGCCGCGGGCGATGCTCACGCCCGGCTAGTGCGGCTGGCCGTCGCCGCGACGGCGCCGATCGGGGCCGACGTCCTGCGCCGGCTCGCGGAACGCCACGACGTCGCGTATCTCCTGACGCGGCCCGACCGCCCGCGCGGGCGCGGGCGGCAGCTCGGGGCGCCGCCGGCGAAGCTCGTCGCCGAGGAGCTCGGGATCGAGGTCCGGCAGCCGGAGCGCCCCGCGGAGCTGGGCGATCCCGGGGTTGATGTGGTCGTCGCGGCGGCGTACGGCGCCCTGATCCCGAAGGAGCTGCTCGACCGGGCGCTGTGGCTGAACGTGCACCCGTCGCTGCTGCCACGCTGGCGCGGCGCGGCGCCCGTAGAGCGCGCGATCATGGCCGGCGACGCCGAGACCGGGGTCTCGATCATCCGGCTCGTCGAGGAGCTCGACGCTGGGCCGGTCGGCGCGGTGCGATCGTTCCGGATCGGGCCGGATGACGACGCCGGGGCGGTGTTCACGCGGGGGGCGGAGCTCGCGCCGGGCCTGATCGAGGAGGCGCTCGAGGGCGCGTTTCGGGAGCAGGAGGGCGAGGCGAGCTACGCGGAGAAGATCGGGCCCGCCGATCGCGAGCTCGACTGGTCGCGACCCCCGGGCGAGCTCCACAACCGGATCCGGGCGCTCTCGCCGCACATCGGCGCCCGCGGAGAGCTCCACGGGCGGCCGGTGATCGTCTGGCGCTCACGGCTCGCCGACGACGGGTCGCTGGAAGTGCTGGAGGTGCAGCCGGAGGGCCGCCGGCGGATGAGCCTGGCCGAGTTCGAACGTGGCCTCCGCCGCTAGGCGCGCGGCGCTCAGGACGCTCGTCCGGGTCTTCGACGAGGGCGCCTACGCCGACCGCGCGTTCGCCACGGAGGCCGCCGAGCTCGATGCCCGGGATCGGGCGTTCGCGCAGCGGCTCGCCTACGGCGCGATCCAGCGGGTCCGGACGCTCGACCACGTCGTTGAAGAGGTCGGAGGGCGACCTGTCGCCGGCCTGGACGTGCCGGTTCGGGCCGCTCTGCGCCTCGGCGCCTACGAGCTCGGCTTCATGGACGCGGTCCCTGCCCGCGCGACGGTGAACGAGGCGGTCGAGCTCGCCAGGGAAGCGGGGGCGGGTCGCGCCACCGGGCTCGTCAACGCCGTGCTGCGGAAGGTCGCGGACCGGATCGGGCCGGATGACGACGCCGGGGCGGTGTTCACGCGGGGGGCGGAGCTCGCGCCGGGCCTGATCGAGGAGGCGCTCGAGGGCGCGTTTCGGGAGCAGGAGG
>DASTHD010000021.1:0-4751 GCA_035605555.1 Gaiellaceae bacterium
ATGATGTCCGGCGGCAGGATGTCCGGCCGCATCGAGAGCAATTGGCCGAACTTGACGAACGTCGGCCCGAGCTCGTCGAGCAGCTCTCGGAGGTGCCGGCCGCGCTCGGAGGCGGGCTCGTCCGTCAGCGCCCGGCCGTTCTCGTCCGGGATCAGGTCACTGAGGCGGTTCCGATGGAAGAAGTAGCCGAACCCGTGGCGGACGGCGACCTGGGCGATCTCGGAGATCCGCCCGATGCTCCGCGGAGGCGCTTCGGCCATGGGAGCAGTGTTGCACCCGGTGCGGGCGAGCCGGTGACGGTGCCACGGGGATTCCGCGCGAAAAGCAAGCCAGAGTCCGGACTCGGCGTGCGTCCATATCTCGAGATATGGACGTGCGACGAGGCTAGAAGCTGGCGCGGTCTTTGCAGCCGGAAGGCGCGTGGATGCCGTTGCCGGCCCGCCCGCAGATCACGAAAGCCTTTGTTCGGGCGGTTCCTCCAGCAGTTTCAGCCGGTGCTCGAGCTGGGCAATTCTCAGCTCGAGGTCCTCCACGTCGTCGCGGCTGACGAGGCCCAGTTCGCGGAAGATCGCCTCCAGCGTTGCGCCTGCCTTCTCCCCCACGCGCGTCGCGTCGCCGCGCCAGCGGGAGGAGAGATCGTCGATCAGCGCCTTCGCCTCCTCGCGCTTCGCGATACCGCGGTCTGCGAGCTCCTCGGCCAGCGCGTCGGCGCGCTCGGCCGTCAGCGCGACGGCGCCGACGGTGGAGAAGACGACGCGCTCGGCGAGCTCGCGCCAGACGGCCTGCGTGCTATCTCGCTCGGCCATGCGGGCGAGCACGGCGCCGCTGGCGACGCTGCTCGCGCTTCGAGTCGCCGCCGGCGAGCACCGGCTTCGTCTCCGTCGGAGCGACCGGCGGCGGCAGGTCCGGCGCCGGCTCCTCGGCGGCCGCCGCGGCGGCCTGCTCGACCACCTGCGTCGCGACCGCGCCCTCGAGCGCTCCGTCGCCGTCGAGCTCCTTCTTCCGCGCCCACTCCGGCTCGCGCTCCTTCCACATGGTGAGGAGCGGCGAGGCGATGAAGATCGACGAGTACGCACCCGAGCCGATCCCGATCAGCAGCGCGAAGGCGAAGTCCTTCAGCGTGTCGCCGCCGAAGAAGAGCAGCGAGGCAACCGGCAGCAGCGTGATGAAGGTCGTGGCGAGGGAGCGGCGGATCGTCTCCCACAGCGAGACGTTCGCGATCGTCGCGAACGACGCTCGGCGCATCAGCGGGACGTTCTCGCGGATGCGGTCGAAGATGATGATCGTGTCGTAGATCGAGTAGCCGAGCACCGTGAGCACAGCGGCGACCGTGGCGGTCGTCACCTCCCGGGCGGTCAGCGAGTAGATCCCGACCGTGATCAGCACGTCGTGGACGAGTGCCGCCATGATCGGAACGGCGTACTTGTAGTCGAACCTGAACGACACGTACGCGACGATCAGGATCAGCGAGACGATGATCGCGATGATCGCGCCCCTCGCGATCTGGCGGCCGAAGCTCGAGGAGACGTTCTCGACGCTGACGATCTGGCCGCCGAAGCGGTCTCGGAGCTGCGAGGACAGCTGCTCCTGCCCGCTCCGCGAGAGCTCCTCGGTGCGGAGCTGGAAGCGCGTGTACTTGTTGTCCTGCGCCTGCCCGCGGCCCTGGAGCACGGCCTTGCTCTCGCCCAGGTCGCGGACGCCGCTCCGGACCTCCTCGAGCGACCGGGCCGGCGCCGTCTGGAAGACGATCTGGGTGCCGCCGCGGAAGTCGATGCCAAGGTTCAGGCCCTTGGCGGCGAGCGACCCGATCGCGATCACGACGACCACGCCGGAGATCCCGAGCCAGATCCAGCGCCGCCGCATGAAGTCGATCTGGAGCCACTTCGCGCCCTGTGCGCCTGCTGCGCCCATGAAGCGCGGGTTGTCGAACCAGCTGAAGTTCGCGAGCAAGCCGAGCAGGGCGCGCGTCGCCGCGATCGCCGTGATCATCGAGATCGCGGTACCGATCAGCAGGAAGAGCGCGAAGCCCTTCACGCTCGACGTCGCCACGGAGAAGAGCACGAGGGCCGTGATCGCCGTGACGACGTTCGCGTCGACGATCGTGTGGAAGCCCTTGCTGTACCCGGCGGCGATTGCGGCCCGCACGGATTTGCCCGCGCGGACCTCTTCTTTGATTCGTTCGAAGATGACCACGTTCGCGTCGGCCGCGACTCCGATCGTCAGGATCAGGCCGGCGAAGCCCGGCAGGGTCAGCGTGACGTTGAAGAGCATCAGCGCCGCGTAGAGGAACGCCGCGTAGATCGCCAGGCCGGCGACCGCGACGAGACCGAGGAAGCGGTAGAAGAGCAGTAGGAAGATCGCGACCAACAGCAGGCCGCCGATCGCAGCGCGCTTCGCCTGGTCGAGCGAGTCCTTCCCGAGCGTCGCAGAAACGTCGGTGCGGTCGATCTGCTTGAACTCGACCGGGAGCGCGCCGGTCTGGAGGACGAGCGCGAGGTCCTTTGCCTCACCGACGTCGCCGATGCCCGTGATCTCGGCGCTGCCGCCGGCGATGCCGTCCGGATTCTGGTTCCAGTCGACGGTGGGCGCGGACTTGATCTCGCGGTCGAGGACGATCGCGAAGCTCTGGAGCGCCGCGTCATGGCCGACCTGGTGCTCTGCGGCCTGGCCGCGGGACGCCAGGTCGCGCGTGATGTCGTGGAACTTGTCGCCGCCCTTGCCCGTGAACTGCATCAGGACGATCGGCCCCTCGGTCTGGCTGAAGTCCTGCCGTGTGCCGTCGAGCTTCAGGTCGGCGCCCGTCATCTCCGGGACCGGGTGCGTCTTCGAGTCCGGGTCGTACTTGAAGAGGTAGTAGTAGTTCCGGGTCGGCGGCTGCTCGTTCGTCCCCGGGCAGTAGCGCTCGCCGACGCCGCAGTTGAGGATGATCGTCTTCTCCGGCACCGCGAGGACCTCGAAGTTCTTCGGCGCCGGCCGGTTGAACTGCGCGCGGTAGGACTGCTTCACCTGCGCGACGGTGTTCTCCGGGCCCGCCACGACCTTCTTGGTCTTCGGGTTCGCGAGGTAGTACTCGGTGGGCGTTCCATTCTTCGCGCGCGCCTGGATCGCCTTGAGGAGCTTGTAGAGGTCGGTTTCCGGGGCCGGCTGGGTGACGAAGCCCTGGCTGACGGCGGTCGGCTCGAGGATGTTCGCCTGGAGATCGAACAGCCACAGCTGCGCGGTCTTGCCGATGATCTCGAGCGCCTTGCGCGGGTCCTTCACGCCCGGGAGCTGGATCACGATCTGGTCGTTGCCCTGCTTCCGGATCTCCGGCTCGGAAACGCCGAGCTTGTCGACCCGGGCGCGCATGATCTCGACGGAGCGGCTGATGTCGCTCTCGTTCAGGCTGTGGCCCTTCGGCGGGACGGCCTGGAGCACGACCTCGAGGCCGCCCTGGAGGTCGAGGCCGAGGTTCACCTTCTTGTGGATCGGAGACTGCGGGACTGCGAGGAGCGCGACGCCGACGAGCGCCGCCAGAATGGCCGCCACCAGGGTGAGGTGAGAGCGCCGGTCAGACATTGTGCGGAGCCAGGTTAGCCGTCCTTTCGCACAAGGCCGCTGATTGCCTGCTTGGCAACGCGTACCTCGGTCCCGGGTGCGATTTCGAGCCTGATCTCCTCGTCACCAACGTCCTTCACGACCCCGAGCAGGCCGCCCACCGTCACAACCTCTGCACCGGGCTCGACCTGCGAGATCATGGCCTGCTGCGCCGCCTGACGCTGGCGCTGGGGCCGAATCAGGAGCAGCCACAGGACCGCGACCAGGAGGACGAGGAAGATCAGGGGTCCGGCGTTCATCTGAGCGTCTCCGAGGGTTCGAGGCGGTCGAGGGCGCGCCGCTTGAAGGATGCCAGGTCACCGGCTTCGATCGCTGTGCGCGCCTTAGCTGTGACGTCGAGCACCAGGTAAAGGTTGTGCAAAGTTAGAAGCCGGAGGCCGAGGAGCTCCTGCTGGTTGATCAGGTGGCGGATGTAGGCGCGGCTGAACCTGGAGCAGGCCGGACACGTGCAGTCCTCGTCCAGCGGGCGATCGTCGCGCGCGAAAGCGGCGTTCCGCATGTTCAGGCGTCCCGACCAGGTGAGGGCGGAGCCGGTGCGCGCCGTGCGCGTCGGGAGCACGCAGTCGAACATGTCGATCCCGCGCTCGATCACGTCAAGGATGCCGGCGGCGTCGCCGATGCCCATGAAGTACCGCGCCTGGTCGGCCGGGAGGAGCGGCGCCGCCCACTCCGTCGCCTCCATCGTCAGCTCGCGTGGCTCGCCCACGGAGAGGCCGCCGAGCGCGTAGCCATCGAAGCCGAGCGACGTGATCTCCTCGATCGAGCGCCGGCGGAGCTCGGGATCGGAGGCGCCCTGCGCGATCCCGAACACGAGTTGGCCCTCGGCGCGGGGCGCTTCGAGCTGGCGGCGGGCCCAGGCAGTGGTCAGGCGGACGGCGTTCTCGAGCTCCTCGCGGGGGACGCCCGGCGGCGGGCAGACGTCGAGGCACATCGCGATGTCTGAGCCGAGGTTCGTCTGGATGCTGGCCACGGACTCGGGAGTGAAGCGCTCGAGCGACCCGTCGTAGACCGAACGGAACGTGACGCCCTCGTCGCCGGCGCGGACGATCGTGTCACGGAGTGAGAAGACCTGGTAGCCCCCGGAGTCCGTCAGGATTGGCCCGTTCCAGCCCATGAACCGGTGGAGGCCGCCGAGCTCGGCGATCACCTCGTCG
>DASTHD010000026.1:0-4026 GCA_035605555.1 Gaiellaceae bacterium
CCGCTGTCGAGATCGTCGAGGTCGGCGAGGGCAGCCCGGCGGCGCAGGCAGGTCTGCGGCCGGAGGACCTGATCGTCGCCCTCGACGGCGAGGTCGTGGAAGGCGTGGACGACTTGCAGCGCCTGATGGTCGACGAGCTGATCGGCTCGACGGCAACTGCGACCGTGATCCGGAACGGCGAGGAGCTACGGCTCCCGCTCCGCCCCGTCGAGCTCGAGGTTTAGAGGCTCCAACATAATGACGCTTCGTCGCCGGGGTGCGATGGGCGGTGCGAGCCAAGGACGCAGGGAGCGCCCATATGCAGTGTCATATGGGCGCGACTAAGGACGCGGGCCCGCGCCGTCCAGCGCGGCCTGGCGGCACAAGGCTCATTGTGTTGGAGCCTCTTAGTCTCGGCTCCTTCGCAGCGCGAAGGCGAGCCCGAGCAGGAACACGAGGAGCGCGACGCGGTTGACGTCGACGGCCGGCTTCCAGGTCGCGTCGCTGTCGCGGATCACCCACGCCCCGGCGGGCCGTGCGTGAAGGCCGAAGCCCCCACCGCCGTTGCCCTCGTCGTCGCCACCTCCTCCTCCGCCTCCGCGAACAACGGCAGCGGGCACAATCGTGACTCCGTCGCCTTCGATCGGATCGGCATAGACACGCTTGACGTTGATCGCGTCTCGGGCTCCCTTGAGTAGCTCGTCGACGTTCGGCATCGCTACCTCCCTTTGAACTCCGGGCGCCGCTTCTCGAGGAACGCGGTCAGCCCTTCCTTGGCGTCCTCCGAGGCTAGCGCCAGATAGAGCAGCCGCCGCTCGTACTCGACCCCGAGCGTGAGCGGCCCCTCGAAGGCACGGTCGACCGCCTCCTTGGCGAGGCGAGTCGCCACCGGCCCCTTGGCGGCGATGTCGCGCGCCACACGCCTCGCCTCGTCGAGCCAAGCCTCCTTCGCGACCACGCGGGCGACGAGTCCGGCGCGGAGCGCCTCGGCGGCCGTGAGGAAGCGGCCGCTCAGGATCACGTCCATCGCCACAGCCTTCCCGACGGCACGCGTCAGCCGCTGGGTCCCGCCGGCGCCGGGAATCAAGCCGAGGCCCGTCTCCGGCTGGCCGAACTTCGCCGTCTCCGAGGCGACGACCAGGTCGCACGCCATCGCCAGCTCGCAGCCGCCGCCGAGACAGAAGCCGGAGACCGCGGCGACGAGCGGCGTCCAGAGCGCTCTGATCTCGTCCCAGCGATCGACGCGCCGCTGGTAGTACATCTCGATTGGAGAGGCCTCCGCCAGCTGCGCGATGTCGGCGCCGGCTGCGAACGCCCGCTCGGAGCCGCCGACGACGATGCAGCGGATCCCCTCGTCGCCGTCGAGCTCGCGGAGAGCGTCGACCAGCGCTCCCATCAGCTCGTCCGAGAGCGCGTTCAGCTGCTTCGGACGGTTGAGGAGGACGACCGCGATCGGCTCCTCGCGTTCCACGAGGACGAGATCGCTCATTTCCTCTTCAGGAACTTCTCGATCGCCGCCTTTGGCTCGTCGGTCGCCATCGAGAGCGCCAGCCAGTCGCGCGCGTGGTTGATCGTCTCGTGCCAGGCGAGGTCCCGCCAGAAATTGAGGTGCTGCTTCGCGTACCGCGTCGTCTGCGGCAGCTTGCGCGCGAGGTTCTCGACGACCTCATCGGTCTTGGCGTCGAGCTCGGCGGCCGGGACGGCCCAGTTGACCAGTCCCCACTCGGCGGCCTTCTTCGCCGGCAGCTCCTCGGTCATAAGGACGATCTCCCGGGCGCGGCGATCGCCGACCATGATCGTGAGCCACTGGGTGGCGCCGCCGGCCGGCACCGATCCGTGCTCTGGCCCGACGTGGCGGATGTAGGCGTCGTCGACCATGACCGCGACGTCGCAGGCCATCTGGAGCTCGTTGCCGCCGCCGACGGCGATCCCGTTGATCCGGGCGAGGGTGGGCTTGCCGATCTCGCGCAGCCGGTCGTGCGCGTCCTTGAAGGCGCCGAACCACTTCCAGTACTCCGTGGGCTTGCCGAGGTAGTCCTCCGCCCAGGAGGAGAGATCGGCGCCGACGCAGAACGCTCGCCCCGCTCCGGTGAGCACGACGACGCGGATCTCGTCGTCCCACGACGCGTCCTCGCAGGCGCGGGCGAGCTCGCGGAGAAGCTGGAAGTCGAACGCGTTCAGCACCTCCGGCCGATTGAGCGTGATCGTCGCGCGCGGCGGCGCCTTCTCGTAGACGATCCGCTCGAAGCCGAGCTCCTCAGGCGAAACCGGGCGCGGGTAGCTGGGCTCGGTCACTCGACTTCGGCGAAGTGGACGTGGAAGGGGATGCCCAGCTCCATCGCGTCCTTGCCGGTGACTCGGAACTCGTCGGTGCGAGCTGCCTCCTTGAACGCGTCCATGTCGGCGAATTCCCACTCGGCGTAGTACTTGAACTTCGGCTCGCCCATCGGCGCACCGAAGACACGCCCGTGGCGGAACGTCCCGCCCGGGACCTGCCGGCAAAGCTCCGCGTGCTGCTCGTAGCGCGCGGAGTCGGGCTCTTCCTCGTACAACATGAACGCGCGGACCATTCCCACTCCTTCCGTCGGCGACGCGCGGGAGCGTATAGCTTCGCCCCATGTCGAGCGGAACGGCTGCTGCGGTGACGCTGGCAGCGACGGCCGGCCTCGCCGGCTCGGTGCAGGCCGCGGTGATGGGTGAGCTGGGCGAGCGCGTGGGAATCGTCCCCGCGGTCGCCTTCTCCGTCATCGCCGCTCTCTTCATCGGCCTGGCGGCGCTCCTCGTCTGGGAGCGGAGCTTCGCTGGGGTACGAGCCGTCCTCCACGAGCCGGCGTGGTTGTGGATCGGCGCCCTGATGAGCGTCTTCATCGTCTTTGCGATCACGGTCGGCCCGCCCCGGATCGGGGTGGCAGCGACGATCGGGGTCGTGATCGCAGGCAACCTCGTCAGCGCCGCCGTGATCGACCGCTACGGCCTCTTGGGCCAGGAGGTGATCCCGATCGACCGCTGGCGGCTACTCGGCCTGCTGCTGCTCGCCGCTGGCGCGGCGCTCTCGCTCTCGCGAACGTGAACACCGTCAGGCGCGAGGCCGGGCGGGCGCTCGTCCTCGATCCAGACGACCGCGTGCTGCTCGTTCGCTTCGTCGAACCGGAGACCGGCGGGGAGTTCTGGGCAACTCCGGGAAGCGGGCTCGATCCCGGAGAAGAGTTGAAGGAGGGCCTTCGGCGCGAGCTGCGGGAAGAGACCGGCCTCGAGGACCCTGAGATTGGGCCGGTGATCTGGACCCGGCGGGAGGTGTTCGAGTGGGCAGGAAAGACACTCGATCAACGCGAGCGGATCGTGCTCGTGCGCGTCCCTTGGTTCGAACCGAATCCGGAGCTGACCGCCGAGCAGCTCGCGGCCGAGGGCGTATACGAGGTGCGGTGGTGGACGCTCAAGGAGCTCGAGTCTTCGGACGCCGTCTTCTATCCGACCCGCCTCGCGATGTTCCTGCGGAGGCTGCTTCAGTCGGGCGAGCCGGACGAGCCGATCGACGTCGGCGTCTAGAGGCGATTCAACCCTCGAGTCACCTCAAGTGGGTCTGACCCACTGAGGGTGGTTGAGGGTTGCGGCTGCTCTCAGAGGCAGATGTCGTCTGGGCGGATGGGGACGCGGTTCAGTTCCCGGCCGGTGGCATCGCGCAAGGCCGACAGGATTGCCGGGGTCGAGACCACGGTGGGCGGTTCGCCGACGCCCTTGACGCCGTAGGGCGCATCCGGCTCCGGCTCCTCGACCAGCTCGGCGACCACCGGAGGCATGTCGAGCGCGGTCGGGATCAGGTAGTCGGTGAAGCTCGCGTTCGTGATCAGGCCGTCGTGCGTCTGGATCTCCTCCATCAGCGCGAGACCGAGGCCCTGTGCGGTGCCGCCCTCGATCTGCCCATAGACGGCCTGCGGGTTCAGCGCCTTGCCGACATCCTGTGCGGTTCCGATCCAGGCGACGCGGGTCAGGCCCAGCTCGACGTCGACCTCGACGACGGCGCGCATCGCGGCCACCGCATAGGCGACG
>DASTHD010000059.1:0-12381 GCA_035605555.1 Gaiellaceae bacterium
GAGCTCCGGGTCTATCCGGAGGCGGTTCACGGCTTCAACCTCTTCCCGACCGGGATGGCGCGCGCGGCGAACGACGCGCAGCACGAATTTCTTCGCGCCGCGACTAGCTGAGCACGGCCTGCGTCTGCGTGATCTGCGCGACGCGGCGGTCCTCGTCGTCCGTCACGTCCGTCTGGACGACGATGAAGCTGCGGCCGACGTGGAGGGGCCGCGTGATCCCGTGCACCCGGCCGCCTCGCACGGCCCGGAAGAAATTCGTCTTCGACTCGACGGTCGCCGTGGTGGTCGCGCCGTCCGGGAGGTTGAGGAAGGCGCAGACGCCGCCCAGCGTGTCGGCGAAGGACATGATTGCGCCGCCGTGGAGCACGCCCGCCGCGGTGCAGAGCTCCGGCGCCCAGTCCATTGCGCCGCGGACCTCCTCGGGCGCAGCCTGATCGACCTCGATGCCGAGCGTGCCGGCGAGCGGCGCGATCTCCGCCAGGTTGTCCACGGCGGGGGAGCTTACGCTGCGGCCTGCTCCGCGGCGCCTCGGTAGACGGCCTCGAGGGAGTTCCCGTCGAAGTCGAAGACGCGGGCGGCGAAGTAGCTATGGCTGTACTCGGGTCGGATCCCGGGCTCCCACCCGGCGCGCGCACCCGATGCAATCGCCGTGTGGAAGAACGAGTGGACCGAGCCTTCGTCGGCGGCGGGCAAGGCGAGCTCGAGGCGGCCGGCGAGCTCGGACTCGACGACCCACACCGAGCTGGGCTCGCCTGGACGGCCGAAGTACGCCCGTCGCTTGTCGGGCCAGTCGAGGAGCTTCACCAGCCCGAGCGGCGCGAGGACGTCTTCGTAGAACGGCTTGCTCGCGTCGTAGTCGTGAACGAAGACCGTGATGTGATCGAGTTCCATGTCGACGAGAATAGAACGATCGTGCTTTTCTGTCAAGCGAATGGTCTATACTCCGCCTGTGGTCGTACAGGAAAAGCAGACGGACGTGCTGAAAACGAAGGGCGAACGCACCCGACACGCCATCCTCACGACTGCGGCCAACCTTGCCACGGAAGAAGGGCTCGACCCGCTCTCCATCGGACGCCTCGCCGAAGCAACCGGCATGAGCAAGAGCGGGCTCTTCGCGCACTTCGGCTCCAAGGAGGAGCTCCAAATCGCCACTGTCGAGCATGCGGCCTCCCTCTTCGTCGAGGCGGTGATCGCGCCGGCCCGCTCGGCCCCGAAGGGGCTGCCGCGGGTCTGGGCGCTCTGCGACCACAAGATCGGCTACCTCGAGCGGCAGGTCTTCCCGGGCGGCTGCTTCTTCGCGGCCACGTCGGTCGAGTTCAGCCACAGGCCGGGGCCGGTGCGGGACCGGATCGAGGAGATGCTCCGCTCGTGGCTCTCGTACCTCGAGCACGTCGTCGAGCAGGCGCAGGAGGCGGGCGAGCTCGTCGACACCCTCAGCGCCCGCGAGATCACCTTCGAGCTCGACTCGTTCGGCATGGCCGCGAACTGGCAGTTCCGCGTGTTCGGCGATCCCGCCGTCTACGACGACGCCCGCCGCGCCATCCGCGAACGGCTCGAGTCGCTCAGGCCGGCCTGAACTCGGCCCACAGCTCCTCCATCGTCCGGAGCCGCCCGCCGAGGTGAGCCAGGTCTGTCGGTGCGGTGTTCACGGCCCGCACGACCCAGTCGCTGCCGACGTCGAGCACGTTGATGCAGCCAGGCGCCTGCTCGAAGTTGCCGAGCATCGCGCGGCCTCCGGTGAGCGCGTAGGAGAGGATCGCGCGGTTCACGCCGCCGTGCAGGACGGCGAGGATCACGTCCCACCCGGGGTCGGCGAGCAGCCGGTCGACGGCCGGGAGCACCCGGTCGAGCAGCGACCGGATCGACTCGCCGCCGAGGAAGGTCGCGTCCTCCGGGACGACGTCGTGCCAGGCTTCCACGAACGTCCGCTCGAGCTCGTCCTCGGGAATGTCCCGCAGGTTGCCGGACTCGATCTCGCGGAGGTCGGGCCAGAGCTCCGGCTCCGAGTCCGGCGCAACGATGCGCGCGGTCTCGACCGTCCGCGGCAGGTCGCTCGTGATCACGCGGTCGAATCGCACCCCGTCCAGCACCGCGGCGGCGGCGCGCGCCTGCTCGCGGCCAACCTCGGTCAGCGGCACTTCGTTCGGGTGCAGCGGCCGGCCGTCCTCGAAGTAGGAGACGTGCCCGTGGCGCATGAGGTAGATCCGGCGCCGGCTCACTCGTAACGCTCCAGGTAGGCGGGGTTCGAGATCCGCAGCTTCGCCGCGACGTGCTCCTTCAGCAGCGGCAGGGTCTGCTCCTCGACCTCGCCTGCCCGGATGCGCGCCGCGAGCGCGGGGAGGTCCTCCTCCGGCACCGCGCCGGCCTGGAGCTCCCGGACCGCGATCCCGAGCGCGTTCAACGCGACGAGCGTGCGGAACTTGAGTCGGTGGTCCGTTGCGGCGGGGAGCACCTCCCCCGCGAGGAACTCCGCCACGGCCTCGACCAGCTCGGCTGCGGTCGGCCGGTCAGCCATGCTCGATCAGGTCGAGGAGCTCGTACTCCATCTCCGCCGCCATCCGCCCGAGCACCGCGTACTCGACGCTGCGGTCTTGTCCGTTCAGGTGACGCCGGCATTGCGTCAGGCAGCCGGTCGCCCACTTGACGTTCCCGAGCACCTCCCACCACAGGAGCTCGTCCTCGCCGATCGAGCGTCCGGTCAGCTCCCCGTACCGCTGCAGGTAGGGACCCACCTCGCCGATCCCGCCGAGCCGGCGGTCGTCGGCGCCGAACCGCCAGGCGCGGACGATCGGCCAGGCCACGTCCTCGTGCGGGTCGGAAAGGTGGGCGAACTCCCAGTCGAGGACGTACTCGAGGCCGCGCTCCGAGACCGCGATGTTCCCGAGCCGGAAGTCGCCGTGGCAGACGACCTCGGGCAGCGGCTCCGGCCGGTGCTGGCGGAGCCACCAGAGCCCGTACTCGATCGCGGGATGAGGCTCGCCGACCGAGTCGAGCTCGTGGACGAAGCGCTCGAGCACGTCGCCGGCCTGGAGGAACGGCAGCCGCTCCGGAGGGATGGCGTGGATCTTCGCGAGCTCCTCCGCGAGCTGGAGGTCGAGCCCGGGCGGCGGCCTACGCACGATCCGTCGACCGATCGTCTCGCCCTCGATCAGCTCCATCGCGAAGGCCTCGTGGCCGCCGAGCTCGCCGAGGTAGGCGACCGGGTGCGGCACCTTTACACCGGCCTCCTCCGCGGCCTCGATCACCTGGAACTCCTGCTCGAGCGGCAGCGTCGCCTCGTGGATCACACCGACGGCGGCGCGCCGGACGAGCACCGGCCCCTCGTCGGTCTCCACCGCCCACGCCTCCTTCGACGCGCCGCCGGGGAGGAGGTGCATCGAGCGGACACGGCGACCGAGCGCCCCCTCCAGCTCGCCCGCCCAGGGGGCGGTATCGCTCAAGCCGATTGGCCCCCGTCGACGACGAGCGTGTGGCCGGTGACGTAGGCCGAGGCGTCGGAGGCGAGGAAGACGACCGGCCCCTTCAGGTCCTCGGGCCCGCCGAAGCGCCGTAGCGGGACGTCGTGGATGAGCCGGTCGCCCTGTTGGTCGAGGACGAAGTTGGCCATGTCGGACGGGAACCAGCCCGGAGCGATCGCATTCACCCGGATTCCGTGCTGGGCCCACTTGCAGGCGAGGTCGCGGGTGAAGGCGATCACCCCGCCCTTGGTGGCGTGGTAGACGACGGAGTTGGTGATCTCGGTCGGTGAGCCGTGCAGGCCGGCTACCGACGCGATGTTCACGATCGACCCGCCGCCGTTCGAGATCATCGCCCGCCCGGCCGCCTGGGAGAAGAGGAACACGCCGGTCAGGTTGACGTCGACCACCTTCTGCCACCCCTCGAGTGGCATCTCCTCCGGCGGCGCGCCCCAGACCGTGCCCGCGTTGTTGACGAGGACGTCGATGCCGCCGAAGTCCGCCACGGTCCGCGCCACGACCGCCTGTACCTGATCCGGGTCGCGGACGTCACAGCCGAGCCCGAGCGTCTTCACGCCCTTCTCGGCGAGCTCGGAGGCCGCCTGCTCGCATCGTTCCGCCTGCCGCGCGCATACGACGATGTTCGCGCCGGCCTCGGCGAGGCCGTCGGCCATCTGGCGCCCGATGCCCTTCCCGCCGCCGGTGACGATCGCAGTCTTCCCTGAGAGATCGAACAGGTTCATGAGGCAGCCTCCGAGACGACGCGCAGCGTCGCCGGGTCGCGGGTCGAGATGAGAAGTGTGGTCGCGCCGGAATCCTCCCAGGCGGCGAGCCGGTCCCTGATCCGGTCGGCGGGGCCGACGAGCGTCATCTCGTCGATCAGCGCGTCCGGGACGGCCGCCGCGGCGTCGCGCTGCTTCCCGTCCAGGAACAGGTCCTGGATCTGCTTCGCCTCCGCCTCGAAGCCGTAGCTGGAGACGAGGTCGTTGTAGAAGTTCCTGCCGCGCGCGCCCATGCCGCCGACGTAGAGCGCGTAGTACGGGCGGAGTGCGTCGCGGGCCGTCTCCACGTCGTCGGCGACGAGCGCCGGGACCGAGGGCGCGATGTCGAAGTCGTCACGTGCGAACGGCGCCGGGAAGGTGTCGCGGGCCCGCTCCGGCGAGAAGAAGATCGGCAGCCAGCCGTCGGCGATCTCCGCGGCGAGCTCGACCGCTTTCGGCTTGAAGACGGCGAGGTAGATCGGGATGTCGGGCCGGAGCGGACGTGCCATCAGCTTCAGCGGCTTGCCGAGGCCGGTCGCGCCGTCGCCCGTGTACGGCACCTGGAATTGCTTCCCGTCGTACTCCAGGGTCTGCCGCCGGAGCACGGTCCGGACGATCTCGACGTACTCGCGGATCTTCGTCAGCGGCTTGCCCCAGGGCTGGCCGTGCCAGCCCTCGACCACCTGCGGGCCGGAGAGCCCGAGACCGAGCAGGAAGCGGCCGCCGGACATCAGGTCGAGCGTGGCGGCGGTCATGGCCGTGTTGGCCGGGGTCCGGGCCGGGATCTGGAGGATCGCCGAGCCGACCTTGAGAGTCGTCGTCGTGGCGGCGAGCCAGGAGAGCACCGTCGCGGCATCCACGCCCCAGGCCTCGGCGGCCCAGGCCGAGTCGTAGCCGAGCCGCTCGGCCTCCTGAGCGAGCTCGATCAGCTCCGTCGGGTTCGTCCCGGGCGGCGCGTACCCCATGTAGAACCCGAGTCGCACGACCTGCGATGCTAAACGGGTGGCGGTGACCGAACTCGCTCCGACTGCCGAGGTCGAGGAGCTTCGAGGGCGCTACCGCGCCTTCATGGAGGAGCACGTCTACCCGAACGAGCGTGGGCTGCAGGCGGACGACCTCGAGCTGATCCGTTTGCTGCAGACGAAGGCGAAGGAGGAGGGCTTGTGGGCGCCGCACGTCCCGCCGGAGGCTGGCGGGACTGGGCAGGGCTTCCTCACCTATGCGTTCCTGAACGAGGAGATCGGGCGGTCGTCGTACGCGCAGCTCGTCTTCGGCTGTCAAGCGCCGGATGCCGGCAACGCCGAGATCTTGCACCTGTTCGGGACCGACGAGCAGAAGGACCGCTGGCTCGCGCCGCTCGTCGCCGGCGAGATCCGGTCGTTCTTCTCGATGACGGAGCCGGAGGTGTCGGGCTCCGATCCGACCACGCTGCGAACGCTCGCCGTCCGCGACGGCGAAGATTGGTTGATCGACGGCCACAAGTGGTTCTCGTCGGGGGCGGACGGCGCGGCGTTCGGGATCGTGATGGCCGTGACGGATCCGGAAGCGGAGCCGCACCGGCGGGCGTCCCAGATCATCGTCCCGGCAGACACACCCGGGGTGGAGGTGGTGAGGCCGATCCCGGTGCTCGGGCATGCGGGGCGAGGGTGGTCGACCCACTGCGAGGTCTGGTACCGGGGCGTGCGGGTTCCGGTGGAGAACACGCTCGGCGAGCCGGGCGACGGATTCCGGATCGCGCAGAAGCGGTTGGGCCCGGGGCGGATCCACCACGTGATGCGCTGGCTCGGCCAGATGCAGCGGGCGTTCGAGCTGCTCTGCCGGTACGCCCTCGAGCGCGAGGCCTTCGGGTCGCGGCTCGCGGACAAGCAGACGGTGCAGAACTGGATCGCCGACTCGGCGGCCGAGATCCACGCCTGTCGCCTGATGACGCTCGATGCCGCGCAGAAGATCGACGAGGGCGACGAGGCGCGCGTCGAGGTCTCCGTGATCAAGTTCTACGTGGCGCGCGTGCTCCACGACGTGATCGACCGGGCGATCCAGGTCCACGGCGCACGCGGGCTCACGGACGAGACGCCGCTGGCGGAGATGTACGCGAACGCGCGCGCGGCGCGGATCTACGACGGGCCGGACGAGGTGCACCGGATGGTCGTCAGCCGGCGGATCCTCAAGGAGTTCGAGCGGGGAGGCACGTGGCGGTTCTCGTGAAGACCAACCGGCGGGTGACGCTGGCCGCGCGGCCCGACGGATTCCCGCGGGACACGGACTTCGCTCTCGACGAGGCGGAGGTTGCCGAGCCGGGGCCGGGCGAGGTGCTCGTCCGCGTGCTCTGGGCGTCGGTCGACCCGTATCAGCGGGGACGCATGAGCGAGGCGCGGTCGTACGCGAAGTCGCTCCAGCTCGGCGACGTGATCACGTCCCAGTCGCTCGGCGAGGTCGTCGAGAGCCAGGACGGCCGGTATTCGCCGGGCGATCTCGTCGTGGGGCAGCTGGGTTGGCAGGAGTACGCGGTCGCCCGGGGCGGGGCGCTGCGGAAGGTTCCCGAGATCCTCGACCCGCCGACGCTCGCGCTCCATGTCGTCGGCGCGACGGGCTTGACCGCGTACTTCGGGCTGCTGGACGTCGGGCAGCCGAAGCCGGGGGACACCGTCGTCGTTTCGGGAGCCGCAGGCGCCGTCGGGCAGATCGTGGGGCAGATCGCGAAGCTGATGAGCTGCCGCACGGTCGGGATCGCCGGCGGCCCGGACAAGTGCACCGACTGCACGCTCTACGGCTATGACATCGCGCTCGACTACAAGGACGAGAACTTCCGCGACGAGCTGAAGATCGCGACGCCGGACGGGGTGGACGTGTACTTCGACAACGTCGGCGGCGACGTCTCGGCAGCCGTGCAGCGCCGGCTGAACGTCGGCGCGCGGATCCCGATCTGCGGCCAGATCTCGCAGTACAACCTCGAGCGACCGGAGCCGACCTTCGCGCCGCAGCTCCTGATCGTCTACCGGGCCCGGATGGAGGGCTTCCTCGTGACCGACTACGCGCACCGCTACGAGGAGGGCGCGATGCGGCTCGCGCGGTGGGTGCTCGAGGGCAAGCTCCGCTGGCGCGAAGACGTCACCGAGGGCCTCGAGAACGCCCCGGCTGCGTTCATGGGGATGCTCCGCGGCGAGAACCGCGGCAAGGCGCTCGTCAAGGTCGCGGACCGAGGCGGCTAGGCTTGGCTCGCTGGGCGGCGCTCGCCGGCGTGCTTCTGCTCCACGCATTCGGCGCGCTGACCTGGGTGACGGCGTTGGGTTTCGGCGCGGACATCGGCACGGATCGCCAGTTCTATGCAGCGCTGGCGTTCGGCGCCGTGACTTGGCTGGCCGCAGCCGTCGTCATCTATGTCCTCTGGCGCCGACAGACCGCGACGATCCCCGTTCCGTTCCTGTGGTGGATGCCGTCGTACGTCCTGATGGTCGGCCTTGTCTACGGCTGGGACTAGGCGCCGGCCGACGGGCACGCCGGGCCCGACCCGGCTTGTAACAACTTGTTACTTGGATTGTCGTCGCTCAGCGGCGAGTCGCCTTCGGAAGGTCGCCGGCAAGGTGGTCGATGATCGCCGCCGGCGGACGGACGCGAAACGTCACGTCGAGGAGCACCGTGCTCGTGCTCGGGCCGCGGGCCTGTTTCCAGCGGCGCGACTGGTGCACCAGCGTCCTGACACGCTCGTAACTCGGCCGAACCAGGCCCCACTGCTCGGCCTGCGTCGCGATCCGTCGGTACGTCTCGGCGATGGGGACGGCGCGGTCATCGATCTTGTCGAGCCGCCGGTAGAGCCGTTCCGGAATGTGCGCCGCCGATCTCCTCACGAGGTCGACTATTGCTGCCGGTGGAGGCGAGAATCGTGCCGTTTCCGTGCCAAGTAACAAGTTGTTACTTGGCTAGAGCGGTGGGGGAGCGACCCCCTCACGGCCTTCGACCCGCGGGCCGGGGATGCCCCGGAAGCGATAAGGCTCCGGCTCTCGCCCGGGCTGTACCACCCACGCTTCGCCGGTGCTCTCGCTCTGCGCCGCGCGCCAGACGGCTTCCGCGACCTCGTCCGGCTTGAGCAGCGGGAAACCGGCCGACTCGAGCGCCTCCCGAAGCTCGCCCGTCACCATCGGTGTGTCCGCGAACCCCGGGCAGACGGCGTTGATCCGGATCCCCCGCTCGGCGAGTTGTGGCGCCACGGAGCGCACCAGTCCGATCACCGCGTGCTTCGTGAGCGCGTAGATCGGATCGCCTTCGACGCCCGTCAGTCCGGCCAGCGACGCCGTCACCACGATCGCGTCGCCCTCCTCCATCACCCGCGCGAACCGCCGCACGCCCCAGACGACGCCGTCGACGTTGACGGCGGCGACCCGCCGGTATTCGTCCTCGGAAAGGTCGGCGATCGCCGACGTGGGAGCCGTGACCCCGGCGTTCAGACATCCGAGCTCCGCGCGGTCGACTGACTCCCACGCCGCCGGATCGGTGACGTCGAAGCCGTCGACGAGATCGAGGCCCTGCACCTCCGCGCCCTCGGCCTCGAGCCGCGCCACGATCGCCTGCCCGATGCCGCCGGCCGCGCCGGTCACAACCGCCGTCCTAGGGAACAAGGACGACCTTCCCGACATGGCCGCGCGCCTCGATCAGCGAGTGGGCGTCGGCCGCTCGCTCCAGCGGGAACGTCGCGCCGACCAGCGGCTTCACCGCGCCGGAGGTCCAGAGCTCGAGCAGCTCGCCGACTGCGTCCTGCACCAGCCGCGGCTCGTGCCGCATCAGCCGGCCGAGATAGAAGCCGACCATGCTCAGGTTCCGCCCGACGAGCGGCGCCGGATCCAGCGGCTCCCACCAGCCGCCCGCGAACCCGAGCGCCACCACAGACCCCAGCGGCTTCAGCACCGAGAAGCTCCGTGTGAAGACCTCGCCGCCGACCGGGTCGAGCACGACATCGGCCCGAACGCCGTCCGTGAACTCCTCGTAGCCAAGCGCCCGGTCCGCCCCCTGCTCCAGCGCCACCGCGCGCTTCTCCTCGGTGCTCGCCGTCGCCACGACCTCAGCGCCCAGGTGCTTCGCCAGCTGGGTCGCGGCCGCGCCGACCCCGCCGGACCCGGCATGAACCAGCACGACCGACCCCGGCCCGACCCGAACCTGTCGCGTGAGCGGGATCCAGGCGGTCAGGTACGTCAGGAGGAACCCGGCGCCCTCAACGAAGGACGCGCCGTCGGGGAGCGGTACCACCAGCTGCTCGTCGACCGCTACGGCCTCGGAGTACCCGCCACCCCGGGGCAGCGCCATCACGCGCCGACCGCCGACCTCTCCGGCCACCTCCGAGCCGGGCACCGTCGGGAGCTCCGGCGGCTGCGGATAGCGCCCCTGCCGCACGAGCACGTCCGCGAAGTTCACTCCGGCCGCGTGTACCCGCACGACGACCTCGCCGTCACCGGCCTCTGGCTCCGGCGCCTCCTCAAGGACGAGCTGCTCCGGCCCGCCAGTCTCGCGGAGGACGACCGCTCTCAAGAAGCCGTGACTTGCTCTTCTGCGAACTGCTCGCGCAGCGCCGTCTTCTTGAACTTCCCGACGCTCGTCTTCGGGATCTCGTCGACGAACTCGTAGCGGTCGGGCAGCCACCACTTCGCGAACTTCGGCGCCAGATGCTCGTTCAGCTCCTCGGGTGTCGCGGACGCGCCTTCCTTGAGCACGATCGCCGCCAGCGGACGCTCGGCCCACTTCTCGTCGGGGATCGCGATCACCGCCGCCTCCGACACCGCCGGGTGCGCCATGAGCGCGTTCTCGAGCTCGACGGAGGAGATCCACTCCCCGCCGGACTTGATCACGTCCTTCGAGCGGTCCTTGATCTGGATGAACCCGCGCGGGTGCATCGAGACGATGTCGCCGGTCTTGAACCAGCCGTCGTCCGTCCAGCGGTCCGCTTGCGAGTCGTCCTCGTAGTAGCCGGAGGCCACCCACGGTCCGCGCACCTCGAGCTCGCCCATCGACTCGCCGTCCCACGGGACGTCCTCGTCGCCGGCCCGCACGCGCAGCTCGACGAACGGCAGCGGCACGCCGGCCATCGCCACGAAGTCGAACTGCGTGTCCTGGTCGGCGTCCTGGAGATCGCCGATGAAGTCCGTCGTCGAGGCGACGGGCGAAGTCTCCGTCATGCCCCAGCCCTGGACGACGTTGAGCCCGTGGCGATCCTTGTACGCCGCGATCATCGCCCGCGGCACCGCGGAGCCGCCGACGAGCATCCCCTTCATGTGCGAGAGATCCCACTTGCCGGGACTCGCATCGAGGAGCTGGAGCATCCCGAGCCAGATCGTCGGCACGCCGGCCGTCCAGGTCACACGCTCCTGCACGAAGTCCTCGAGCAGGCTCTCCGGGTCGAGGTGCGGGCCTGGAAAGACGAGCTTCGCGCCGAGCATGGCGGCGAGATACGGATAGCCCCACGCATTCGCGTGGAACATCGGGACCACGGGCAGGAGGGTGTCGCCGTGCGCCACGCGCAGGCCGAGCGGCGAGGTCGTCGCGACGCCGAGCGCGTGCAGGATCGTCGAACGGTGCGAGTAGACGACGCCCTTGCAGCGCCCCGTCGTCCCGCTCGTGAAGCACATCGCCGCCGCCTCGCGCTCGTCCAGCTGCGGGTCCTCCCAGTCGTCCGGGCTCGCCGTCGCCAGCAGCTCCTCGTAGCCGTCCTCCACCACGATCACGTGCTCGATCGACGTCCGGTCCTTGAACTGGTCGAGCAGGGGCAGGAGGCTCTGGTCGACGATCACGGCCCTGTCGTTGCCGTGGTCGGCGACGTACGCCAGGTCGTCGGGGTGCAGGCGGAGGTTCAGCGTGTGCAGCACGAACCCGCCGCACGGGATCCCGAAGTACGCCTCCATGTGCTGGTAGTGGTTCCAGCTGAGCGTCGCGACCCGGTCGCCGCGCTCGAGGCCGAGCTTCTGGAGCGCCACGGCGAGCTGCTTGGCCCGCGCGGCCATGTCGCGATACGTGTAGCGGTGAAAGCTCTTGTCCGGAAGCCGGGTGACGATCTCCCTGTCCCCGAAGTACGTCTCCGCCCGCCGCAGGATCGGAGGGAGGGACAGCTGGTAGTCCATCATCAAGCCGTTCAACGCGTGCCTCCTCGAAGTAGACCCGGTGAAATCGTGCTGGATTTCGCGCCGCCGGGCAACTAGCTGCCTCCGGAAAAGCCCTGGCGGCGAGGCAAATCGACCTCCGGATTGACGAGCTGGCCGTCGCGGCCGACGTAGCCGCCCTTCCCGCCGACAACGAGCAGCACGAGCTCGTCGTCGCCGAGGTTCGTGATCTTGCGCGGCGTCGTCGACTCGACGTGGACGAGGCCGCCCTCGCCGAGCTCGAACCCGTCGCCGTCGACCTCGAACCTCGCCCGGCCCCGGTGGACGAAGTAAAGCTCGTCCTGCTCGTCGTGGAAGTGCAGGAAGCCCTCGAAGTGCGGCGCGTACACGACGCCGTTGACGCCGAATGCCTGGACGCCGAGCGCCTGTCGAACCTTGCGGAAGCCCGGCCCCTCGCCCAGCTCGTCGAGCGTCCCCTTTGCGTAGCCCATCACGTCCCTCCCAGGAGCAGTCGCTTGTACACACGGTCACGAATGCGGTTCGGCAGGCGCTCGACGCCGGCGCGGAGCTTCGCGTCGCGGCCCACGAGGTAGCGGGCTTTCGGACGCTCCGCGGTCAGCGCATGCTCGACCGTCTCGGCGACGGCCTCGGCGGGTGCGCCGCTCTCGCTCCGCTTGAGCGCGAAGGAGCGGAAGGCGGCGAGGCGGTCGCCGTAGAGCGCCAGTCCCTCGGGCGGCGGGTCCGGCCGCTCGCGGGTCCACATCGGCGTCTTGATCGTTCCGGGCTCGACGATGGCGACGTGGATCCCCCAGGGCCGCAGCTCGACGCGGAGAGAGTCGGTCATCGCTTCGAGCGCGAACTTCGACATCGCATAGGCGCCCAGGAACGGCAGTGCGCTACGACCCGAGATCGAGCCGATGTTGACGATGCGGCCCCCCGCCTCGCGCAGGCCCGGAAGCGCGAGCTGCGTCACGCGCAGCTGGCCGACGACGTTGACCTCGAGCTGGCGGCGGAGCTCGTCTGCGTCCAGGAACTCGAGCGGCCCGGCGACCGCGATCCCGGCGTTGTTGACGAGCCCGTCGAGTC
>DASTHD010000085.1:0-3295 GCA_035605555.1 Gaiellaceae bacterium
AACCTCTGGAAGGCCGAGTCGCTCTGGCACGCACGCGTCTCCCCGTGGCAACCGCTCCGTCACGTGTCCCAAGCGGACCTACGGGCGACGCTGGAACACGCGCACCGGCTCATGCAGGCCCGGCTGGACGGCGCGCCCGGCCGCTCGAATGTCTATCGTCGCAAGGGTCGGCCGTGTCCTCGTTGCGGTGCGCCGATCCGGTCCTGGCCTCAGGGTGACGGTGCGCGCATGGCGTACTGGTGTCCCGAGTGCCAGAGAGGAGAGGAACCGCAAACGGCGTAACCGAAGTCGTGATCGTGCGCGCTCCGAACCTGTTCGAAGCTCTCCGTGCATTCACGCTCGGATCGTTCCGCGCGCTCCTCCTCGACGTCGAGCGCGGGGAGGAGCTGCCGTTCGCATTCGAGGAACACAACTCGCACGACCGGCCGTCGCTGTACGAGTACCGCCCGCTGGTGAAGCCCTTCATCGAGGCGCGCGCGCACCAGCTACGTGCTCGCCCCGACGCGCAGCTGGCAGTCGAGGAGCTGAAGCGCGAGCCGGCGGCCGCGATCTTCGCGCGCGCACATGCGGGGCCGCGCGCGGGCGAGCACGAGGCGCTCTTCACGAGCGTGCTGTTGCCGCTCCTGACACGCACCGGCGAGCTCTGCGGCGGCTTCGACTGGGACGACGGAGCTTTCGCGCGCGCATACGCTGAGCTCGAAGGCGCGCTCTTCGGGCAGGGACACCGCTACGGCGCCGTCGCGCCTGTCGTCGGCATCACGACAGGTGGTGCGACGATCGACCTCGGCTCCGGGCTTCGCCTTCGTGTTGCCGCGACCGGCGAGCTGGCCAAGTTGTGGCCGGAGGCCAACGGGCTGTTGCCGGCGGACTTCGGCCGTGAGCCGGACCGGCTCTGCATCCTCGAGCTCGAGCGAGCCCTGGAGTCGGGAGCTACCGACCCTCCGGATGCGCCGGGCGAGCTCGCCGATGCAGTGACTGCTATCCGTCTCGCAACGGCGGCGCCTGTCGCAGCCGGGCCCGTCCTGTTCGAGCGGCTGGACTGGAGGCCGTACGGGATCCGGCCCGTTCTCCCCATCGCGGCGACCCAGCCAGCCGGCGAGCCGACGCGTCTCGACTCGTTCCGGGCCGGGCTAGCAGCCGACCTCAGACCGAAGCTCGCCCTCGCAGACGACGATCCGGAGCTCGGTGAAGCGCTGGATCGGTGGGAGCTCGCGCTTTTCCAGACCGAGCCGTTCCGGCCGGAGCAGCTCAGGGCGTCTCTGGCAGCGTTGCTCGGGGGCGACGACGGCCTTTGGGCCGCCGCGGTCCGCGGCGCCCTCCTCCTAGGCGACACGCCGCGTGCGCGCGCCGAGGTACAGGAACGTCTACGCAGGGACCCGGATCCCGACCTTGTCCGCCGCGCTCTTGTCGAGACGTTGCTCTCCGGTGATCGCGCGAGGCTCGTCGCGAGCCTTGACGAGTCGATCCTCGGCCTACGCCCGAGACCGACGTTCGCGCGCGAGCGAGCCGCCGCTGCTGCAGGCTAGGCGCTGACGCTCGTCGCCCGACCGAGCAAACCGTCGACCGCCGTCACCGCAGGCCGCGCGCCGAGACGCAGGAACAGCTCGCGCGCCTCGTGCAGACGCCCAGTCGCCTCGAGTGGGCGTCCGAGCGCGATCACACATTTCCCTCCGCCGAGCAGTGACTTCGCCCGGCCGGGAATGGAACCCTGGTTCGCCCAACCGGCTGCGGCCTCGTCGTGGAGCGCGAGCGCGGCCTCCGTCTCTCCGGTCGCCTCCGCGAAGACGGCGCGAGCGGCAGCCCAAACATGTGCTGGCCGGCCGGTTGCGTAATCGGTGCCGGTGAGCAAGGCCTCGGCGGCATCCATTGCGTTCACGTCCACCGCGATCGACACCAGATCCGCGACGTAGCGCGACCGTTGGACTCCGCGGGCGGTCGTCTCTGCCTCGCGAACGAGAGCAGGAGCCTCCGCGTGATTCCCGGTTGCGGCTGCGACCGCAGCAGCCGCGACCAGCGCCGGCACCAGCACCTGCGGATCCCGCGCCTCGCGGGCCGCGGACAGAAATTCGGCGACCACCGAGACGGCCTCAGCATGCTGCCCGCGCTGCACGAGCACGAGTGCCTTCTGCGGCAGCGCGATGATCGAGACGTAACCGCCTCCGCCCCGCGAACGACCCCAGTCTTCGACGTTCGCAACCTCGCGCAGGATCTCGTCCCAGCGGCCCAGGTCGTAGAGAGGCCAGGTCCGCTCCGCTCTCAACCACATGGTGCTCCCGCCCATGCCGCGACGGTCGGCGAAGTCGACGGCGTCCGTATAGATGTCAGCGCTTTCCTGAGCCGAGAGCGACAACGTCATCGTCCCGAGGTTGCTGTGGCCGAAGGCGACGGTGAGGAGATCGCCGAGCTCACGGCCCAGCTCGATCCCGTAGCGGATGTCCGCGAGGCCGTCCACCTCGCCCAGCTCGAAACGTGCGACACCGTGGTACTGCCGGAGGCGTGCCTCGTAGCGTCGGAGACCGAGGTCCTCGACGACAGGGAGCGCCCGCTCGGTCACCTGGAGACACTCTCGCGGCCTGCTTGCTAGCGCGAAGAACGCTGCTTGCCGTGTGTGGGCGGCCGCAAGCTCTTCACCTGGAGGATGGCGCTCGAGCAGATCGATCGCCTCTGACAGCAGCCGCTCTCCTCGCTCGGCTTCGCCGCGGACGTGAGCCTCCTGGGAGAGGTGGACGAGCACCCAGCCCTGCCGCCGGTCGTCGCCGACGGCGCGATAGATGGCGAGCGCCTCCTCGAGCTCCTGCTCCGCATCGTCCAGCGAGTCGGGGTTGGCGAGCGCGGACTTGACGAGCACCTCTGCGCGTTGCGGGTCGTCGTCTTCGTAAAGGGCGAGCGCACGCCGGTAGTACGTTGCCGCTTTCGTGAGGTCGAGCGACGTGGCCCGGTCCCCTGCCAGCTCGAGGGAGCGCCGAGCAGCGCTGGTGATGCCGTCGGCATCAGAGGCGACGCCGGCGGCACGAGAGAGCTCGAGCGCCTGGACGTAGTGGTACGCAAGCAACTCCGCGTGATCCATGACGCGCTCGGCGGCCATCGCCTCGATCCACTCGGCAGCCGCGACGTGTTTGCTCGCGCGCACGGCACGTGGGATCTGCGCGTACGCGACGTCGCGGACGATCGCGTGCCAGAAGGAGTACTCGGCCTGGTCCTTCACGGAAGAGTGTCGGCCCGCACGAACGAGCTCCTTGCGGGCGAGCTCGTGCAGACCGTCCCGCACCGATTTCTCGTCCGTGCCGCCCATCGC
>DASTHD010000137.1:0-5010 GCA_035605555.1 Gaiellaceae bacterium
GACCGGGGCCGCGCGGAGGACGCCGTGCAGGAGACTTTCGCGTCGATCTGGCGGGCAGCCGGCAGCTACAAGCCCGAGCGAGGGCCCGGCGCGCCGTGGCTCTACGCGGTCGCCCGCAACGCGATCGTCGACAACGGCCGCATGCGCCGTGAGCCGCCGGTGGAGGCCGGCGAGGAGCAGGCCGACGAGTTGACGCCGGCGGATCGCGCAGAGTCCGGCTGGGTAGCCTGGCGCGTTCACGGTGCGCTCGCCGAGCTGCCGGAGAACGAGCGGACGGTGATCGAGCTCGCCTACTGGGGCGGGCGCTCGCAGTCCGAGATCGCCGAGCTGCTACAGATCCCCCTCGGCACCGTCAAGACCCGAACGCGCACCGGCCTCGCCCGGCTCGCCGACACGCTGGAGGACGTGCTGTGACACCCGAGTTCGACGACCTGGTCGACGGCGTGGAGAGCCCCGAGGAGCGGGCCCGTCTGCTGCGGGTGCACGAGCTGCTGCGGGAGGCAGGGCCGCCGCCCGAGCTCTCGCCCGCGCTGGCCTCCATGGCGCCGCCGGAGGACGAGCCGACCGACGAGGCCGACGTCGCGTGGCTGCCCCCGCGACGCCTCGGTGCCGCGCTCGTCCTCGCGGCCACCCTCCTGCTCGCTTCCTTCGCCGTGGGCTATTTCGCGGGCAACAACCGATCGAGCGGCGGGAACGAGGCACTCAAGGTGACGAGGACGGTCGTGCTCCACAGCGAGGGGCGGTCGACCGGAGTCGTGAGCGTCGGCGAGGTCGACGCCGACGGCAACACGCCGATGCTGATCACCGTCCGCGGGCTCGCCCCGCTGCCGGAGGGCGACTACTACACCCTCGCGCTGACGAAGAAGGGGAAGCCGGTCGTGACCTGCACGACGTTCAACGTCGGCGACCGGGGCACCAACACGATCGACCTGGTCGCGGCGTACGACCTCGGCAACTTCGACGGCTGGGCGGTCACGCACTGGCACGCCAAGACCCGGGAAGACAACCGGGTGCTCTGGACGACGGCCTAGGCCGCGGCCGTTACGGGGAAAGCCGGCCGGACGCCACGAAGGCTTCGTACGTGATCGGCATCCGCTCGGAGAAGAAGTGCTCGCACGCCTCGGCGTAGCGCCGGATCTCGCGCTGCGCCGTCTCGGAGTTCCGCAGCGAGAGGAAGTTCATCAGGGCCCGGGCGTTCACGGTCCAGTAGAACTCGGTGTAGGCGCCGACGGGCAGCGCAGCCCGGGCGAGCTCGCGCGCCACGCCCAGCTCGACAAGCTTCTCGTACGTCGCGTAGGCGGCCTCGTAGACCCGTTGGAGCTCCTCGCGCGTGGTGTCGGCGATCTCGTCCGAGACCGGCTCGAACGAGTAGGCGCCCGGCTTGCCGACCTGCGTGCGGACGTCCTCTGGAGCCGGAACGTAGAAGTCGTCCGTCGCCCGGGCGTACCGCATCGAGAACTCGTTGAACGAGCCGACTCGGTGCCTGAACCACTCGCGGGCGACGAAGATCGGCGCCCGGATGTGGAACCGGAACGAGTTGTGCTCGAACGGCGTCCCGTGCCGCTCGCGCATCAGGAACCGGATCAGCCCGGCGTCGGAGTCGTCCAGCTCGGTCTTATGGCGAGCGAAGCTGACCCGCGCGCCGTTGACCACGGAGAGGTCGTCGGCCATCGCGTCGTCCAGCCGGACGAACCCGTGGTCGAGGACCGGAATCGACCCCTGGGCTATCACTTCGGGTGTGACCGCCATCTCGCCGAGTGTAACGAGGGCATCTGTCGGCACCTCCGGCTGGAGCTATCCGACCTGGAAGCCCGACTTCTACCCGCCGGACGCGAAGCCGAACGAGTTCCTGCGCCACTATGCGGAGCGGCTGCCGACCGTCGAGCTGAACACGACCGGCTACCGCCTGCCGGCCGAGCACCAGTTCGAGCGCTGGGCGGAGCTGACGCCGGAGGGCTTCACGTTCGCCCCGAAGCTGAACGCCTACCGGACGAGCGACTTCGCGACCTTCGAGGAGCGGGTGACGAGGCTCGGCGATCGTCTCGGCCCCGTCCGCGCGCTGATCGGCTCCGCGCGCGACGAGGGCTTCGTGCAGCTCGCCCTCGGCTCGATCGATCCCTCGCTCAGGATCGCCTTCGACTTCCGCCACGAGTCGTGGGAGGAGATCGAGCTGGAGCTTCCGGAGAACGCGGTGCGCGTCAACGCCTTGGAGGGGACTGCGTCCTTCCGCTACCTGCGGTTCCGCGACCCTCCGTACGACGACGCCGAGCTCGAGGAGTGGGCGCAGCGCATCCGGCCGCTCGTCGAGGCCGGCATCGAGGTGTTCGCCTACTTCAGGCACGAGGACGAGCCCACCGCGCCGCGCTACGCGGAACGGCTCAGCGAGCTTCTTTCACCCGGTTGAGGGATCCCAGATGACCCCTACGTCGCTCAAGCTGAGGAACGGGTGAAGGTCGTCCTCTTCTGTGGTGGGCAGGGCATGCGCTTGCGCGGAGCCGTCGGGTCGCTGCCGAAGCCCATGGTCCCGATTGGCGGTCGGCCGCTCCTGTGGCACATCATGAAGTACTACGCCCACTTCGGGCACCGCGAGTTCGTCGTCTGCGTCGGGCACCAGGCCGGTGTGATCAAGGACTACTTCGAGCGGACCGCGCACGGCTGGCACGTCGAGTTCGCGGACACGCCGCTCGACGCCACGATCGGCGAGCGCTTCTACGCCGTTCGCGACCGGCTCGCCGGCGAGGAGATCTTCCTCGCGAACTACGGCGACACCGTCACCGACGTCCCGCTCCCGGTCCTGATCGACCATCACGCCGAGCAGGGCAAGGCGGCGAGCCTCCTCGCCGTCCGCCCCAACTACACCTTCAACGTCGTCGAGTCCGACGGGGCGAACGTCACCGGCTTCCACGACATCGCCCAGACCGGGATCTGGATCAACGGCGGCTACTTCGTCTTCCGCGCCGACGTCTTCGACTACCTCGAAGAGGGCGAGGACATGCCGAAGATGTTCGAGCGGCTGATCGGCGCCGACCAGCTCGTGTCCTACGCTTACGAAGGCTTCTGGGCGCCGATGGACACACTCAAGGACAAGCAGAACCTCGAGTCGCTCGTGGAGAGCGGCGGCAGCGTCTGGCAGGTCTGGGAGCGCTCCGGGCCGGCCGCCGCCTCGGCCTGAGGCCTTGCTGAAGCTCGCGCTCGACGCGCCGATGCTGCGCGTCCTCGCGATCGGCTCGCACGCCGACGACATCGAGATCGGCTGCGGCGGCACACTGCTGCGCCTGGCCGAGACCGTCGAGGCGCTGGAGCTCCACTGGGTCGTCCTGAGCGCGAGCGGCGAGCGAGCTGACGAGGCGCACGGGAGTGCCGAGGCCTTCGGCGCGGTCGCCGACGTGCAGGGCTTCCGCGACGCCTTCTTCCGCTATGGCCCGGAGGTGAAGGAGTTCTTCGAGCAGCTGAAGGGGCGGTTCGAGCCAGACGTCGTCTTCACCCATCACGGCGCCGACCGCCACCAGGATCACAGGCTCGTCGCCGAGCTCACGTGGAACACCTTCCGCGACCACCTGATCCTCGAGTACGAGATCCCGAAGTACGACGGCGACCTCGGCACGCCGAACGTCTTCTTCGACCTCGACGAAGAGGCGGCCCGCCGCAAGGTCGAGCTGCTGATGGAGTCGTTCCCCTCCCAGCGCGGCAAGCGCTGGTTCACCGAGGACCTCTTCCGCGGGCTGATGCGGATCCGCGGGATGGAGTGCAACTCGCCGAGCGGCCTCGCCGAGGGCTTCTACGCCCGGAAGCTCGCAATCTAGGAGGGTTTGGCGTGATGCCGCTCGTCGCAGGGGTGCGATGGTCGTTCCGAGGCAAGGACGCAGGGAGCGCCCGTATCAGTCAGATACGGGCGCGACTGAGGACGCCGTCCTCGGGGCGAGCAGCGCGGCCCTGGGGCACAGACTGCATTGCGCCAAACCCTCCATAGTTTGGCCCCTGTCGTCGCGGGTAGGTCACGGCGCAGCGACAACCACAGAGGAGGGGTGAACGATGGCGGAATTGACGAACCTGGACACCAAGGTCGCGGAGGTCCTCGGACTCGCGATGGCGGCCCAGGGCGCGACGGAGAAGGTCGAGAAGCTCGTGGACGACGACGAGCTCAAGCAGCAGCTCCGGCAGATGCGCGAGGAGGCGGCGGAGACCGAGGAGCGGACGACGTCGCTCGTCGAGGAGCTCGACGGCAAGAAGACCGCGATTCTCGAGAAGGCGCGCGAGACGAAGCAGGAAGCGACCGAGATGATGCAGACCTACCTCGGTTCGGACGCCGACGGGCTCGACGGCTTCGAGTTCCTGACGATGGCCGAGGCCGGCGAGGTCGGCCACTGGGAGATCGTCGGGGTCATGGGCCAGCGTGCCGGGAACACGCAGCTCCAGGAGCTCGTCAAGTGGGTGACGCCGATCCAGCAGCGCCACTTCGAGACGACGCTGCAGGGCTCGGTCAAGCTCGCGCAGGAGGAAGACCCGAACGAACCGGCCGAGTAACTAGGCGGGTGCGGGTGCGGCCGCGGCGGAGATCTCGGCGATCGCCGCCGCGGCCTCGTCCACCTCGTCGTCGGTGGTGAAGAAGTGCGGCCCGAGGCGGATGCCGACGTCGGGCCGGACGTCCGCGAGAATCGCCCGGCGCTCCATCTCCGCGTAAACGGCCGGCGGGTCCGGGACGCGCACCACGACCGTGCCGCCGCGTCGTACCGGCTCGCGCGGGCTGACTAGCTCGAGCCCGGCCTCGCCGAGCCGGTCGATCAGCCGGTCCGTGAGCTCGAGCGAGCGGGCCCGGATCCGGTCGACGCCGACCTCGTGGACGATGTCGTAGCCGGCCGAGGCCGCGACGAGCGCGGGGACGTTGGGCGTCCCGGTGAGGAAGCGTGCGGCGCCGGTCGCGTAGCGAATCTCCGGCTCGAAGGCGAACGGCTCCGCGTGACCCTGCCAGCCGACGAGCCCGGGTTCGAGGCTCTCCGCCAGGTCGGGCCG
>DASTHD010000145.1:0-3943 GCA_035605555.1 Gaiellaceae bacterium
CGAGCTTCCGACAAGCTGCGGCCGCGGAGGGCTCCTCGACGAACTGGACGCTTCTGGCCGGCGGGCTCGCGCTAGTCGTCCTCGTCCTCACCGACACCGTCTTCCTGGCGCTGTCGTCTCGCGTCCTCCGCGACACTGCCTGACCGCCGGCAATCCGCAGACAGCGCGTCGCCCGTATCACCCGGCGACACGCGGGTGACCCCACCCGGGAAGGAGCGCCGTTATGACCGCGCGCGGAGTGATCCTCGCAAGCCTGTGCCTGGCCGTGTCCGTCGTCGCACTGGCCGGGGGAGCGCCGGCCTGGGCCTTAGACAACGGAAACGGCAAGGTCTGGCGGCAGGTCACCGACACGACGGGCGTGACCGCTGCAGAGGTCGCTCAGGTCTGCCCGCAGGACGGGGCGACACGGTGCTCCGGGTCGATCGGCGGACGGCTCTTCACCGACTGGATCTGGGCCACGGCCGATCAGGTGGTCGGGCTGATGGGCAACTACGAGCCCGCGATCCTCACTGCCGATCCGCCCTCCATCGCCGGCCCCGACTACTTCCTACCGGCGATGAACTTCCACGCGGACATCCGTCCGACGTTCTCCATCTCCGGCTACGAGTTCTTCAGCGCGTCGGTCCAGGGCTGGACCTCCTCCACCGACGAAGAAGGGCTGCCGGTCTCCGGCGCCGTCGGCGGAGGCTGGTGGCCGCCGAGCGGAAGCTTCGGCGTCGCCGGCGTCACGGACGGGGTCAACCCGTTCCGGGGCGTCTGGCTGTGGCGCCCGAGCAGCGACGACCTCACCGCGCCCGTGATCACGCCGAGCGTGGCCGGCACGCTCGGAGCGAACGGCTGGTACGTCTCCGACGTCTCGGTGAGCTGGGAGGTCCAGGATCCGGACTCGGAGATCTCCTCACAGGCCGGCTGCGACCCGCTCACCGTCGCTGCGGACACAGCCGGGACGACCTTTACCTGCGAAGCGACCTCCGGTGGTGGGACGACCAGCGAGTCGACCGTTGTGAACCGGGACACGACTCCGCCGACCGTCACCTGCCCGTCGCCGGCGCCCGTGTTCCAGCTCTACCAGCTGGGCGCGTGGGTCACCGCGTCCGTTACCGACGAGACCTCCGGCCGGGCGGCGGCGCCCGCGCAGGGAGCCGCGAACACGAATACGCCCGGCACGTTCACGACCTCGGTGACCGGCGCAGACCGAGCGGGGAACAAGACGACCACCCAGTGCGCCTACCAGGTCGTCGTTCCCACGTGCAACGGACTGACGCCGACCCGGGTCGGAACCGCGCTCAACGACGTCATCACCGGTACGAGCGGCCGTGACGTCGTCCTGGGTCTTGCGGGCGCCGACACGATCAACGGCCTCGGTGGCGACGACGTGATCTGCGGCGGCGACGGCCCCGACGTGGTCTACGGCGGTGACGGCGCCGACTGGGTCGACGGCGGCGCCAGCCCGGATGACCTCAACGGAGACAACGGCAACGACTTCCTCGACGGCGGTCTCCACAACGACAGCCTCCGGGGAGGGAACGGCACGGACACCTGCCGAAGCGGAGAGACGCGAATGAGCAGCTGCGAGCTCTAGGAGGTCAGGGTCAGCCGAGGAGCGGAATGGTCAGCTCGAGACCGACGCCGAGCTTGTTCGGGTCGGAGCCGATGACCTTCTTGTTCGCGTTGTAGATCTTCCGCCAGAGCGTCCTGTCGCCGTAGAATTGCTCGGCGATGCCCGTCAGGGTGTCCCCCGCATGGGTGACGTACGTGTCAGCGGTGGTCTCGCCGTCCGGGATTGTCAGCGTCCACCCGACCTGGATGTGATACGGGTTCTCGCCGATGACCTTCTTGTTCGCGTCGTAGATCTTCCGCCAGAGCGTCCCGTCGCCGTAGAACTGCTCGGCGATTGTCGTGAGGTTGTCGCCGGACTGTGTGACGTAGGTCGGGGCCATGGGTCTCCTTTCCGCCGCGTCTCAGGTCGTCGCGAGCTTCTTGCCAGGGTTGAGCAACCCTTTGGGATCGAACGCGCGCTTAATCTCTGCGTGCAGCTCGAGGGCTCGAGGTCCCCACTGCCGTGCGAGCTGGCCGCGCTTCACCCAGCCGACGCCGTGCTCGCCCGAGATCGAGCCGCCGAGCCGCACAGCGAGCGCGAAGAGCTCCTCCGCGGCCAGCTCTGCCCGGGCGAGCGCGTCCTCGTCGTCGGGAGCAACGAGGAACGTCGAGTGGAGGTTGCCGTCGCCGGCGTGGCCAAAGGTGCACGCTGGAAGGCCGTGGCGGGCGCCGATCGCGAGTGTCTCCTCGATCGCCTCCCCGAGGCGGTCGAGCGGGACGACGATGTCTTCGCTCACCTTGCCGCTGCGCTGGGCGGTCACTGCGATCGAGACTCCCTCGCGCCAGCGCCAGAGCTCCTCGATCGTCGCTGGCTCGGTCGGCGCGTGGACGGCAACCGCTCCCTCGGCAAGGACATCCAGGAGCTCGGTCCGCAGGCGCTCGGCCTCTGAGCGCGAGCCGTCGGCCTCGGCGATGACGAGGAACGCCGCGTGCGGCGGGACGTCGGCGGGGAACGAGGCTCCGGCCGCCTCCAGCGTTGTCTGGTCGAGGTACTCCAGTGCGGCGACGACGACGCCGTTCCCGAGCACACGCTCGATCGCGGCGCAGCCCTCGTGCGTCGCCGCGTAGAAGCCGGCAACCGGGAAGGCGGCCTCCGGGGCGGGGACGAGCCTCAGCCAGGCGGCCGTGACGATGCCGAGCGTCCCCTCCGAGCCGACGAGCAGGCTCTTGAGGTCGTAACCGGCGACGTCCTTCCGAATCGGTCCTCCGACGCTCACGATCTCGCCCGGCGGCACGGCCGCCTCGAGCCCGGTCACCCACGATCCTGTCGTCCCGTACTTGAACGTGTGCGGGCCGCCGGCGTTCGTCGCGATGTTGCCGCCGATCTGCGACTGCTCGGCCGCGCCGGGATCCGGAGGGAAGAGAAGACCGTTCTCGCGCGCCAGCCGTCGAACGGTGGCCGTCGTCAGGCCGGCCTCGACCCAGACCCGCCACAAGAGCGGGTCGAAGGCGCGAACCCTGGCGAGACGCTCGAGGCTGACCACGACGCCGCCGTCGAGCGGGACGGCACCGCCGGCAAAGCCGGTGCCGCCTCCGCGGGGGACGAGCGGAACGTCGTGCTCGTAGCACCAGGCGAGGACGCGGCCGACCTCGTCAGCATTCGCTGGGAGGACGACGGCGTCGGCCCGGCCGTGAAGACCGCGCCCCTCGGTCTCGTCGCCGAGATACGCGGCTGTCCCAACGATGCTCTCGCGCGTGAGGACCGAGCCGAGGTCGCGCTCGAGCGCAGCCGAAGCCACGTCTTGGCTCCTAGACAGTCACCGCCTCGCGCTCCTCGACAGGCGCCCGCTCTCTCAGCAGCCGGATGAACTCGCGCATCCAGGCCGGATGATCGGGCCAGGCGCGCGCGGAGACCATGACGCCGTCGACGACACCCGCGCCGTCCACGTACTCGGCTCCGACCGCCTCCACGTCCGGCTGGAGCGCCGGGTAAGCAGCCGTCCGCCGACCTTTGAGCACTCCCGCGCTCGCCAGGGCGAGTGGCGCGTGGCAGAGCTGGGCAACGGGCTTCTCCTCGGAAAAGAAATGCTCGATGACGCGTGCGAAGTCGGGGTCGTTGCGGATGTACTCGGGCGCCCGGCCGCCCGGGATGACGACGGCGGCGTACTCGGATGGGTCGACCTCGGAGAAGGCCAGGTCGGCATCCCACGTGTAGCCGGGTTTCTCGGTGTAGGTGTCGTAGCCCTCGACGAAGTCGTGGACGACGAACTGGAGCTTCTTCTTCGACGGCGCCGCGATGTCGACCTCGTACCCCTCTTCGAGCAGACGCTGATACGGGTACATGACCTCGAGTGACTCGGCGGCGTCGCCGGTCAGGACGAGCACCTTCGGCATGGCGCTCTCA
>DASTHD010000150.1:0-3417 GCA_035605555.1 Gaiellaceae bacterium
GCCGGGAGCTCGCGGAGGCGTGTCCGGTAGAGGTCGTCGCCGAGGAACCGGCCCACGAGCCCCTTCAGGCCGGGGTGGACGAGCTCACCGCCGAGGAACTCGAGGAATCCGTCCAGCTCGTCGGCGTCGCGCCGGAGGCCAGGGGTGAGCGCGGCAGCATCCTCGCCCTCCGCCGGCTCGAGCGACCGCACCTCGAGCTGGAGGCGGTCGCGGTAGCGGTCGACGCGACCGAGGACGCGCACGGCGTCACCCTCGCCGAAGCGGCCGTCGAGCAGCTCTACGTCGCTCCAGACCCGGGCCTCGATCCGGCCGCTCGGGTCGACGAGCTCGAGCGCGAGGTAGTCGGAGCCGGTGCGCGTGCGCCGGCGCTCCTTTCTCGCCACCGCGTAGACCCCCTCGACGACGCGGTCCTCCTGGAGCTCGGCGATGGCGCTCACGGGCCGAGTCTAGGGGCGAAAACGGATGGTACGCTCGGCCCAGATGGCCGTCGTCAAGCCGTTCCGGGCCGTTCACTACGACGAGAACGTCGCCGGCCCGCTCGACCGCGTCGTCGCGCCGCCGTACGACGTGATCGACGACGAGCAGCGCGAGGAGCTGCTCTCGCGGAGCCCCTTCAACGTCGTCCACCTCACGCTGCCGGAGGACGAGCAGGATGCGGCAAGGCTCTGGCACGAGTGGCTTGCGGACGGGGCGCTCGTCCGCGACGACGAGCCGTCGTTCTGGGCACTCGAGCAGCAGTACGTCGGTCCGGACGGGATCGAGCGGACCCGCCGGGGGCTCGTCGGCTCGCTACGACCGGAGCCGTACGAGAACCGCGTCGTCCTGCCGCACGAGCGCACTCACGCAGGGCCGAAGGAGGGCCGACTGCGCCTGCTTCGGGCGACCGGTGTCCACTTCGAGCCGATCTTCCTGCTCTACGAGGGCTCGCCGCCGTTCGAGTTCCCGGCCGGGCCGCCGGACCTCGAGGCAGAGGGCGCGAGGCTCTGGCGCCTCGACGACCAGGGCCTGGGCCGGGCCTTCGCCGACAAGGAGCTCTTGATCGCCGACGGCCACCACCGGTACGAGACGGCGCTGGCCTACGGCGCCGAGCGGATCCCGGTCGTGCTCGTCTCCACGGGCGACCCCGGCCTGATGATCTTCCCGACGCACCGGCTCGTACAGGACGTGAACGGGCCGCCGGCCAACGTGGACGACCTGCGCTCCGCGCTGAGCGAGCTCGAGGGCGAGCCCGAGGACCGCGCCGCTGCTGTCCTCTACCGGCGCGGCGGCGGCGTAGCCGTCGTCCACGGCGACCGGGGCCAGCTCGACGTCCAGCTCGTCGAGGCGCTGGCGCCGGGCGACGTGTCCTACACGCCCTCCGTCGACGATGCGGTCGCCGCCGTCGACAGCGGGCGCGCCGCCGGCGCGTTCCTCGTCCGGCCGACGCGGATCGAGGACGTCTTCCGCTTCGCCGAGGCCGGCGAAACGCTGCCGCAGAAAACCACCTACTTCTATCCCAAGCTGCTCTCCGGTTTGCTGTTCCACGCGGACGATTGACTCCATGGCTTGAGGCCTGTCGCGCGGCCGCGGCGGACATCCGGCAGGTGCTCGTCGACCTGCCGGGCCGCGACGACCGCGAGCCCGTGATCGCCGCCGGGGAAGGCGGCGACGACACGACGGCGATCGACGCCGCAGCCGAGCAGGCGGTCGTCGCGCGGCTCGAGGCGCTGCACGAGCAGGGACACGACTTCACGCTCGTCTCGGAGGAGCTCGGGATCAAGGCCTTCGGCGAGTCCGATCTGCACGTCGTCGTCGACCCGATCGACGGCTCCCACAACGCGAAGCGCGGTCTGCGCCACTTCTGCCTCTCCGTGGCCCTCGCCGAGGGCCGGAGCATGGGCGACGTCGTCTTCGGCTACCTCTACGACTTCGGCTCGGGCGAGGAGTGGACGGCCACCCGTGGCGGCGGCGCGCAACTTGACGGCCGCCCGTTGGACGGCGATCGCCCGAAGGAGCGGGTCGAGATCCTCGTTATGGAGGGAACACTGTCGGCGGCCGTCGCCCGAAAGGCGGAGCCCCTCGCCGGCTACGCGACGCGCTTCAGGATCATGGGCTCGCTGGCGCTCGCGCTGTGCCAGTTCGCGGCCGGCCGGGTCGACGCGGTCTGTTCACTTCGAGCTGCCCGATCCGTGGACACCGCCGCCGCGCAACTCGTCGTCCTCGAGCGGGGCCTCCCGATCGGGTTCGCGGACGCGGCCCCTTGGGAGGCGGCGCCGCTCGATCTCGCGCCGCACGGGCTCGTCGTTGCGGCGCCGACCGAAGAGTTGAAAGACCGCCTCGCGGAGATCCTCGTGATGTGAGCGAGGTCCGTATCGGGTGCTCGGGGTGGAACTACCCCCACTGGCGCGAGCGCGTTTACCCGAAGGGCCTCCCGCAGCGCCGCTGGCTCGAGCACTACGCGACGCTCTTCGACACGGTCGAGATCAACAACACCTTCTACCGGCTGCCGCGCGAATCGTCGGTTCAGGGCTGGGTGGAACAGAGCCCGCCCGGGTTCGTCCTCGCGGTGAAGATGAGCCGGTACCTCACGCACATCCGGCGCCTGGGCGGGCTCGAGCAGGGGATCCCGCTCTTCTACTCGCGGATCGCGCCGCTCGCCCGCTCGCCGAAGTTGGGGCCGGTGCTCTGGCAGCTGCCGCCGACGTTCAGGCGCGACGACGAGCGGCTGGCTGCGGCGCTGAACGCGCCCCCGCGCGGACGCCACTGCTTCGAGCTCCGGCATGCGAGCTGGTACGTGGGGGAGGTCTACGAGCTCCTCCGCCGGCATCGAGCGGCGCTCGTGATCCCGGACAGCCCGAGGTATCCGTTTCGCGCCCTCGAGCTGACGGCGGACTGGACCTTCGTCCGCTTCCACCACGGGCACCGCGGCCGCAACGGGAACTACTCGGAGACGGAGCTGCGCGAGTGGGCCGACCGGATCGGCGGCTGGCGGGACGCCGGCCTCGACGTCTACGCGTACTTCAACAACGATTGGGAGGGGTATGCCGTGAAGAACGGGGTCAGGCTCAAGGAACTGCTGGGGGTCTGACGTCGAGCGGCGCGAGGGCGGGCTTTGCCCGGCCTCGTTCGCCGTGGACTCTCGGAGCTCGAGGAAGGAGGGGGTCCGTGGGGGAACCCTGGGTTCCCCCACGTGGAACGATTGGGAGGGGTATGCGGTGAAGAACGGGCTGACGCGCAAGGAGCTCCTTGATGTCTAGGCTTTAGGGGTGATGCAGCCCTCCCGCGACGCCATCACCGAGGCGCTCTCGCGCGTGATCGACCCCGAGCTCCGGAAGCCGGTGACCGAGCTCGACATGGTGCGCGGTGTCGAGGTGAGCGGCACCCACGCCGAGGTGACGATCGCGCTGACCGTCCCCGGCTGCCCGCTCCGGCACAGCT
>DASTHD010000155.1:0-8102 GCA_035605555.1 Gaiellaceae bacterium
CTCGGCCGGCATCGGCAAGTCGCGACTCGCGAACGAGCTCGTACGCACCGTGGGTGACGAGGCGAACGCCCTGGTCGGACGCTGTCTCGCCTACGGCGAGGGGATCACGTACTGGCCGCTCCGCGGGCTCGTGCTCTCCGCCGTCGGCGACCTGACGCCGGAGGGGATCGAGCGGGCTATCGACGGCGTCGACGACGCGGCCCGCATTGCAAACAACGTCGCCGGCGCGGTCGGCACCGGCCCCTCGGCAGGCGGCAGCGAGGAGACGTTTTGGGCCGTGCGCCGCCTACTCGAGCACCTGGCGCAAAGGCAGCCGCTCGTCGTGGGGATCGACGAGCTCCAGTGGGCGGAGCCGGACTTCCTCGACCTGATCGAGTACCTGGCCGGCTGGAGCCGCGGTGCGCCGATCCTCGTCCTCTGTCTCTCTAGGCCGGAGCTGCTCGAGAAGCGCCCGTCGTGGGGTGTGACGCTCTCGCTCGAACCGCTGTCCGAGCACGAAGCCGAGGAGCTGGTCGAGGTGATGGGCGGCGACCGTATGCTCGACGAGGCCGAGCGGGCCCGGATCACGGCGGCGGCTGAGGGCAACCCGCTCTTCCTGGAGCAGCTCCTCGCGCTCAAGGCCGAGCTTGGAGCGCGCGAGGTGATCCCGCCTTCGATCCACGCGCTCCTCGTTTCGCGGCTCGACGCACTGGAGTCGGAGGAGCGCAGCGTGCTCGAGCGCGCATCCGTGATCGGCCGTGAGTTCAGCCGCGGTGCGATCGGGACGCTGTCGGGGGAGGACGTCGGCGCCACGCTCCTCTCACTGGCGCGGAAGGATCTCGTCGAGCCCGATCTCGCGCTCTTCCCGTGGGACGACGGCTTCCGCTTCCGGCATATCCTGATCCGCGACGCCGCCTACCTCGGGCTCGCCAAGGAGGCGCGCGCCGACATTCACGAGGGCTACGCCGCCTGGCTGCAGGAGAACGCCGGAGAAGGCGTCGCCGAGTTCGACGAGATCCTCGGCTACCACCTGGAACAGGCGTTCCGCCTGCGACAGGAGCTTGGTACGACCGACCCGGAGCTCCGCGAGCGTGCCGGGAAGCTCCTGGCGGGCGCGGGCCGGCGTGCGATCGGGCGCGGAGATGTCCCCGCCACCGTGACCCTGCTGGCTCGGGCAGTGGCGCTGCTGCCCGACTCGAACGACGAGCGGCGCGAGATGCTGCCGCTCCTCGGCAGCGCGCTGATGCGGACCGGCGAGTTCGCACGCGCCGAGCGCGTCCTCGACGAGGCGCTCGAGTCCGCCAAGACGGCCGGTGACCGGCGGCTGGAGTTGCGAACGCTGATCGAGCGCGAGTTCTTTCGGGCGTTCACGAACCCCGACGAATCCGTGGAGGACATCGTCGCCGTCGCCGACAGTGCGATCCCGTTGTTGGAGGAGCTCGGCGACGACATCGGCCTCGCGAAGGCGTGGTGGCTGAAGAGCGAGGTGCATCTCAACGCCTTCGAGTGGGCCGCACGCACTGAACATCTCGAACGCGCCTTGGCGCACGCCCGCCGGGCTGGGGACGCGGGCGAGCAGGCGACGATCGCCGCGCAGCTGGCGCAGGCCGTTTACTACGGGCCTGCTCCAGCGACGGCGGCGATCGCGCGGTGCGAGGAGCTCCTACGGGAGGTGCCGTCTACTCGATCGCTCCGCGCCTCTGTCATCGGCTCCCTCGCGGGACTGCGGGCGATGCAGGGCGACTTCGAGGAAGCGCGCCGGCTCCAGGAGGAAGCACGCGAGATCTGGCAAGAGCTCGGGCAGCGGTTCCGGATCGCCATGCGCTCGTTGATGGCGGCCGACATCGAGCTGCTCGCGGACCGGCCGGACGAGGCGACCGCTGTCCTGCGCTGGGCCTACTCCGAGCTCTCCGCGATGGGTGCGCAGAGCGTGATCCCACCGATCAGCGCGTTCCTCGCCGACGCCCTCTGCGAGGAGGGCGAGTTCGAGGAGGCTGCGCGGTTCGCCAGGCTCGCCAGGGACGGGGCGACGCCGGTGGACGTCGTGGCGCAGGTGATGTGGCGCGTAGCACTGGCGCGAGCGACCCGTGACACCGGCCTCGCACGAGAGGCGGTGGCGCTCGCCGAGCGCACCGACTCGCCGGACCTCAAGGCCCGAGCCTACGCAGCGGCCGGTGATCTCCGAGCGGCGCAACTGGCTTACGAGTCGAAGGGCAACGTCGCAGCAGCGACGCGCCTCTTGGCTCGACAGATGGCCTCGTCGTAGGATCGACCAAATGACAAACGAGGGAGGTGCCTATGTCCGTCGACGTCGATCGCGTGGATCCCGTTATCGTCGGCAGATCGCAGGAGAGCTTCGCCGATGCGGCGAAGCAGGCGGTCGCCAAGTGGGAGGACCAACGCGGCGGGCCGCCCGATGAGCCGATTCGGCTGAGGGTGGTCGAGATGTACGTCACGGTGCACAACCCGATCGGCGACTACATCGTCGTGCTCGGACCCGGCCACTAACGAAAGGAGAACCATGGCTGCGGACAAGTGGAGAAAGACGATCTCGGAGGCGGTTGAGGCTGCCATGGAGGACTTGCCTGTCGGATCGACGGCAATCATCGAGGCGATCGAGGTGCGGAAGAAGAATCCGCTCCACGAGTACCGCGTGATCTTGCGGCCCCAGGGGTAGGGCCTCTCGAAACGATCCAAGGAGGACATGCATGGCAGACATCGCGAAGGTCGTCACAATCATCGGCTCGTCGCCGGAGAGCTTCGCCAAGGCCGCGGACGCAGCCGTGCAGGAGGCGGCCAAGACGCTGCGCGGCATTTCCGGCGCCCACGTTGAGTCGATGAGCGCCGTGGTGGAGAACGACCGGATCTCCGAGTACCGGACGACCGTCAACATCGCGTTTAAGATCGAGCGCTAGGCCAGGAGCTAGGTCAGGAGCGCCCGCGCGAAGTCCTGCGGATCGAAGGGCCGCAGGTCCTCGATCTTCTCGCCGACGCCCACGAGCTTGACCGGGAGACCGAGCTCGTGGGCGATCGCGAGCGCGACACCGCCTTTGGCCGAGCCGTCGAGCTTCGTGAGCGCGACGGCCGTGACGTCCACCGCCTGACCGAACAGCCGCGCCTGCTGTAGCCCGTTCTGCCCCGTGGTTGCGTCGATCACGAGCAGCGTCTCGTCCGGCGGACGGCCGAGCCGGCGCTCGATCACGCGCCGCACCTTCGCCAGCTCCTCCATCAGGTTCGTCTGGGTGTGGAGGCGGCCGGCGGTGTCGACGATCACGACATCGCGACCGCGGGCCGAGGCCGCCTCGATCGCGTCGTAGGCGACGGCCGCAGGGTCTCCCCCGCGCTCCGACCCGACGAAGTCGGCTCCGGAGCGCTCGGCCCAGATCTCGAGCTGCTCCTCGGCCGCCGCCCGAAACGTGTCGGCGGCGGCGAGGATGACGGATCGGTCGTGGTCTCGGAGCCGGCTCGCGAGCTTGCCGATCGTCGTCGTCTTCCCGGTGCCGTTGACGCCGACGACGAGGATCACGGACGGCCGCTCGTGGAGGTCGAACGAGCCCGGATCACCCAGCAGCTCGGCGGCCTCGTCGGCCAGGGCCTCGCCGAGCTCGCCGAGCTCCTGCTTCGCCTCGAGCCTGCGGACGAGCTCAGCGGTCGTCGGAACGCCCACGTCGGCCGCGATCAGCGCCTCCTCGAGGCGCTCCCACGACTCGTCGTCAGCCGGGTCGAAGGCGGCCGCGGCGAGCTGGTCGGTCATCGCGCGGCGGGTCTTGCCGAGCGAGTCGCGGAGCCGCGAGAAGAGCCCCGCCTGCTCGTCCACCGTCTCGTCGGCCGTCTCGGCGTCGCCGAGCAGCTGCCCCCACGTCCTGGCCACGGCCGGGAGGCTAGCTAGGCCGCGGCTTCGGCGGTCTCGGCGTCGCGCGGCAGTCGGCGGGAGATGATCTCCGAGACGCCCTCCGCCCCCATCGTCACGCCGTAGAGGATGTCGGCCGCCTCGATCGTCTTCTTCTGGTGCGTGATCACGATGAACTGCGCGCGGGCGGCGTAGCGGCGGAGCAGCTCGACGACGCGGCCGATGTTGGCGTCGTCCAGCGCCGCCTCGACCTCGTCCAGGAGGTAAAAGGGGCACGGCCGCGCCAGGAACAGCGCAAACAGGAACGAGATCGCGCCGAGCGCCTTCTCCCCGCCCGAAAGGAGCGAGAGCCGCGTGACGCGCTTCCCGGCCGGGCGGAGCTCCACCTCGATCCCCGGTTGCGAGTCCTCGTCGTCCCCCTCCTGCTCGCCGGTGAGGCGGAGGCGGCCCTGGCCGCCTGGAAACAGGGTCTCCGCGACCTCCTGGAAGTGCCTGCTGACGGCGTCGAAGGTCTCGGCGAACCGCCGCTCCACGGTGGCGTCGAGCTCGTCGCGGAGCTTCGCGAGCTCGGTCAGGCTCGCTTCGAGGTCCTCGCGCTGCGCGGTTAAGTCGGCGAGGTTCTCCTTCTCGCGCTCGTACTCCTCGGCCGCGAGCGGGTTCACCCGCCCGAGCTCCTCGCGCCGGCGCCGAAGCTTCTCCGCCCGCTCGGACAGGGCTTCGCGCTCGTCGCCGTCGGCCGGTTCCGCGCCCGCGGCCTCCAGCCGGCGCTGCGCCTCGCCGCGCTCGGCCTGGAGCCGGGCGAGCTCGACGTCGACCGCGCTCGTCCTGGCCGCGACCTCCGACGCCTCCCGGCGGATCTCCGCCTCGGCTGCTCCGAGCTTCCGGAGCTCCTCGGCGAGCTCGCTCGTCCTGGCGCTGCCGGCGTCGGCACGGGCGCGCAGCGTCGGCTCCGACCGCGCTGCAACGGCCGCGGCCGCTGTCAGCTCCTGCTCGAGCCGCTTCGCGGCTGCGATCAGCGGCCGGTAGCGGGTGTCGTCGATCACGGTCTCGCGCTCGGCGTCCCGCCGCTCGAGCTCCGCGACCTCGTCCGCGAGCTCACGGCGACGCGCCTCGAGCTCGAGCAGAACCGCCTCCGCCGCCTCCCCCGCGAACCAGAGCTCCCGGCGCTCCGGGTCGTACGCGATTCCCTCGCGGGTGACGGCGAGCGTCCGGGAAGAGAGCAGCTCGTGCTCCTCGACGATCGTGAACTCCTCGAGCGGCCGCTCGCCGATCAGGACCGTGACGCTGCCAAGCCCCCTCCGGCGTGCGTCCCGGACGAGTGCCAGTCCTGTCTGCTCGTCTGGCGCGATCACAGCCGCGCCCCGTCCACGGAGAGCCGCAGCGACCGCGCGCTCGTCGCCTGCCGGCACCTCGAGGCGCGAAAGCACGAGCGGATGGCCGTCCTCGGCCAACGCGCGCGCCGCCGGGGGCACTCCCTCGCGCTCGGCGAGCATCCGCTCGAGGGCGGCGAGCCTGCCGCGCGCCTCCTCCAACAGCCGCTGTCGCCCGAGGTCGATTGCCAGCCGCGGCTTCCGCGCCGTCTCCTCGAGAGACTCGACGAGGCCGGCGGCGCTCTCGCGGCGCAGTGAAACCCGCTCGCCCGCGCTGCGGAGCCGGTAGAGGGCGGCCGTGGCGGATTCGCGCCGCCCCGCGGCGTCGGCGAGCTCCTCCTCGGCGCGGTGGCGCTCGGCGAGCAGGTCTTCGAGCTTCGAGTCGCTCCGCTTGCGGGCATGCTCGGCCGCCGTGCGCCGCTCCTGCGCGGCGCCGATCTGCTCGTCGATTCCGTGGAGGTCGATCGAGGCGATCGCTGCCTCGAGCGCTGCGATCTCGCCCCCGAGCTTCTCCGCTCGCTGCGCGGCCGTCGCCTGGAGCGCGAGCGGCCGCAGGCGCTTCCGCCCCTCGGCCTCGACGTCGCGGGCCCGCTCGACGTCCTGCGCTACCCGCGCGAGCTTCAGCTCTGCGCGGTGGCGGCGTCGCTTGAACTTCCCGAGCCCGGCCGCGTCCTCCACGAGCGCCCGGCGCTCCTCGGGCTTCGAGGCGAGGATCTCCTCGACCTTCCCCTGCGAGATCACCGATCCCGCGGCGCCGCCGAGGCCGACGTCGGCGAGGAGCTCGACGAGGTCGGTCCGTCGCACTCCGGTGCCGTTGATCAAGTACTGGCCTTCGCCGCCGTGGTGGAGGCGGCGCATGATCGAGATCTCTGCGCCGAAGCCCGGCAGCGCGCTGTCCTCGTTGTCGAGCAGCAGCTCCACCTGGCAGTGCTCGGCCGCCTGGCGCCCTCCCGAGCCCGCGAAGAGGACGTCGTCCGGCTTCTCGGCCCGCAGCTCGCTCGGGCTCAGGCTCCCACAGGCCCAGAGCAGGGCGTCGGCGACGTTGGACTTGCCGGAGCCGTTCGGGCCGACGACGACGGCGACGCCCGGTTCGAGGCGAACCTCGACCGGTTCAGGGAACGACTTGAAGCCGCGGATGCGGATCGCGCGCAGGTGCACGTCGGGGGAACGCTAGTAGGCCGAGCGGATGACCCTCCTAGGCCGCGCGAAGCCGCTCGAGCGCCTGCCGGGCGGCCTCCTGCTCGGCCGCCTTCTTCGACGGTCCGGTGCCGACGCCGGCCTGGTCGCCGTCGATTACGGCGGCGGAGGTGAAGCGGCGGTCGTGCGGCGGGCCCTCGACGTCGAGCACCGAGTAGCTCACCTGTTGACCCCGAGAGGCGAGCTCCTCCTGGAGCTCGGTCTTGAAGTCGACGTGCGTAGTCGACGCGTACTCGATCCGCCCCGAGAAGGCATCGACGATCGCCTCCTCGATCGCCTCGTACCCGTGCTCGAGGAAGAGCGCGGCGAGCGCGGCCTCGAGCAGCGCGGCGAGAACGTTGCGGTTCCGCGACAGCCGCTCGAGCTCGTCCGGGGGGACGGCTGGCGTCCCTTTCTCGATCAGGCGCGGGCCTAGATCGAGCTCCCGCGCGACGACCGAGCAGCTGGCGCGCGAGACAACGTGCGACCGGATCTTCGCCAGCCGGCCCTCAGGCAAGTCCGGAAACCGCTCGTAGAGCGCACGCGCAACGGCGAGCTCAAGGACGCTGTCGCCGAGGAACTCGAGCCGCTCGTAGGAATCGCCTCGGTCGCTCGCCCAGGACGGGTGCGTGAACGCGTTGTCGAGGCGCTCCTTCGGGAGCTCCTCGATCAGGGCCGCGAGCCGTGCGCCCTGGCTCGGAGAGGGGCCGGTGCTACTGGTGCGACGTGACGTAGTCGACAGCCTGCCCGACCGTCTGGATCTTCTGGGCGTCCTCGTCGGGGATCTTAATTCCGAACTGGTCCTCGAGCTCCATGATCATCTCGACGAGGTCGAGCGAGTCGGCGTCGAGATCCTCCTGAAAGTTCGCCTCTTCGCTGATGTCACCCTCTTCGACGCTCAGGCGCTCGACCAGGACTTCCTTGATGCGCTCGAAGACTTCGTCGCGGGACGCTGCCATGTCACCTCGCTTGCGTTCGGGGGATTGAGAGCGGGCCGATTCTACGGGACCGGCGCGCGCAGCGGTTCGACCTCGCGTCCGCGATAGGTCTTGCAGTTGGGACAGACGCGGTGCGGCCGCTTCGGGCGATGGCAGACGGGGCACTCGTTCAGGCGAGGGGCCTCGAGCTTGTGTGTGGCGCGGCGCTTGTCACGCCGTGACTTCGTCGTTTTCCTCTTGGGGACTGCCATAGCGGTCGCGGAGTGTAGCTAAAGCGGAAATCGCTGAAAGTCTCACGACTTTCAGCGAGTGACGGGAAGCGAACGCTTTCGCTCTGCCGAGATCGGTCGCTGACGGAACGAGCAAAGCCCGTTCCGCGCCGGCGCCATTCAAAGGATGGCGCGAATCCCCGTACGTTTCAGCATGCCTTGCGCTTAGAGGCGGTCCTTAAGACCCTCGAGGGCCGCCCAGCGCGGGTCCTGCGTCTCGTCCTCGTGCTCGTGCGGGTTCTCGTTCAGGTCCTCGCCGCAGATCGCGCACAGACCGGCGCAGTCTGGGCTGTGGAGGATCTGCTCCGGCAGCTCGCTCGCGATCGCGTCGCGCGCCCAGTCCGACAGCAGCAGCCGGTTGTCACGGACATAGGGCGTACGGAGCTCGTCCGACTCCCCAGGGCTCGTCGCCTGGTATTCCCGTGCCTGGATCGAGAGATCGAGCACGGCGTCCCGCAGGCAGCGGTAGCAGGGCCCGTGCAGGCGGACGGGGAAGCGGAGCTCGAAGGTCGTGCCGCTC
>DASTHD010000156.1:0-9152 GCA_035605555.1 Gaiellaceae bacterium
ACGTTCGCGATCCCGGACGTGACGAACGAGGACCTGCTCGGCGCCGGCCAGGGGATCGTGACCCTGATCTGGACGGAATCGACGAGTACACGCTGGGCCGAGTTCATGCTCTTCATCGTCGTGATCGCGCAGATGTTCTGCACGATCGCGTCCGTCACGTCCGCCTCGCGGATGATGTTCGCGTTCTCGCGCGACCGGGCAGTCCCCGGCCACCAGCTCTGGCGTCGGGTCTCGAAGGCCGATCGCGTGCCGATCTACACCGTCTGGGCGATCTGCGTGCTCTCGTTCGCGCTGATGATCCCGACGATCTGGAATGCGTTCGTCGGCTACGCGGTCGGAACGCAGATCTCGGTGATCGGGCTCTACATCGCCTTCATCCTGCCCGTGATTCTGCGCGTCAAGGCCGGGGACTCGTTCCAACAGGGCGCGTGGAACCTGGGTCGCTGGTACAAGCTCGTCGACTGGGCGGCGATCATCTGGGTCGCCTTCATCGCGATCGCGTTCATCCTGCCGTTCGCGTCCACCGGCATCCCGGGCAACGAGGGCTTCACCTGGGACTTCTTCAACTACACGGGCGTGCTCGTGGGCATCGCCTTCATCCTCTTCGGCGGCTGGTACATCCTCTCTGCCCGCAAGTGGTTCAAGGGCCCGATCGTCCAGGGCACCGAGGAAGAGCTCGAAGAGATCGAGCGCGGGTACGAGACGCCCAAAGGCCCGGCGGCCACGACGTCACCCGCCAGCTGATCCGTTTTCGAGCGGGACGGGGCTTCGGCTCCGTCCCGCTTGCAGCCTGAGCGGCGGCACATCGAAACGGATCTTTGACACGCCCCGGCCCCACAGGCAGTATCGAGTGCTTCGGAGACCAGCTCGGGAAGGAGGCCTGGCGTTGAAGATCATGCACTGCACGGCGCCGTCATGGCTCCGCCGCTGGTCCGTCTTCGGCGGCTGAGCCGCCGACAGGCGTCCTCGTAACCACGGTTGGCCGCGACGCGTCGCGGTCCAGTCCACGACCTCAGAAGGAGGCCACATGAGCGTTCCCTGCTTCCGCAGGCGAATCGCCGACATGTCCATCTCGATCAGCGAAAGGAGGAGCGATGTACGCGTACGACCAGGCCTATCGCCGCCTGTATGCGCGTGAGTACGCGGAGCGGCTGAAGCGCGATGCGCAACGGCCGGCGGCTCGTCGCCGCCGCTTGCGGTTGCGCGAACTGCTGGAGCGCGAGTTGCCGCTGCCGTCCGCCCGCCGGCGTGCGGCATCCCCGCGTCCGAGCTGACGATGCATCGGGTACATCAACGACGCCGCCTCGGGCCTGCCCGGGCGGCGTCGCTTTTTTGGCCTACCCGAACCCGAGGATGAACTTGGCGTCGTCGGACATCTTCTCCGGCGACCAGGGTGGGTCCCACGTGAGCTCGGTCTCGACCTGCTCCACGCCGGGGAGCGCCGAGGTGACCTCGTTGATCTGCTGCTCGATCATCGGGCCGACGGGGCAGCCCATGGAGGTCAGCGTGAAGAGCACGTGCACCTTCGGGCCCTCGACGGTGACGTCGTACATGAGCCCGAGGTCGACGATGTCCATTCCGAGCTCGGGATCCTCGACCTGACGAAGCGCCTCGACGACATCGTCTCTGGTTGTGGTCTCGCTCATGGGGGATCAGCCTACCCCTAGAAACCCGGCAGCCGAACCTCTTCCCGGCGCTCCCGCTGGAAGAAGTGGATGCCCTCGATGAAGCGCACCCAGTTGCAGCGGTTGCACATCACGAGCGTGTGCGTCCAGGCGCTGTCCGCGCGGAAACGCACGCCACGGAGGAGGTCGCTGTTCGAGACGCCGGTGGCCGCGACGATCGCCTGCTTCGGGGCGAGATCGTCGGTCGTGAAGACCTGCTCCACGTCCTCGATGCCGTACTCGCGCGCCTGGTCGATCTCCCGACGGGAGATCGGCCAGAGTTGCGCCTGGAGGTCCCCGCCGAGACAGCGAAGGGCCGCGGCGGCGAGCACGGCCTGGCGGGTGCCGCCGATGCCGATTGCGAGATGGTCGTTCGTTCCGCGGACCGCCGCCGAGATCGAGGCGGTGACGTCGCCGTCCTGGATCAGCTTGATGCGAGCTCCGGCGGCGCGGATCTCCTCGACGAGGTCGTGGTGCCGGGGACGGTCGAGCACGATCGTCGTGATGTCCCCGACCCGCCGCCCGAAGGCGTCGGCGATCGCCTGGATGTTCTCCGCCACCGGCCGGCGCAGGTCGATCTTCCCCCGCGCGACGGGCCCCACCGCCATCTTCCGCATGTACATGTCCGGCAGGGTCTGGAGCGAGCCCGGCTCACCGACGGCGATCATCGACATCGCCCCGCTGCCGCCCCGGGCGACGATGCTGCTGCCCTCGAGGGGATCCACCGCGAGGTCGACGGTCTCGCCGCCGCTGCCGATCTTGTCTCCGGTCTGGAGGAGCTCGGTCTCACCCGCGCTGCCGACCACGATCCTGCCGTCGATCGGCAGGGCCTCGAGCTCGCCGCGCATCCCCGAGGCGGCTGCCTCCTGCGCCGCCAGCTCGTCAGCCCGACCGAGCCAGCGGGCCCCGGCGAGCGCTGCTCGCTCCGTCGTCCGCGCGTAGCTCTCGCAGAGGCAGCGGTGGCCGGCGCCCCCGTAAGGGGCGACGCGGCTCTCTTCGGCGGCGACGTCCGTCACGCCTTCACCTGGTGGAGGTCGTCGGCGGCGGAGAGGACGAGCTCCATCACGGCGGCGATCGCCTTCTCGCGGTCGCCGTTGTCGATCACCGGCACGTGCGCGACCTCGGCGCGCTCGACGATGTAGTCCTGGAGGTAGCGGATGTCGCCGATGTGCTCGATGTACTTGTCGAGCGGGCGGACGCCCTCGGAGGACATGTCCCGGATCCAGAAGTGACCGGTGTGGGTCTTCTCGTCCTCGATCGCGAGCACGCACTCGACCACGAGGGCGCCCTCGATCTCGCGCGGGAGCATCCCCGGGACCAGGTGAACGCCCTCGAGCACCATCGACCAGCCTTCCTCGAGCGACCGGTCGATCGCCGCCTGCACGCCGACCAGCACGTGGCGCGTCTGCTCGAGGAAGCCGTGCAGCAGCGGGTCGACCTCCTCCTCCTGTGCGCTCGGCAGCGCCGAGCCCGCATCGAAGCTCGAGGTGTGGATCGCCGGAAGGAACTCCTGGGTGAGGAGCGCCCGCATGGTCTGGCGGACGAAGTCGGTCGACGTCACGCGCGTGATCCCGAGGCGGTACGCGATCTCCGTCGCGACCGTCGACTTGCCGGTCCCGGTTGCCCCTCCGATCAGGATCATCAGCGGGACGTCGAGCTCCTGGAGCTCGTGGTAGCGGCGTAGGTGTCGCATCGCGCGGTTCCCGTCCCGCTCGCCGAGGACGATGAGGGCGAGATCCTCAAGCCGGCTTAGGTCGACGATGTGCTTGCCGCTGTCGGAAAGATCCTTCTCGAGCGCCCGCGCGAGCTCGACCGCCCGCTCGGCCGTCACGCCGGCCCGCATGAGCGCCCTGGCCATCAGTCCTTTCGAGTACGGCTGCTCGTCGCTCCCGAGCGGCAGCGGGTCGCTGTAGCGGCGTTCCGGCATCAGGCCACCGCCTCGGCCGCGGAGGAAACGGCGCCCGACGCGAGCTCACGCAGCAGCGCATCGAGGTTCGGCTGGCCCTCGAGCGACACGACCTCGTTGTCGGCGAACACGACCTCGATCCCGGCGTCCGCAGCCGCCTCGCAGACCACGTCGATCGCCGCGGCCTTGATCTCGACGAGGTAGACGTCGGCATCGGCCGCCTCGACGTCGCCGCGGAGCGCGCCGCGGTCGGAGAGGTTGCAGGAGACGGTGACGTCCGCGGCGCCGTGCTCGTCGCGCAGGTGCGCCGCCAGACGGTCGGCGGCTGACGGGACGGCAGTCGTGAAGAACGCCACACGCTTCCCGGCGACGGGCAAGACGGGCCGCGGCCGGAGCACGGTCGCCACGAGCGGGACGTCGTGCACCTCGCGGATCGCGTCGGCGACGGCTTCCCACCCCGAGCCCTCCTCGGCCATCGTCAGGACGACCAGGTCCGAGATCAGGATCCGGTAGGCGTTCAGGTAGCCGGCGACGAGGTCGGGATCCTGGTGGCCGCCTGCGACGAGAAGCCGGCCATCCGCGGCGACGGGCGGGATTGCCGCTCCGCTGCCGTCGAAGAGCACGAGCTCCGGCTCCCGCTCGAGCGCCTTCCGCATCCCCTCGGAGACGTTGCTCGTCCACGTGGCGCCCGCCAGTCCGCCGCCGGCGCGCCGGCATCCGATCGTGGGCACCCCGGCGAGCGCCGCGGTCTCCAGATAGTCGGAGGCGGCGTGCGAGCCTGCGCGGGAAAGGACGAGCAGATCCTCGACCGTGGGCCTGATGTCGGCGACCTGCGGTTCCGCAGGACCGCCGCGCCCCATCGACACGACGACGAGGTCGTGCTCGCGGGCGAGCAACCGAGCGGCGTAGCCCGTGACCGCCGTCTTGCCCATCCGCTTGCCGGTGCCGATCACCGCCAGCGACGGCCGCGGGAAGGGCTCGAACTCTGGCGGGCGGAGCGAGAAGTCGGCGCCCTCGTAGGCGATGCCGCTCGCGAGGACGCGGCTCGCGAGCCGGAACCGCTCGCGCGGCCCCAGCACCGGCTCGTCCGAGAGGTCTATGACGACCTCGGGCTCGAACCGCGCCAGGGCCTCGTCCAGCTCGTGCACGACGGGAACGCCGTACTCGTCGCCGCCGCGGAGCTTCTCGGTCCCGCCGACGAGCAGGGCTCCCACGACCTCGTACGGGAGCTCCGCAAGGGCGTCGCGCACCACCGGGGCGTAATGCTCCCCGTCGATGAGGGCGAGTGCCCTCGTCAACGGGTCGTCACCTCGCGCTCGATCCGGCCGGTGTACTTCTCGAAGGCGCGGGTCTCGAGCGAGAACTGGATGATGCGTTCCTGCCCGTGGAACGGGTACTTCCGCCAGACGTCGACGTGGGTGCCGGAGACCTCGACGACGTTGTAACAGGGCCGCGTGTTCCCGCGGAGCCGGAGCGACGACACCGTTCCCGTGTTCACGACGAACATCTCCTCGAGCTTCCAGGCGTAGGGGACGTGCTTGTGGCCGGACAGCACGAGATCGACGCCGGCGCGCTGGAGGCACTCGATCACGTCGCCCGCGTCGTAGACGACGTTCCGCTCGCGACCGGTGCCGGGCACCGGGAGCAGGTGGTGGTGCATGACGAAGATCCGGAAGTCGGCCGGCTCTGAGAACTGCTCCTCGATCCAGGAATAGCGGGCGCGGCCGATCTGGCCGTGGTCGAGGTCGGGCTCGCTCGAGTCGACCGCGACCACGCTGACGCCGTCGACGTGGACGACCGAGTGCCGGTCGCCGAACAACTCCTCGAAGTGGATGTACCCCACGTTGCGCGAATCGTGGTTTCCGGGGATGACGACCAGCCGTTCGCAGTGGATCCGGTCGAGGTACTCGCGGGCCGACAGGTACTCCTGTTTGAACCCGAAGGTGGTCAGGTCACCCGAGCAGACGACGACGTTCGGCTCGAGCTCGTTGATCTCCGAGATCGCGCGTTCCATCAGGCTCGGCACGAAATTCGGGTCACCGCAATGGATGTCCGAGAGGTGCGCGATGGTGAAGCTCCCGTTCCCACCCACCATGCACCGAAGTGTAGGCCGTCCGGGCTCCCGGGTACCCTCTCGGTGGGTGGCGGAAAAAGTCGCGCATTTCCAGGCATATCAGGGGGAGGGCCAACCGCGGTTCGCCAGCCCCGCGGAGCTCGAGTGCGCGAAGCTCTTCGACTACTACGGCATCCCGTGGGCCTACGAGCCCCGGACCTTCGTCCTCGAGGAGGACGAGAAGGGCCGCATCGTCGAGGCGTTCACGCCCGATTTCTTCCTGCCCGAGCAGAACCTCTATCTCGAGCTGACGGTGATGAAGCAGTCGCTCGTCACCCGGAAGAACCGCAAGCTCCGGAAGCTGCGGGCGCGCTACCCGGACGTCAACATCAAGCTCTTCTACCGGCGCGACCTCGAGCGCCTGGCCCAGCGATACAGGCTCGACCTCGCCTCCTAGCCGATCCGCTCGACGAGCGGGTCGGAGACGTCTACCTCTCCGCCGAGGAGATCGAGACCAGGGTCAAGGAGCTCGGCGCGCAGATCGCGGCGGACTACGACGGGCTCGAGCCCGTCCTCGTCGCCTCGCTGAAGACGGCAATCGTCTTCGTCGCCGATCTCTCCCGGGCGGTGCCGATCCACCACACGCTCGACTTCCTCGCGCTTGCGCCCTACGACGGGAACGGCGGCGGGAAGCAGGTGCGCCTGCTCAAGGACCTGAACACGAGCATCAACGGCCGCCACGTCCTCCTCGTCGAGGACATCGTGGACACCGGCCTCACGCTCAACTACCTCGTGAAGACGCTGCTCCTCCGGGAGCCGGCCTCCCTGGCGGCGGTGACGCTCCTCGACCGCCCCTACCGGCGGCTCTGCGAGGACGTCCCGGTGCGGTACGTCGGTTTCACCGTGCCCGACGAGTTCTTCGTCGGCTACGGGTTCGACCTGGACGAGCGGTATCGCAACCTGCCCGACCTACGGCTCGTGAACGGGGCCTGACGTACGACCGGCCGCCCCCCAGTGGGGACGGCCGGCGCCGTCGGGAGACGACATGCCGCAAGCAGAAAGCGCGCGAAGCTTGCGACCTCTGGATGATAAGCACATCCGTTGCAACTCGGGGTGTTGTTTTCTCAGAGGTAACCGAGTGGGTCGACGGGCGAGCCGTTCACCCGGACCTCGAAGTGCAGGTGCGGGCCGAAGCAGTGGCCCGTACAGCCCACGTAACCGATCACCTGGCCCTGTGAGACGGCGCCGCCGCCCACCGCGAAGCTCGACTGATGCCCATAGGCGGTGGCGATCCCGCCGCCATGGTCGATGATGATCAGGTTGCCGTAGCCGCCCATCCAGCCGGCGTAGATCACGGTCCCCGACGCCGCGGCCACGATCGGCGTCCCGTACCCGGCGCCGATGTCGATCCCCTCGTGCATCCTCCCCCAGCGCCAGCCGAACGGGCTGACGACCGGGCCGCTCACCGGCCAGATCAGGCCGCTCGCCGACGGCGCCGAGCCTGCGGTGGTGGAGTAGGTCGGGGCCGCCGAAGCCTGCGCGGAGCGGATCTCCGCCGCGAGGTTTGCGCTCTGGGCCTGGAGCGCCGCGGCCTCGCCCGCGAACTGTGCCGCGTCGGCGTGTGCGGCGGCCAGGCCCGCGCGCTTGTCGCGCCTGGCCGCCGATAGGCCAGTTTGGCGTGCGACGAGCTGGTCGCGCAGCGATCGCGCCTGGTCGGTGCGGATCTGGACGACGCGCGTGACGGCTGCGACCCGCTTCTTCGTCTTCCCCGTGCGGGTCTTCAGCTCGCGCATGTGGTCCCGGGCGCCCCTGACGTGCTTGACGATGCTCCGATCCTGCGAGGCGATCGACTCGACGTAGTCGAGCTGGTCGAGCACCTCGGTGAAGCTGTGCGTGTCGATCAGGACGTCGAGCGTCGACGGCTCCCCGCCCTCGTAGATCGCCACCATCCGGTCGCCCAGGCGCTTCACGGAGACGTCGTACTGCCCCCGGAGAAACGCGAGGCGCTCCGACTGGATCTCGTAGAGCTCCGTGATCGCCTCGAGCTTGCGCCGGTGGAGTGCGAGGTCGTCCTCCAGGACGGCCAGACGGCTCGAGACGTCGCCGACCTGCGACTCGAGGGACTGGATCTTCTCGGAGACCGAGGCGATCTCCGCGCTGAGCGCCGACTCGCGCTCCCGCGCCTCCGCCAGCCTCGCCTGCACGTCCGAGAGCCGCTCGTCCACGCTCTGCTTTCGGTCGGAGAGTGCGCCCGAGGCCGGCGCCGCCGCGACGAGGAGCAGCAGGAAGAGGCAGCAGACGACGCGTCTAGCCATAGGACCGAGTTCGCGGGTGGAGTGGACCTCCCTCCCGCGGCGTGGAATCCTAGCGATCCGGTCGGCCGGCGGGAAGAGAACTGTCGGAAAATCGCTGCTCGGAGGGAGGTTCCGCCGTCCGATCAGGCAACGAAGCGCCGTTTGCAAGCGACTGCGCCGCACGCCGCCGGAGCGGCTGGACGAGCGCGCGATAGTCCTCGTCCGTGATCTTCCCCGTGCGGTGGTCGAACTCGAGCTCCTTCAGCTCGGCGAGCGCGCGGTCGCGCTCCTCGGCCGCCACGAGGTCCTGCGGCCGGGGCTCCGGCGGCGCCGGTGGGTCGGCGGCGCGCAGGAACGGAGCAGCCACGAAGACGACCGCCGCCGCCGCGAGCAGCGCCCCGAGCAGAAGCTCGACGCTCATGCCCGGGCGATCGCCTCGCGCCCGCCGTACCGAACGGCGAGCCGGCGCTGCTCACGCGCATCGGGCCAGAGCGCGATCAGCGAGCCGGCGAGGAAGACGAAGCCGGCGATCCAGATCAGGTTCACGAGCGGCTTCACGAGCACTTTGAGGAAGACGGAGCGCGGCCCGATCTGCTCGGCGATCAGGAACAGGTCCTCGCCGCTCAAACGGTCGGAGCGGATCGCGGCCTCGTTCGAGACCTGCTGCTCCGCCGGATAGCTGTTCTTGCCGGGCCGCATCGTGCCGAGGCTCTCGCCCCCGCGCTCGACGTCGACGAGCGCGCGGAGCTCGGTCGCGTTCGCCGCACGCTCGGTCGTCGCACCGCGGTAGGTGAGCGTGTAGTCGCCGATCGCCAGCGACTCGCCGGCGCGGAGGCGCTGCTCCTTCGTCGTGTCGTAGGCGCTCGAGCCGATCACGCCGATCGCAAGCAGCACGATCGCGGCGTGGACGACATAGCCGCCGTAGCGCCGGCGGTTCCGGCCGATGAGCTGCGCGAAGGCCGACGGCCAGGAGTCCCCCGAGATGGCGCGTCGCGCGCGTGTCCCGCGCGTGAACTCGAGCCCGATCGAGGCGAGGACGAAGGCGCAGAACGTGTAGCCGACGAGGCCGGGGATCGAGGATCCGGCGCCCAGCGCGACCAGGACGAGGCCGGCCGCCACGGCGATCGCCAGGGGCCAGGCGAAGATCCGGCCGAGCCCGCGTAGCGAGGCGCGCCTCCAGGCGATCAGCGGCCCGATCCCCATCAGCAGGAGGAGCGGCAGCCCGAAGGCCTTCA
>DASTHD010000165.1:0-11239 GCA_035605555.1 Gaiellaceae bacterium
AGCGTCCCTTCCTGGATCAGGTCGAGGAACGGCAGGCCCTGGTTGCGGTAGTTCTTCGCGATCGAGACGACGAGGCGGAGGTTCGACTGGATCATCCGCTGCTTCGCCGCCATGTCGCCGCGCTCGATGCGCTTCGAGAGCTCGACCTCCTGGGCCGCGGTCAGGAGCGGATGGCGGCCGGCCTCGCGGAGGAAGAGCTGTAGCGCGTCGGTCGTGGTCTCGAGCACGGGCTGCTGGGGCGGCGGCGCCGGCTCCGGCGCGCGCTCCTCGTCGAGCACCTCGATGCCGCGCTGCTCGAGCTCCTGGCGGAAGGCCTCGAGCTCGAGTGCGTCGAGGTCGAGGGGCTCCAGCACCTCGTGCAGCTCGTGCTGGCGAATCGCGCCGCCGTTTTGCTCGGCCGCTTCGAGCAGCTGTCGCAGGTCCTCGCTCCCGAGGACGCTCTCGATCTCAGCAGTCGTCATGCGGTCTGGTGAGTTCTTTTCACTGGATGGGCGACGCCAAACGACAGTCAGGCATCCTGCCGGGGCGCGAACGCGACTATAGCCCAGCGCACGCTAACGGGCGTTATGTCAAGTTCGAACATGAAAACACAGGTCCGGCCCAGCTCCCCCACGCACTTCGCGGAGGAACCGGCTTGGCCGGTTCCGACTACCAAGCTCCAGGATCAAAGCCGCTTTCCCTCGGCGGAAGTCGCAGACTTCCGCCGACACAAAAAATAAGTTCTGCCACCAGCTGAGCCGAAGCTCTTCCGGTGGCAGAACTTTCGCCGAGCCGATTCCACTTTCGTCCACCAATCTCGTCGACTTTCGCCTTCCGGCTACGGCCTCCGCGATTGGCTTCGACCTACTCGCGTCCCGTACTCGACGCAGGAGGGAATCTACGGTCCGTCAAGCGAAGATTCAAGGGATGTGAGAAGGTGCGATCGCAGAAATTTCCGCTCTTTGCAACCTTTTCTTTTTTCCACATTTCCACAGCCAATCTTCCAACCTGTGGATAACGGCGACGGCAGCTAGGATCGCGGCGATGCACCTCCGCTTGCCGGCTTTCGACCGCGGCGCCACCTCCTTTGCGTGGGCGGTCTTCTTCTTCCTCTTCCTCTGGCTCGGCATGCTCGCCGTCGGCATCGACGGGGCGACCGCGTTCATCATCTCCGCGGTCGCGGGCTGCGCGATCTTCCTGTACGTGCGCCTCTTCGGGGAGGACGAGATCACTCCGCGGCGGAGGGCTCAGTCGACGAACAAGCGCGCCGGGGCTCCGTGATCGCCGGAGAGCGCACCGACCAGCCTGTGCGCGAGCTCTCCTCCGAGCACCGCCTCGAGACGCTCGCGGGCGACCGGGCGGGCCTCCGCGAGACCCGTTAGGCCGGCACAGTGATCGAGCAGGCGGCTGACGGCCTTGCCGTCGGTGGGCGGCGCGGTGTTCACGGCACTCTCGTTATCGGCCCCTCCTCCGGTCCGGGAAATCCCTGGCGGGAGTGAGGGTCAGCCGAGGTGAAGCCGCCGAAGGTCGAAGGAGTCTGAGTAAAGCTCCGCGCGGAACGCCTCGACCACTCTGAGCGCGTCCGCCTCGAACAGGTGCGGGACGACGCCGACTTGACGGTCGTGGTGGAAGGGCAGGTCGACGTGGGCCCTCGAGACGATGTTCACCGAGGTGCCGCCGCACGACGGACACCCGACTGCGAGCGCGAGCAGTTCGCGCGAGGCACCGGGCGCCAGGACGACGAACGACGACGGGAAGATCGGCCGCGGCACGTCCTCGGCGTAGCAGAAGAAGCTCCAGGGCCAGTCGCCGGCTCCGATTCTCCGGGCGGCGAGCTCGAGGAGCTCGGACTCGACCCGCTCGGTCTTGTCGGTCATCAGGTTGACGAAGAGCCCGCCCCCCACGCCGAGCGGCGCCCAGTCGAGCTCGTCGTGCGCCACGAGCGCGTCGTGCTCTTCGCCGCAGGGACAGTCGAAGCGGACCCGGTAGACCGACGGATGCTCCGGCCCCGGCAGCCGCTCGAGGCTGCGGAAGGCCGACAGGCGGACCCGCGCCGTGCCCCTGACGGGACAGGCGAAGCGATAGCTCGTGGTGAGCGGGTCGTACATCGCCGGTCCATGTTCTAGTCGGCCGGACGGACGGCCGTGCGGATCCCTGAAAGGGCGTTAGTACTGGATGAGGGAGTGCAGCCGGTAGCCATCGAGGCGCTCGCGGCCGCCGAGGAAGGTCAGCTCGATCACGAAGTTCACGCCCACGACCTCGCCGCCGAGGTGCTCGACGAGGCCGGCGATGGCCTCCACCGTCCCGCCTGTCGCGAGGACGTCGTCGTGGATCACGACCCGGGCGCCGTCGCCGATCGCGTCGGCGTTCAGCTCGAGCGCGTTCTGGCCGTACTCGAGCGCGTAGGTGGCGCTGACCGTCTCCGGCGGCAGCTTCCCGGGCCGGCGCGCCGGGACGAAGCCGCATGGCACGTCCTTCGCGATCGCAGCGCCCAGGATGAACCCTCGTGCCTCGGCGCCGAGCACGAAGTCGGGCTCCTGCTCCCGCGTCCAGCCGGCGAGCTCCGAGATCGTCTGCGCGAGGGCATCGGGGTCGCGCAGGAGCGGGCTGATGTCCTTGAAACCGACGCCCGGCTCCGGCCAGTCCGGCACCTCCCGGACGCGGGTTCTGAGGTCGATTGCCATCAGGAGGACGCCGTTCGTCGCAGCGAGCGCCAGAACAGGAGCTGCGAGAGCTCCTGCGCCAGCTGGGCCAGCTGCTGGAGGTCCTCCACCCCGCTCTGCCGCCGCTCGGGGTTCCGGGATCGGAGCGCGGGCGCCACGATGGCCGAGAGTAACCCGATCTCGCGGTCGGCTGCCGTCCTGAAGGTGCGCAGGTGGCGAGCGTCGATCCCGAACCGCGCGAGCTTGGCGCAGACTGCGGCGATCTCGGCCGCACCCTCGGGATAGAGCCTCTCTCCCCCGTCGACCCGCCCCTCGATCAGCCCGTACTCCTCGAGCTCGCGCGCGAAGGACGCCGTGACGTTCGCCCGCTCACAGAGCAGCCCGAGGTCGATCTCCTCCCCTTCCCCTTCTGCGACCGAGCGGCCGAGCCGGCGGATCCGCTCCTTGCCCGTGGAGGCGGCCAGCTCCTGACGGATCACGCGCAGCGGCAGGAACTCGTCGCGCTGCAGGCGGAGAATCGTGCGGAGCCGCTCGACGTCCTCGTCCCCGTAGAGCCGGTAGCGGCCCGGCGTCCGCCGCGGCGCCAACAGCCCCTGGTCCTCGAGGTAGCGGATCTTGGAGATCGAGATGTCGGGAAACTCCTCGCGGAGGAGCGTGCAGACCGCGCCGATCGTCAGCGGCCCGTTCTCCTGCTCGGTGACGGCGGTCGCGCTCACTTCTGGAGGAAGGTCAGGCGGTACTTGCCGACCTGGACCTCGTCTCCGTCGGCGAGCTCCGCGCTCTCGATCCGGTGGCGGTTGACGAACGTGCCGTTTAGGCTTCCCTGGTCCTCGATCACGAAGCTGTCGCCGTTCCGGCGCAGGACCGCGTGCTGCCGGGAGACGGTGACGTCGTCGAGGAAGATGTCGCAGTCCGGCGAGCGGCCGATCGTCGTCCTCTCGCCCTGCGGGACGAAGTGCTCACCGGCGCGCCCGCCCCCTGAGCGCACGACGAGCGCCGGGCCTTCCACGCCGAGATCCTCGAGCGGCCCGTTGTCGTCGAGCTCCTCCGGCGTGAAGGCCATCGTCGTGTCCGCCCCGCCGGTGTCGCGCACGAGCGCGGTCCCGCACTTGGAGCAGAAGTTGGCAGATTCCGGGTTCTGAAACCCGCATTCGGGGCAGTAGACGTGGCTCACGCTGTGCCTAGCCCTCCGCGGGGGGCGCGGCCTTGCCGGCGAGGATCTCCGAGAGGCGGTCGAGGTCGACCTGCGCCAGGATGCTCTCTGGCCCCGCCTCCTTCAGCCGCGACTGCAGCTCGGCGCGCAGGATGTCGATCTTCCCGTGCAGCAGGCGGCGGCGATACGAGATCTCCTGCTCCTGCTGCTGGAGCTCGTCGATCATCTGCTTCAGGTCTTCGTCGGACAGCGTGGCGAGATCGGGCAGAGGTTCCACGAAGGGGCCTTTCGGTCGGGGGAATCAGTTAACCAGCGGGACAGCTAAGGGTCAACCTTACGTTGAGTCTCGGATGGAGCTTACGGCTGGGCTCGGACCTCCTCGCCCTGCTGCAGGACTTCTTCTACCAGGCCGCGGAGCTCCTGTTCGAGCTCGGCGGAGGTCGCGTCGTCCGCCCCCTCAGCGTAGACGTGCACGATCGGCTCGTCCGGGTCGGGCAGCACCTGCGCCCAGCCGCGCTCGTCGAGCACCTTGATCCCGTCGCTCAGGTCGACGTCCCGGTCTTTCAGCCGCTCGGTGAGCACCCGCATCACGAGCCCTTTCTGCGCCCACGGGCAGGGCACGCGGCGGTGGACGACGTGGGACTCCGGGAGCTCCGAGACGAGCTCGGAGAGCGGCCGGCCGACCGTCGCCAGCAGCTCGAGGAGCTTGCAGAGGCTCGCCATGGCGTCATACGCCGGCAGGAACTCTGGGAAGACATAGCCCCCGCCGACCGCGCCGGCGAAGATCACGCCGTCGCCGGCGGCGGCCTCGGTCAGCGCCGAGAGGGAGGCGGGCGTGCGGACCACCTCGAGCGAGCTGTCCTTCACCAGCTCCTCGACGAGGCTCGTGACCGTCACCGGGAAGGCGAGCTTCCCGCGCTTGCCGTTCGAGCCGATCAGCCTGAGGTAGAGCAGCAGCGCCTGCTCCACCGGGATCTCGCGCGCCTGGTCGTCGATCAGGTACAGCCGCTCGGCCGCGCGGTCGAACACGACGCCGAGGTCGGCGCCGATCGCGGAGACGAGCCGCTTCGCCTGCCCGATCAGCCCGTGGAGGGCGCTCGAGTCGGCGGCGGGCTCGTTGGAGCTGAACTGGTGGGCCGCGACCGCCTCGACCCCGAGCGGGCCGAGCAGAAGCGGCAGCACGAACGAGGCGGACGAGTAGCCGTAGTCCACGACGATCTTGAACCCGCGCTCCTTGATCGTCTCGACGTCGAGACTGGTGAGCAGGTCGTCTGCGTACCCCTCTCTGGCGCGGGCGGGGTACGTGATGCCGGCGACGTCGGCGGCGGCCATGCGCCGGAACTCGAGTCGCGTGAAGTGCTTCTCGATCTCCTTCTGCATCGCCGGCGAGAGCTCGATTCCCGGCGGCTCGAAGAACTGGATCTTCACGACCTCGGGATCCTGGTTGCTGATCCCGACGTGGAAGCCGCAGTCGTACCCGTGGCTCTTCAGGAGATGGCGGCTGACCGGCGACGGCAGCACGCGCAGGTCGGCGACCTCGACCCCGGTGGAGATCAGGCCCGAGATCATCGCGCGCTTGAGCATCCGGCATTGAGGCGGCGCCTCACGGCTCGCGACGACCCGCGCGCCGCGCTTGAGCGCCGTTCCGAAGGCCACGGCGAGCCGGAGCGTCGTCTCCGGCGTCAGGTCGACGTTGACGAGCCCAGAGACGCCGTCCGCGGAGAAGAGCTGCGATGTGCCGCGGGACTCGAAGATCAGATTCTCGAGCACGCGCGAGCCGGATTCGACCTCCTTGAACGGGTAGATCCTGACGCCGGGCATCACGACGCTCTCTGCGCCGATACGCACCTCGTCACCGATCGCGACGTCCTCGTGGATCCGCACGTGCGACCGGATGTCGCAGTTCCGCCCGATGATCGCGCTCTCGATCAGCGCGCTCCGACCGATGTGGGTCGACGCGTCGACGACGGTCGAGACCGTGCGGGCGCGCTCGCGCAGCGTCACGCTCGAGCCGAGCACGGAGTAGGGCCCGACAGTTGCGTCCGTGGCGATCCTGCAGTAGTTGCCGACGAACGCGGGCGCCTCGATGCGGTCGAAGTCGTCGATCTCGACCCCCTCCCCCACGAAGACGTTGCCGCGGATCCGCACGCCGGGGATCTCGAGCTCGACCCGTCCGTCGAGCGCGTCGAAGTTCGCCTGGCGGTACTGCTCGAGGTTGCCGATGTCCTGCCAGTAGCCGTCGGCGACGTAGCCGTACACCGGCCTGCCCATCTCGAGCAGGAGCGGGAAGAGCTCCTTCGAGAAGTCGTACGGCCGGTCGGTCGGGACGAGCTTCAGCACGTCGGGCTCGACCACGTAGACGCCGGTGTTGATCGTGTCGGAAAAGACCTGGCTCCAGGACGGCTTCTCCAGGAACCGCTCGACGCGGCTGTCCTCGTCCGTGACGACGATCCCGAACTCGAGCGGGTTCTCGACCGACTTGAGCGCGATCGTCGCCGCCGCGCCCTTCTCGCGATGGAAGCGGACGAGGTCGGTCAGGTCGAAGTCGCAGAGGGCGTCGCCCGAGATAACGAGGAACGTCTCGTCGAGCTGGTCGCGCGCCAGGCCGACCGAGCCGGCCGTTCCGAGCGGGGACTCCTCCACGGAGTACCCGATGTCGAGGCCGAGCGAGCTCCCGTCGCCGAGGTAGCTCCGGATCGCCTGCGGCAGGAAGGCGAGGGTGACGATCACCTCCCCGAAACCGTGCTTCCGCGCCAGCTCGATGATGTGCTCGATGCAGGGCTTCCCGACGATCGGCACCATCGGCTTCGGCTGGTTCGAGGTCAGCGGCCGCAGCCGCGTCCCCTCCCCGCCCGCCATCACGACGGCCTTCACGCGCGCCCCCTGACCGCGCCGGCGACGTAGAACGCGCCGGCGACGAGCGAGAGACCGAGGCCGGTCCAGAACAGGACGTACGGGACGTCCGCGCCCTGGCTCGTGACCAGCATCAGCGCGAGCGAGGCGTAGAGGATCCAGGTCGCGAGCTTGCCGACGAAGCTCACGTGGAGCTCGTAGCCGCGCGGCGCGACGAGCTTGTAGCCGCCCACGAGCACAACGTCCCGCGCCAGGATCAGGAGCAACGCGGGCCAGGGCAGCCGGTCGTGGAGGAAGAGGAGCACGACCGCGGTGTCGATCATCAGGCGGTCGGCGAGCGGGTCGGCAACCGTGCCGAACCGCGACTCCACGTGCCACCGGCGGGCCAGCCAGCCGTCCACCTGGTCCGTGATCGCCGCCGCCACGAAGACGATGGCCGCCGCCCAGCTCTTTCCGTCGTCCACGGGCGCCTCCAGCAGGATGAAGACCGGGATCGCGGCGAAACGGGCGATGGTCAGCGCATTCGGGAGCTGTGCCAACCGGACGGAGACGACGCGCTCGGCCATGGGTCAAGGATAGTTCCGATACCATGGCCGACCCGGTCGTCCTCCCCGGTTTCGTCAACGTGCACAGCCACGCCTTCCAGCGCGCGCTGCGCGGACGCCGCACCGGCCACGACTTCTGGGCCTGGCGCGACGCGATGATCGCCGAGGCGGAGCGGCACACGCCAGAGACCGTCCGCTCCGAGTACGCCGACACGTACCGCGAGATGCGGGCTGCCGGCTACACGGCCGTCGGCGAGTTCCACTACCTCGGCGCCGACGAGGCTCGTGCCGCCTTCGACGCGGCCGGCGAGGCGGAGATCGAGATCACGCTGCTGCTGACGGCGTATGCCCGAGGTGGCACGGCCCGGTTCCGGCAGGGCTCGGTCGGCGACTACCTCCGGCAGGTAGACCAGCTGCGCGCGGACGGCATCCGCGTCGGTCTCGCCCCGCACTCCGTCCGCGCGTGTCCGGCGGACTGGCTCGAAGAGGTGGCCCGTTACGGCGAACGTGAGGGACTGGGGCTCCACATCCACGCCGACGAGCAGCCGCGGGAGATCGAGGAGTGCCTCGCCGAGCACGGGGTCCGACCGATCCAGCTGCTCGACAGGACCGGGATTCTCGGCCCGAGGACGACGGTCGTCCACGGCACGCACGCCGACGACGGGGAGCTCGACCTGCTTGCCGCCTCAGGCTCGCGCGTGTGCCTCTGCCCCACCACCGAGGCGAACCTCGGTGACGGCTTTGCCCCACTGGAGCGGCTGCGGGAACGCGGCATCGGCATCTGCATCGGGTCGGACTCCAACGTTCGGATCGACCCGTTCGAGGAGCTCAGGGAGCTCGAGACGACCGCCCGGAGATCGACCCTTCGCCGCGAGGTCTGCGACGTCGAGACGCTCCTCTGCTTCGGCGCGGACGAGGGCGCGGCCGCGCTGGGACTCGACTCCTGGCCGGAGATCGAGATCGACCAGGACCACCCCACGCTCAGGGGCGTCGAGCGCGCCGATCTCCTCGACGCGCTCGTGTTCTCGGCGAGCGCCGACGTCGTCCTCGACGCCGGCTAGCGGCGGACCCGGAGCCTTCCGGTGCCCGTGAGGTAGCCGGGCTTCGTCGCCTGGAGGAAGAGGAAGCCCTTCGTCCTCGGCTTCAGGCGGAAGACGACCTGGCCTCGCTTGTTCGTCGCGCGCCACCTGGTGACGAGGCCGGCGCCGTACGCCCGCACCCGCACGGCCGGAATCGGTCGTCCGCCGGCCTTCACGGTCACGACGAACCGGCGGAGCCTCTTTACCCGAAGGCGGGCCTTGGCACTCAGCGTCAGGCGCTGGGTCGTCCGCACCACCGAGCCGCCCTTGACGCTGAACGACTGCGGCCTGGTGAAGTCGCCGATGTTCGAGTCCTCGTCCACCGCGGCGACCTTCCACCAGAACGTGCCGCCGGTCACGTACCTCCCGAGGAGGAGCGGCGGCGCGTAGCTCGTGTTGTCGGTCCTGACATCTTCCACCTGCTCGGAGAAGTCCTCGCGCGAAGCGACGACGACGCGGTACTGCTTCGTCCCGAGCTTCGGATCCCAGCTGAGGAGGACGTGGTCGACGGTCGCGTCGGTCTTCGCACCCGTGGGCTCGCCGACGGTCCGCGTGTGGTACACGGTGCCCGACCACGGCCCGGGGGTGACCGCCGTGGTGTTCGTCGGGAAGTTGGCGCGGACGCGGATGCCGGTGACGCCCGTCCCGGTCATCTTCACGAAGGCTGCTGCCGCGGACCGGAAGTCGTCGAACTCGTTGTGGTCGCCGTCGGCCTCGTCCACGGCGAGGCGGTACGAGACGGCGCCCGGCACCGGATTCCACGACATCACGGGGAACATCTCGCCGGCGAGTGCGTCGAAGTGAGGTGACGGCACCGGTAGGCGGCGCTGGAACGACCCGACGGACGACCAGCGGAGGCCGGTCAGGTTCTCGTCATCCGCCCGGACCCGCCAGTAGAGCAGCGTGTCGGCCGGGTAGGCCTTGTTGCTCGTGTAGGCCGTGGCTGCCGTCGAGACGTCGTCGAGGAGCGTCCCGAAGCTCGGGTCCTGCGAGACCTGGAGCTTGTACCTCCGCGCGCCCTCGGCCGGTGACCACCGGAAGACCGGCTGACCGACGACGTCCGACGCGGTCGCCGGAGCCGTCAGCAGCGGCGGGTTGGACTCCTTGCGGAAGTTCGGCGGCGCCGCCTGGAGCGGGTCGCCGACAGCCCCTGAGCCGTTGACGCTCGTCGCCGGGAGGACGGCCCAGTAGTACAGGGTCGTCTCGTCGGCGTAGGTCATGATCCAGTTCGGGCCGCGCGGCGCATACGCCGGAAGCTGGGTGAACGCGTAGTCGACGATGTTGCTGAACGACGGGTCCTTCGCTACGAGGACGAAGTAGGACTGCTTGCCCGCCATCGGCTTCCAGGTGAAGTACGGCATCCGCGTCGTCGTAACACCGGTCGCCGGCAAGAGGTAGTCCCCGGAGCCGAGGTTGCCGGGGACGCAGCTCGGCGAGCAGGAGCCGCCCGGCGGCGGTCCCGCCCACTCGAAGGCCGGCGCGGTGCCGCCGTTGATGTACGTGTAGTCGCCGTAGACCTCGGACGAGCCGAACTCGCCGGCGCGGTCGGCCCGGGCTCGAACGCGGACGCAGTACTCGTCGTTCAAGTCAGGATGGAACGCCTCGCTCGCGACGGGGCGCGCGTCCGCGTACGGCTTCACGTTGTTCCAGGAGAAGCCGAGCATCGTCCAGGCATTCGTCGCCGTCTGCGAGTGCCAGTGGTCGAGCGCCCCGGACGACCAGTTGCACATCCCGAGCTCGAACGGGAAGACGTCGACCTCGTAGCTCGAGGCGCCGGGAACCGGGTCCCAGGTCACGACCGGGACGTAGGTCTGGTACCCGGGCGTCCCCCCGTCGACGTCGCTCCCGGGATCGCTCAGGTTGTCCCGCAGGTGGAGGTTCTTGACGCTCGGCGCGGAGACCGGAGGGACCTTGTCGAATGTCTTCGTGAATGACGAACCGACGTTCCACTCACCGGCGTTCCCGAACGCGTCGAGCGACCGGACGCGCCAGTAGTACGTGTTGTCCCGGAGCATCGTGGTCGGCGCGTAGCTGTTCGCGATCAGCGTGCCCGTGCAGCAGACCTTCGAGCCAGGCGCGAAGTCCTGTGTCGGGTTGATCTCGAGCTCGTACTTCGCGGCGCCCGGAACGGCGTCCCAGCTGAACTGCGGGTCGTAGACCTCGGGGTCGACGCGGAGGTCGCCGATCGACGTTGCCGCGGCAGTCGGCCAGACCCATGTGAACGCGCCGACTGCCGACGACGCGCCGCGGTTGCCCTGCGCGTCCATCGGGACGACTCCCCAGTAGTAGGTGCCGGGCGGCAGCAGCATCGCGCGCGGCGCGTAGACCGTACCCCGCGTCTCGATGTTCGACTGCGCCAGCACGGCCGACCCCAGGGACGGGTCGGTTGCGATCGTGACCAGATACCTGGCCGCGCCCGGGACGGCCGCCCATTTGAGGACGAGCGGGTTCGTCGGGTGAACGGCGACGGCGCCGTTCGTCGGGGACAGGAGCGTCGGTGGCGTGTTCCAGGTCTTGCGAAGCGGCCGAGGCGCCGTCCACGGCGAGACGGCGCCTCCTGGCGCGATGGCGCGGACGCGCCACCAATACGTGCCGTTCGGCAGGGTCTTCTTGACCGTCGCGCGCGAGTTGCGCGTGAAGAACTGCCCCTCCCCCGCGCCGAGCACCGGCGAGTTGAAGCCGGCGTCGGCGGCGACCGCGAACTCGTACTTCTCGGCCCCCGCGACCCCGGTCCAAGCGAACGGGGGAAGTGCCTGGACGGACGTGTCGGCGGCCGGGGAGAGAAGCGTTGGCGTGCCGACGGCGGCGGACGCCGGGCCGGCAAGGACGACTGCTGCTGTGGATGCCGCGAGGGCACCGATGACGACTCGAAGGGTGGCGGCCATGGCTGAAGTTCGAGCTCAGCGGCCGCAGAGCTGTCCCGGTGACTCTCCTTTACTCGTCGCGGGCTATCGCGTGGGGCATCGG
>DASTHD010000020.1:0-2097 GCA_035605555.1 Gaiellaceae bacterium
TCGGCCCGGTAGGCCTTCAGGCCGCAGTTCAGGTCGTGCAGTCGGAGGCCTGACACGCGTCCGACGACGCCGTTGAAGATCCGGGAGAGCAAGCGCCGCGTGAGCGGATCGCGCCGGTGGGCCTTCCAGCCGGAGACGAGGTCGAAACCTTCGTCGAGCTTGGCGAGGAGTCGCGGGATCTCTGCAGGGTCGTCCTGGAGGTCCGCGTCGATCGTCACCACGACATCGCCCTCGGTGTGCCGGAAGCCGGCGGCGAGTGCCGCGGCCTTGCCGAAGTTCCGGCGAAGGCGCACGACCGAGACGTTCGGCGCCGAGGCGTGGAGCCGCGTCAGGGCTGCGAAGGAGCCGTCGGCTGACCCGTCGTCGACGAAGACGGCTTCCCAGGGACGGCCGAGCGGCTCGAGGGCGGCGCGAAGCTCCTCGTAGAGCGGCTCGACGCTCCGTTCCTCGTCGTGGACCGGGACGACGACGGAGATCACGGCAGTAGCTTATGCATGCGGTGGAGGAGCTCTTGTCGCTCGAGGAGGCGCAGCGTCGGATTCTCGAACGCGTCGTTCCGCTGCCCAGCGAGGACGTGGCCCTCAGGGACGCCGCCGGGCGAGTCACGACTGCTGACGTCGAGTCTCGTGTCGACCTGCCGCCGTTCGACTCATCGGCCATGGACGGCTTTGCGTTGCGGGCTGCCGATACCCCCGGGCAGCTGCCGGTCGTCGAGCGCATCGCGGCCGGACGGCCGGCGCGGCGCCCACTGGCTCCCGGCGAGGCCATGGCGATCGCGACGGGGGGCGCGGTTCCAGAGGGAGCGGATGCCGTCATCCCCATCGAGTATGTTGTCGAACATGACAACGAGATCGAGATTGCCGATCGGGTCGACGCGGGAGCCGATATCCGTCCGCGGGGAGGCGACGTCCGCGCGGGCGAGGTCGTCGTTCCCCTCGGCATGCGGCTCGGGCCCGCTCAGCTCGGCGCGCTCGCCGCCGCCGGCGTCCCTGACATTGCTGCCGCGAAGCGACCGCGGGCCGCCGTTCTCGCGACGGGCACAGAGCTTCGGCCCCCAGGAGCCGAGCTCGAGCCCGGCCAGGTCTACGAGGCGAACGGGGTTCTGCTGGAGGCGCAGCTGGCGTCCGCCGGGGCCGAGGTCGAGCGGCTTGAGCCCGTGGCGGACGACGAGACTGCGCATCGAGCCGCTTTGGAGGCGGGGCTTAAGGGCGACGTGCTCGTCTCGTCCGGTGGCGTTTCCGTGGGGCCACACGACCTCGTTCGCGCGGTCGGCAGCGAGCTTGGGGTCGAGGAGGTCCTCTGGGGCGTCGCCGTCAAGCCGGGGAAGCCGCTCTGGTTCGGCGTGCGCGGGCGGACGCTCGTCTTCGGGCTGCCCGGGAATCCGGTCTCGGCGCTCGTTTGCTTCGAGCTGTTCGTGCGCCCGGCCGTCCTTGCGCTCCAAGGCGTTGCGGAACCGCTCCCCCGGTTCGAGCCGGGACGGCTCGCACGGAGCGTTCGTCCCAACCCTGCGCGGACGGAGCTCGTGCGTGCGCGGTCGCGGATCGTCGACGGAGAGGTCGAGCTCGAGGCGGTGACCGGCCAGGAGTCGCACATGATCGCCCGCGCGGCGGGCGCGGACACGCTCGTCCTCGTGCCGGCCGGCGACGAGGAGCTGGCGGCGGGGGCGTCGGTCAGCTACCTGCGGCTCGCTTGAGCGCTGCCTGCCGGCGGCGGGGGCCAAGCGCGAGCAGGAGCAGCCGGCGAACGACCTCCCGAATGGGACCGCGCGGGGGACGTTCGCGCGCGCTCGGATACGGGGCGTAGCGTCCGAAGCTCACTGCTGTGAGTTGACCAGCGGCCGCGAGCCAGGCGAGCCCGATCAGGAGCGAGGGGATCGGCACATATCCGACGGCGGTGAGTCGGAGCAGGTACGACGGCGCGTCGGCTCCGAGATCGAAGCGCCAGGCAAATGAGCCCAGAAGGAGGAGCGGTCCGCTGAGGCCTGCCGCGAGCACGGCCGCGCGAACCCAGAGGCGGTGGTAGCGCACCTGCGGAAGCCAGAGCCAAGCGTGCAGCGAGGGGAGCACGAAGATCAGCGCGAACGGATTCGTGGCGACC
>DASTHD010000025.1:0-8826 GCA_035605555.1 Gaiellaceae bacterium
GGAATCAGGTTGACCTTGAACACTTGCGGCTCGAGGAGAGCCGCGAGCTCCTGGGCATGCCCGGGCGTGTCGTTGACGCCGGCCAGCATCACGTACTCGACGAAGACCTTGCGGCGCCGGAGCTCGAAGTACCGCCGGCACTCCTCGAGCACACTCGGGAGCGGGTAGCGGTCGTTGACGGGCATCAGCTCGGACCGGAGGCCGCTCTCCGCAGCGTGGATCGAGATCGCCAGCCGGATCGGCTCCTCGACCTCGTCGACGAACCTCGTCAGCCCGGGCATCCAGCCGACGGTCGACACCGTCGTGCGGCGGTGCGTGATCCCGAGCTCTGGCAGCCGCCGCGCAGCCGCCACGACCGCGTCGTAGTTCAAGAACGGCTCGCCCATCCCCATGAACACGAGGTGGTCGACGGCCTCGATCCGGCGGAAGTGGAGCGCCTGCTCGAGGAGCTCCCACGGTGTCAGGTTCCGCCCGAACCGCATTTGCCCCGTGGCGCAGAACGTGCAGGTCAAAGGGCAGCCCGACTGCGACGAGACGCAGACCGACCGGCGGCCTCGCCTGTAGCGCATCAACACCGCCTCGACGGGGTGGCCGTCGGCCGTGCGGAACAACGTCTTCACGGTCCCGTCCGCGGCGACCGCCTCGTCCTCGACGGCGAGCGACGAGAACGGCACGGAGTCGGCGAGCTCCCGCCGTAGCGCCCGCGGGACGTTCGTCATCTCCTCGTAGCCGGAAACGCCGCGCGCGGCCCACTCCCACACCTGCCTGGCGCGGAACGCGGGCTCGCCCCGCTCGGCGAGCATCCGCTCGAGAGCTTCCAGATCCACGACCGGCACGCTAGCGTCCGGCCACGCGCGGGTTTGGCCGTCCGGCGGCTGCCGTGCCGCCGAGCGGTGGCGCCGCGGCGGGCTTTCGCCCGCCGCGAGCGTCGAGAGGAGCTAGCCGGCCGCCGTGCTGGGCGACCTGGACTTGCGGTAGCTGTATCCCTGCTGGATCGTCGTCAGGCCGAGGAAGATGGCGGCTAGGCCGACGATCACGTGCGGCAGCCAGACGTTGGCCGACTCGTCGGCGAAGCCGAAGAGCCAGGGCGAGGCGGCGAGCAGCGCGCCGGCCGCGATGTCGATCAGGTTGTGGACGGCCATCGGAGCGACCTTCCAGACGCCCAGTTCGTAGTTCGTGAACAGGCTGTAGGCGATCAGGCCGACTCCCAGGACGATCGGGACGACTGTGGCAGCCGTGTTGTCCGAGAACTGGAAGATCCACGGAGCGGCGATGAGCGCGGCGCCGACGATGTAGTCGAGCGGCGCGTGGAACTTCGTCGGGATGAAGCGCATCGAGAACTCCTTTGTCGCGGTCTCTGCTTCCCGACTGATTCGCCGGGCATCCCGGGTCGGTTCGGTCCTACGCGGCGGTTTCGAGCGCCTCCGCGACGAAGGTCTCGAGCTCGTCGCGGGACAGGACCGTTTCGCTGTGGCCGAGGACGAAAGCCTCGGCGTCGAACGAGCGGATCTCTGCGACAAGCGGCTCCAGCTTTGCCTTCGTGTAGCCCCCCGAGGGGATCTCGTAGAGGGCGTCGCCGAGGAAGAGCAGCCGGTCCGGCTCGACGAACATCACCGTGGAGTCCGGCGCGTGGTCGCCACCGACGTGACGCAGATGAACCCTGACGTCGCCGAGGTCGACGTCGAGGCGTTCGCGGAAGATGATGTCCGCGGACACGATCGTGACCTTGCGTGGGGATGCGAGCTCCACGCGGATGTCGTCCACGTGCCATTGCAGTAGCTCTCCTGCCGCGACCCGGTCGTCGAGGCCCTCGTCGCTCCAGTCGGCGGTTGCAAGGCGGACGAGGGCGGCGGCGGTGAGCTCGTGCGCAATCACCGGACAGTCCAGGGCTGACGCTCCGACGACGTGGTCCCAGTCCGAGTGGGTGAGCCCGACCAGGTCCGGTGCCGGCGCCGCAGCCAGCAGCTCCCGTGTGTGCCGCTCGGACGAGCCGGCGTCGAGCCAGAGCGTCCGGCGCGCGCCGGTCACGACGCAGAGGCACGGGCGGTCCGGCGGTGCCTTCGGCAGCCACCAGACGTGCTCGGAGATCTGCGACGGCGCGGCCATGGCGCCGACAGCCTAGGGCGCTGCGCGTTCGGCGAGCGCGATCGCCCCGAGCACACCGGAGCGGGAGCCGAGTGTCGGCGGGGTGACGTAGTCGCGCAGGCCGTCCTCGGTCCGTAGCGCGAGCAGGTAGCCGTTCAAGAGTGCGGCGATCTCGCCCCGGACGAGCTCCAGAAGACCCGGCGCGCGCATCACGCCGCCGCCGATCACGATCCGCTCGGGCGAGAGCACGAAGGTCACGGAAACGAGCCCGAGTGCGAGGTAGTGCGCCTGCAGCTCCCAATCCGGCTCCGTGCCCCTCCAGCGCGCGTCGATCGCGCGCCCGGACGCGAGGCCTTCCCAGCAGTCACCGTGGAACGGGCAGATGCCGTCGAACGGATCCCGCTCGCGGTCGTGGGGGATGCGCATGTGCCCGACCTCCGGATGCACGAGGCCGTCGAGGAGCTCGCCGTGCATCATGCCGCCGCCGCCGATCCCGGTGCCGACGGTCACGTAACAGAACGTCTCGAGACCCTGGGCGGCGCCCCAGCGATGCTCCCCGAGAGCTGCGGCGTTCACGTCCGTGTCGAAGCCGACCGGGACGCCGAGGCGCCGGCGGACCGCCTGACCGACGTCGGTATCGGCCCACCCCGGCTTCGGAGTCGAGGTGATGAAGCCCCACGTCGGCGACCCCGGCTTCTTGTCGATGGGCCCGAACGAGCCGACGCCAACAGCCGCGAGGGGCCCCTCCTGTTCGAAGAAGGCGATCGCCCTCTCGATCGTCTCTTCGGGGCTCGTCGTCGGGATCGTGACCTCCGCCTTGACGTCGTCGGGCCCGGTGCCGATCGCGCACTCCCACTTGGAGCCGCCGGTCTCGATGCCGCCGTAGACAGTCATGCCGCGGCGCCACCGCAGGAGCGCCGGACGAGGAACTGGGCGGGGAGCACGACAACCCGCGCCTGGTCTGATGCGCGGCCCTCGATCCGGTCGAGCAAGAGCTGCGTCCCGATCGTGCCGAGCGTCTCGGCCGGCTGCGCCATCACGGTCAGGAACGGGTAGAGCCGGGAAGCGTGCTCGATGTCGTCGAAGCAGACGAGCGCGACGTCGTCCGGCACCTCGAGGCCCTGCGCTCGAACCGCCTCGATCGCCCCGAGCGCCACGAGGTTGTTGACCGCGAACACGGCGGTCGGGGGATCATCGACCTCCAGGAGGCGCCGCATCGCGTGCAATCCTCCCTCGGGAACGGCCGGCGCGCGAGCAATCAGCGCCGGGTCGAGGTCCAGGCCAGCTTCCTGTAGCGCGTCGCGGTAGCCCTGGTGGCGGTCACGGGCCGTGGAGACGTCGTCCGACTCGACGATGAATCCGACCCGGCGGTGGCCGAGGTCGAGCAGGTGCCGGACAAGTCGCCGAGCCCCGGCGGAGTTGTCACCGTGCACGACGTCCTGCTCGACGCCCGACACGGTCCGGTCGACCAGCACGAAGTCGATTCCGAAGTTCCGCAGACGCTCGAGGTGCGGGCGGGAGCGGTCGCTGACCGGGGCGATCGCGATCCCCTCGACCCGGTGCGCGATCATCTCCTCGATCACCTCGCGCTCGATTGCGAGGTCCGCTCGCGTGTCGCAGAGGATCATCCGGTAGCCGGCTCTCCGCGCGACATCCTCGGCGCCGCGGACGATCAGCGTGAAGAACGGGTTCGCGACGTCCGGGACGATCAGCGCGAGCGTCCCCGTCTTCTGGCGGATGAGGCCGCGCGCGAGCCGGCTCGGCACGTACCCGAGCGCGGCGATCGAGTCCTCGACCCGCCGCTTCGTCTCGGGGTGCACCCGTGCGCTGCCGTTGATCACGCGCGACACCGTCATCGCAGACACCCCCGCGCGGCGGGCCACATCCTTGATCGTCACCGTCGCGGGCGTCGGAACCATGGTCTCTATGAGATCAGTAACACGCGTCCGGGTGTTCTGCAATCCCTTACGGCTTGACTACCCGCCCGGAACTGTGTTATCGCTACCACTACCACGGACAAGGGAGGCAGGAATGCGTGACCGAACCGCGGGGGGAAAGGGACGCTGGGCTGCTGGCCTGCTGGTTCTGGCGTCCGTTCTCGTGCTCGCAGCGAGCGCCGTGATGGCGAGCGTCGCAGGCGCGAGGAACTCGAAGAGCGAGGCCAAGATCAAGGTCGGCCTGATCACGAAGGACGTCACGAACCCGTTCTTCGTGAAGATGAAGGCCGGGGCCACCGCTCAGGCGAAGAAGCTCGGCGCCGAACTGAAGTACGCCGCCGGTAAGAACAGCTCGGACAACGCGAGCCAGATTGCGGCGATCGAGAACATGACGACCGCCCGATACAAGGGCATCCTGATCACGGTCGCCGACGCGAAGGCCGAAAACGCGGCGATCAAGAAGGCGAGGAAGGCGGGCGTGCTCGTGATCGCGCTCGACTCGCCGACGAACCCGACGACCGCCGTCGACGCCCTCTTCGCCACGAACAACTTCAACGCCGGCGTGCTGATCGGCAAGTACGCGCGTGCGGCGACGAAGGGCAGGACGGTGACGATCGCGATGCTCGACGAGCACGCGGGCTCCTCGGTGGGAGCGCTGCGGCACAACGGCTTCCTCAAGGGCTTCGGAATCAAGGGCTCGAATCCTCAGATCGCGTGTGTCGGCAACGGTCAGGGCCAGACGGCGCCGTCGCAGACCGCGATGGAGAACTGCATCCAGAAGAACTCCAACATCGACGTCGTCTACACGATCAACGAGCCCAGCGCCGTCGGCGCGTGGAACGCCCTCAAGAACGCGGGCAAGACCACGGCCGGCACCGTGATCGTGTCGGTGGACGGCGGCTGCGCCGGCGTCCGCAACGTCAGGGCCGGGATCATCGACGCGACCTCGCAGCAGTATCCGCTCCGGATGGCGTCGATGGGCGTGAGCGCCGTCGTGCGTTACGCCAAGACCGGGAAGAAAGTGCACGGCTACACGGACACCGGCGTGAACCTGATCGCCAAGACGGCGAAAACCGGCGTCCCGTCCAAGACCGTCGCCTACGGCCTCAAGAACTGCTGGGGCTAGATCCAGTCACCTCCAGGACGAACCGGGGCGCGTGATGCGCCCCGGTGTCGTCTCCGAAGAGCCGGTGCGGCCCGTGACCACGACGCAACGCTCGCTCCAGCTCGCGCGCCGCGTGCTCGGCACGCCGACGGTCGGCCCGTTCATCGCGCTCGTGCTCGCGATGGCGTTCTTCACCGTGAAGTCCGACAACTTCCTGCAGGGGCAGAACCTCTCGCTCGTGCTCCAGCAGGTGATGGTCGTCGGGGTGCTCGCGATCGGCCAGACGTTCGTGATCCTGACCGCCGGGATCGACCTCTCCTGCGCGACCGTCATGGCCTTCGGGCAGATCGTGATGACGAAGCTCGCCGTCGTGAACGGCGTGAACCCGCTCGTTGCGATCGGGCTCGGGATCCTCGCCTGTGTCGCGTTCGGGCTGCTGAACGGCGGCCTCGTCACGAGCCTGAAGTTGCCTGCCTTCATCGTGACGCTGGGCACGCTCAACATCGCCTTCGCCCTCACGCACGTCTACTCGAACGACGAGACGTACTCCGAGCTCCCGAGCCAGCTGCTCTTCTTCGGCCGGACCTTCACGATCCGCGGCACGGAGGTCACCTACGGCGTCGTGCTCATGTTCGTGCTGTTCGGGATCGCGTGGTACGCGCTCACCCAGACGGCGTGGGGGCGCCACGTCTACACCGTCGGCGACAACCTCGAGGCCGCGCGCCTGATGGGGATCAAGGTCAGCCGCGTCCTGCTGAGCGTCTACGTGCTCGCCGGCCTCACCTACGGGATCGCCGCGCTGCTCCTGGTGGGGCGCACCGAGCTCGGCGATCCGAACGCAGGGCAGACGACCGAGAACCTCGACGCGATCACCGCAGTCGTCCTCGGCGGGACCAGCCTCTTCGGCGGACGCGGCAGCGTGATCGGCACGCTGATCGGCGCGATCGTCGTCGGCGTCTTCCGGAACGGCCTGACCCTGATCGGCGTCGAAGTGGTCTGGCAGTACTTCGTGACCGGCGTGCTCGTGATCCTGGCCGTCTCCGTCGACCAGCTCACCCATCGGAGCCGCGCGTGAGCTCGCCGGCTCCGATTCTGGAGGCCCGCGGACTGTACAAGCGCTACGGGCAGGTCGTTGCCCTCGACGGCGCCGACTTCGAGCTCTACCCCGGCGAGATCGTGGCGATCATCGGCGACAACGGCGCCGGCAAGTCGACGCTGATCAAGGCGCTGTCGGGCGCGCTGCAACCCGACGACGGGGAGATCCGGCTGGACGGGCAGCACGTGCGCTTCCGGACGCCCGCAGACGCCCGGCGCGCGGGGATCGAGACCGTCTACCAGGATCTTGCGGTGGCGCCCTCTCTCGACATCGCATCGAACATCTTTCTCGGCCGCGAGGCGCGCTACGGCGGCCCGCTCGGCCTCGGACTTCGCCTGCTCGACAAGCGCCGGATGCGGCGCGAGGCCTCGACGCACCTCGCGGAGCTCAGGATCGGGATCCAGTCGATCAGCGTCCCAGTCGAGAGCCTCTCCGGCGGGCAGCGCCAGGGCGTCGCAGTGGCGAGGGCGGCAAAGTGGGCGCGCCGGCTCGCGATCATGGACGAGCCGACGGCCGCCCTCGGGGTGAATGAGACCCGGCAGGTGCTCGACCAGATCCTTCGGGTTCGTGAGCGGGGGCTCCCGGTGATCATCATCAGCCACGACATGCCGCACGTGTTCGAGCTGGCCGACCGGATCCTGATCATGCGGCTCGGCAAGCGCGTCGCCGTGGTGACCCCCCAGTCGCACACGATGTCGGAGGCCGTCGCGATCATGACCGGCGCAACGCAGGCCGAGCTCGAGCAAGCGATGACGAAGGACGAGCCCGAGGCGTGAGCGTTCGCTGGGGACTCCTCTCGACCGCCCCGATCAACCTCAAGCTCCTCGCCGCGGCCGAGCAGTCCGACCGAGCCGAGGTCGTCGCGGTCGGGAGTCGTGACGCGGCACGGGCCGAGTCGTATGCCCGGGAGCACGGGCTCGCCCGAGCACACGGGAGCTACGACGCGCTGCTCGCAGACGAGAAGATCGACGCGGTCTACGTCTCGCCGCCGAACGGGCTGCACATCGAATGGACGATGAGGGCGCTCGAGGCGGGGAAGCACGTGCTGTGCGAGAAGCCGATGTCCCGACGTGCCGACGAGGTCGAACGGGCCTTCGACCTCGCGGAGTCGCGGGGGCTCGTCCTCTCGGAGGGTTTCATGTGGCGACACCATCCTCAGACCGAGCGCCTGGTCGAGCTCGTCAAGGAAGGAGCGATCGGGCCGTTGCGGCTGGTCCGTGCGGCGTTCAGCTTCCCACTCGCGGTCGAGCGCAGCCCGGGCGACGCGCGGTTCGACCCCGAGCTCGACGGCGGCGCGATGATGGACGTCGGCTGCTACTGCGTCAGCGCAATCCGGCTGTTCGGCGGTGAGCCGGAGAGCGTGGCGGGAGAGCAGTACGTCGGGCCGACGGGCGTCGACGTCGTCTTCGCCGGGACGCTGAGGCAGGCCAACGGGGTCGTGTCGCACTTCGACTGCGGCTTCGTCGTTCCGCGGCGCGCGGAGCTCGAGCTGATCGGCGAGGACGGGAGCCTCTTCGTCACCAAACCGTTCGTCATCACCGACCCCGGCATCGAGCTGCGCCGTGACGGCGCCGTCGAGCAGATGGTCGTCGAGCACGTCGATTCGTACCTGCTCGAGCTCGACAACGTCAGCGGCGCGATCCGCGGCGAGGCGACGTTGCTCCTGGGCCGCGACGACGCGGTCGCGCAGGCGCGGACGATCGAGGCGCTCTACCGTTCGGCGGCATGACCTACGTCCCGCGCGAGGACCGCTACGAGCCGATGCCGTACCGGCGATCCGGCCGGAGCGGCCTGCTGCTCCCCGCGATCTCGCTCGGGCTCTGGCACAACTTCGGCCACGACCGGCCCCTCGAGACCCAGCAGGCGATCCTCAGGCGCGCTTTCGACCGCGGGATCACGCACTTCGACCTCGCGAACAACTACGGGCCGCCGTACGGCTCGGCCGAGGAGAACTTCGGGCGGCTCTTCCGAGCCGACTTCACCCCGTACCGCGACGAGCTGATCGTCTCTAGCAAGGCCGGGTACGACATGTGGCCGGGACCGTACGGCGAGTGGGGCTCGCGGAAATACCTGCTCGCGAGCCTCGACCAGAGCCTCGGCCGGATGGGGCTCGACTACGTGGACATCTTCTACTCGCACCGGTTCGACCCGGAGACGCCCCTCGAGGAGACGATGGGGGCGCTCGATACGGCCGTGCGCCAGGGGAAGGCGCTCTATGTCGGCATCTCGTCCTACTCGGCGGCGAAGACGGCCGAGGCGGCCGCCATTCTCCGCGAGCTCCGGACGCCGTTCGTGATCCACCAGCCGTCGTACTCGATGCTGAACCGCTGGATCGAGGACGACCTGCTCGACACGCTCGAGGAGCTGGGCCTCGGGTGCATCGTCTTCTCGCCGCTCGCGCAGGGGATGCTCACCGACAAGTACCTCGACGGGATCCCCGAGGGCTCCCGCGCCTCGCGCGAGAGCACGCTCTCGCCGGAGCTGCTCACGGACGAGGCGCTGGAGAAGATCCGCGGTCTGAACGAGCTCGCACGCGGCCGGGGGCAGACGCTCGCGCAGCTGGCGCTCGCCTGGACGCTGCGCGACCATCGGGTCACCTCCGC